>JAZUGG010000130.1:0-32187 GCA_045641105.1 Ruminococcus sp. | reverse complement strand
CTTCTGAGAAAAAGCAGCTATGCACAGCATCTGCTGCGTCAAGCCCTCTCGTAGTGCGAAAGCACGCCTTCGATGGCTTTTCTTGCATCTACTGTACCTATCTGCTTTTTCTTACTCAAAACGGGTTTTTAGAGGTGCCCTTAAATGCTGCTGCTGTATTTTTATGTGCTGTTCATTTGACACACATACTTTAAAATGATATAATATATAGTAATCACTGCAAAACAGTTTCTTAAAGGAGATGTTAAAATGCATAAGGAATTTCTTATGGGTAATGCCGCAATCGCAAGAGGCGCTGTTGCCGCAGGTCTGAATCTCGTTTCAGGCTACCCCGGTACTCCGTCTACGGAAGTTCTCGAAACTACAGCAAAAATCAATAACGGCTCAATATATGTTGAGTGGTCTGTCAATGAAAAAGCCGCTCTCGAACTCGGCGCAGGTGCTGCATACTGCGGCGCACGCTCAATGGTAACAATGAAACAGGTAGGTCTCAACGTTGCATCAGATCCGCTTATGAGCCTTGCATATATCGGCGTAAAGGGCGGCATGGTCATCATGGTCGCTGACGATCCCGGCCCTATCTCATCACAGACGGAACAGGATACACGTCATTTCGCCGCTTTCTCAAAGCTTCCGTGCTTTGATCCGTCATCAGTCCAGGAAGCCTATGACATGATCCAGGACGCTTTTAAATATTCCGAAAAATACCATACTCCGGTGCTTTTCCGCCCGACTACAAGAGTATGCCACGGCTATGCATCAATCGAGGTCAAAGACGAAAACGAGTATGAGATAAACCGTCCCGAAGGCTTTGTGAAGGATTCGTCAAAATGGGTTATTTTCCCACGCCTTTCATATAATTCGCATATTCATATTGAGGAACGCAATGCCGAACTTTCAGGCGTTTTCTCGGAGTATGAGCGCAATGTCATTATCCCTGAAAAGAAGGCTTGCCGCAAGGGTATCGCTACTCACGGCATAAGCTATACATACACTATGGAGGCTCTCCGTGACAAGGAAAACCCACGTATTTTCAAGGTATCAACTCCGTTCCCGTTCCCCGAACAGGCGGCTGTGAAGTTCCTTGAAGGTCTTGACGAGGTGCTCTGTATCGAGGAGCTTGATCCCGTTATCGAGCGTGAACTCACATACATCTGCGGAAAATACCACCTTGCCACAAAAATTCTCGGCAAGCTCACACATAACGTAAAGACCGCAGGAGAAAATACCTGTGCATCTGCCGCCGCTGATATCGCATCATTCATGGGCTGGGATGCTCCCGAAAAGACTGCACTTGAAGAAGCACCTGCACTTCCTGTAAGACCTCCCGTACTCTGCGCAGGCTGTCCTCACAGAGCATCATTCTTTGCCGTAAAGGAAGCCATGAAGGGCAAAAAGTCCGTTTTCTGCGGAGATATCGGCTGTTATACACTCGGAAACGCAATGCCTCTTGATATGGTCGATACCTGTCTCTGCATGGGCGCAGGCGTTAACATAACTCAGGGTATCGGCAAAATCGAGCCTGATACAAGCTGTTTCGCATTCGTAGGCGATTCCACGTTCTTTGCATCTGCAATTACAGGCGCAGTCAATGCAGTCTATAATCAGGCGGATATGACACTCGTAGTCCTCGACAACTCCACAACTGCCATGACAGGACATCAGCCTCACCCGGGTACAGGACGTACCATGATGGGCGAAATTGTCGAGAAGATAAGCATTCAGGAAGTGCTCAGAGGTGTCGGCGTTAAGACCGTTGAAACTGTAAATCCTCTTGAACTTGACAAGGCAATTGATACCGTAAAGCGTGTTTCTGCCGAAAAGGGCGTTAAGGCTATCATTTTCAAATCGCCGTGTGCTGTTCTCATAAAGGGCAATAAGCCTGCCGTTATCGACAGCGAAAAGTGCGTTCAGTGCAAAAAATGCATCAAAACACTCGGCTGTCCGGGTATCGTAATGCGTGACGGCAAGGCAGCTATCGAAAATTCACTTTGTACAGGCTGTGGACTCTGTTCACAGGTATGCCCGTGCAATGCTATAGGAGGTGCTGAAAATGCAGAGTAATATTCTTATATGCGGTGTCGGAGGTCAGGGTATCGTTCTGACTTCAAAGCTTATCGCCGCCGCCGCAATGGCACATGATATCCCCGTAATGAGCGCAGAAACTATCGGTATGGCTCAGAAGGGCGGAAGCGTTTTCAGTTTCCTCAGACTGGGCGATGACCTTTACTGCCCGATGTTCCCTGAAAAGACGGCAGACCTCATTATCGGCTTTGAGCCTGCCGAGGCTGTAAGAATGCTCCCATATCTCAGAGACGGCGGAAAAGTAGTTGTGAATACTCACCCTATCATGCCTGTTACCGCAACTCTCAGCGGTTCGGATTATACAGGCAGTGAAATGCTTGATTACCTGAAACGCAATGTGAGCGATGTTCTTCTCGTTGACGGTGACAAAGCCTGCGAGGAACTTGGTTCGCCAAAGGTGCTCAATATGATAATGCTTGGTGCGGCTGTCAGAAATGACGTTATACCGTTCTCTGTGGACGATATCGAGGATATCATGAAAAAGACCGTCAAGCCGCAGTTCCATGAGCTTAACAGCAAGGCTCTGCGCTATTGATAAATGTCATAATATGAATTGCAGGGGACGGCATTCCGATGTCCCCTTAACGGCAATTTAAACAACAGGTGAGGGTGTCCGAGGACGGATTCCCCTACAGAGTATTACAATCACAAATCAGAAAGGAAAGATAAATATGCAGATATCACAGACACAGCTTGACTTTGTAAACAACAGGATTCAGGCTCTCTTAAAGGCTGACAGCTTCTATGGAAAAAAGCTTGCCGCCGCAGGCATTGACCATGTAGACAGTCCCGACGACTTTGCAAAGCTCCCGTTCTCTGAGAAAAAAGACCTCCGTGATGCATATCCGCTCGGTCTTATGACTGCTCCCGAGGAGGAGATAATACGAATCCATTCATCATCAGGAACAACGGGTACTCCTGTCATTATTCCTTATACACAGAAGGACGTTGACGACTGGGGCGAGATGTTCAAGCGCTGTTATGAAGTTGCAGGCATCACCAATATGGACAGAATTCAGATAACTCCGGGCTACGGTCTCTGGACGGCTGGTATCGGTTTCCAGAACGGCTGTGAAAAACTCGGCGCAATGGCTGTACCTATGGGCCCCGGAAATACCGAAAAACAGCTTGAAATGATGCAGGCTCTCAAAACTACTGTAATCTGTTCAACTTCTTCATATGCCCTTCTCCTTGCCGAGGAGATTGAAAAGAGAGGCATTAAGGAGAATATCCACCTCAAAAAGGGCGTTATCGGCTCTGAGCGCTGGAGCGAGAAAATGCGTGAGAATATCGCAAATTCCCTTGGCATCGAGCTTTATGACATCTACGGTCTTACCGAGATATACGGCCCGGGCATCGGTATAAGCTGTGAGTACAATGAGGGTATGCACTACTGGGACGACTATGTCTACATTGAAGTTATTGATCCGAAAACAGGCGAAAATGTACCTGACGGCGAACTTGGCGAACTTGTTATCACAACTCTCGTGAAGGAGGGCGCACCGCTTATCCGCTACAGAACTCACGACCTGTCCAGAATTATCCCGGGCAAGTGCAAGTGCGGACGCTGCTATCCGAGAATTGACGTTATCATGGGCAGAACCGATGATATGATGAAGATAAAGGGCGTTAACGTTTTTCCGAGCCAGATAGAGGAAGTTCTCGGCAAGTTTGACGAGATATCAAGCGAATATCAGATAAGAATATCTCACCTTGAGGGCAAGGACACCATGAGAATTTACGTTGAGTCCACAGGTGATGTTGATTTCGCAACACTCAGCAAGCGCATTGCCGAAAAGGTAAAGAGCAAGATAGGCTTCACACCTATTGTAAAGGTAGTTGAGGTTGGCGTTCTTCCGAGAAGCACCAAGAAAACTGCAAGAGTTATCGACGAAAGATTTGACTAAGCCGCTGAGCGAGCGGCGGTGTTTGTCACGGAGACGGCGTTCCGCCTTGCTTTGTACGTAGCGGTCAGTTTGCTTTCGCTCGCTGATACAAATTTGTAAAATTATAATTTGGCTATTCTGCGTTAATGCATTTGTAGGGGACGGCGTCCTCGACGTCCCCGAATAAGTCTTCACCTTGGTATATCTTCAAATAGGGAGCACGAGGGCGTGCTCCCCTACGCTTTTTTAGGGGACAGCGTTCTCGACGTCCCCGAATCGTTTGCTAAACTGCTTATGTAAAAGGAGAAATTATGCTTCTGATATCCCTCATGGACGTGGAAAAGAAACAGCACCATACCCATGCACACAGTCTCCTTCGGGAATGCCTGAAAAAATACGGCATAGCCTATGACGAAAATACGCCGATAGTCAAAAATGAAATGGGTAAACCATCCCTTGCGGAGCACCCTGAAATAGCCTATAATCTTTCCCATGCCGACGGTATTGCCGCCTGTTATGTGACTGATGCGGAATGCGGAATTGACTGCGAAAAGGTACGCCCATACCGCCCGAATGTCATGAAAAGAGCTTTTTCCGAAAGCGAACGTCAGCTTATGGAGGATACTCCCGAAACAGAGCGTGACCTCATGTTCTTCCGCCTCTGGACATTGAAGGAAAGCTTTGTTAAAACAATTGGCATTGGCATCTCATATCCGCTTGCTGATGTGAGTTTTTCGTTTATCGGTGATAATATAATCTGCAATGAGAAGAATTTTTTGTTCAGACAGTATATCATCAGAAACGGCAGATATGTAGTGTCACTATGTAAAAAAATATAATAATGATTATATGATTCGGCTGTGGCTTTCATAATACTTATGAAGTGCCTGTATACAGCCGAATTCTTTGCGTCACCATAATGTAATTGTTTTATAATATTAACAAAAAATCTTTATTGACAGATGTTGATTTTTTTCGCAATATATGGTAAAATAATAATGAATACACAGCGCATTCCCATATAAAAAGAAAGACAAAATAATGATACAGAGAGGGGAAAAATAATTATGAAAAAAACCATACAAACCATAATGACCGCCGCTGCTTTTGCGGCAGCTATGGGCTCTGTAACGATCGGAACTGTAAATGCAAAAGGCAATGCACCGACAATTCCGACAGCAGAAGTTGAGTTCGATCCGTCTGCTCAGAAATTCATGCCGCTTTACGGCCCACCTGAGGTATTACTGCCAAAGGGAGATGCAAACATGGATTCAAGTGTCGATGTGTTCGACCTTATTATCATGAAAAAAGCACTTCTGAACGGTGAAGAATTGGGCTACAGTGCTCAGAAACTTTCAGACGTTAACGGCGACGGCACATTCAATATCGCTGACATTGTCTCATTACAGCGTTTCCTGAACGGAAAGAACGATTTCTATGAGACAGTTACGAATGAAGAACTCGGACTTACCACGACCACAACTATCTCAGACATAGAGACCTGCATACAGACCAGCTACGGCCCGCCTGTGACGCAGATAACTACTCAGAGCGATATTGAGACAGTTCTTACTACTTTCACAACAACTGTTCAGGCAGTTTATGGCCCGCCTGAGGTGATGTCATCGCTCTATGCCGAGAGATACGGCAATAATACGACTGAAACACAAACATAAACTAATGATAATACGGATTAACGGAGTGGATTAATTATGAAAAAAAGTATGCATACACTGCTGACCGCCGCTGCTTTTGCGGCCGCTATGGGCGGTACAGTAGCTTCAAATGCTGATGCGGCAAGCTTTCAGCAGAAAATTAACATTCCCGTCAAGGCTGAGTATGATCCGTCTCTTGACTCTCCGCAGGACGTTTACGGCCCTCCTGAGTGGTTCGGTCAGAATACCACCACGGCTGTTACAGAGAATATCATAACCAATACAACAAGAACAACAGTTACGGTTTACGGCCCACCGTCAGTGATGTCCTCGCTTTATGCCGAACAGTACGGCTCAACGACATCTGCTGAACCGGATACTGCAACTACCACCACGGAGGATTTCATAACCACTACGCTCAGACTTACTACCACAACTATCATGACAGTTTACGGCCCTCCTGAGGTAATGTCCTCACTGTTCAACAGAACCACAGAAACTACCGCAGAGTCGTTTATCACTACAACAACGACACAACTTCCGCAGCTTGCATATGGCCCTCCGTATTTGTATATGCCGAGGGGCGATATGACACTTGACTTTCAGCTTGATGCTCTCGACCTTGCAAAAATGAAAAATATGCTCATAAGCGGCGAACATGACGAATGGGACGACAAACTTGCTGATACAAATGATGACGGAGAATTCAATATCGCTGACGTTGTTACAATGCAGAATTATCTTCTCGGACGTATTGACGAATTTGAACTTCCGCAGCCTGTTTACGGAGCACCGTTAATTTATGAAACAAAATAAGGCACTTTTACAGGTGATATATATATTCTGAAAGGAGAGAGTTGAATTGAAGAAAAATTTGCAGACACTCCTCACGGCAGCAGCTTTTGCAGTATCGGCAGGCGGCGCATTTGCCTCGAATGTGAATGCGGACGCAGCTTCGGAAATGCCTTCAATACCGCTGTTCGATGATGAGTACAGACCTGAGGAAGATGAGGGCTACAGCGTTTACGGCCCTGCACCTGCATGGACTCAGCAGCCGAGAGGCGATGTTAACCTTGATAATGTGATTGATGTTTTTGACCTTATCAAGCTGAAAGAAATGCTGCTTGACGCAAACACAAAATATGACAGGCTTATTGACCTCAATGACGACGACGAATTCAATATCGCTGACGTTGTTATGATGGGCAACTACCTCACAGGCAGAACAGCTAAGTATGAACTGACCGATGAACAGAAAGCAGTGACAACTTCCCTGACTGCTGAGGATATCATCACCACAACTACCTATGAAACAATGGTTCTCTACGGCCCACCGTGGACGTTTACAGAGACTACTGCTGATATTGAGACGCTCGTTACTTACGTGACAACAACGACAACGGCGCTTTACGCTCCACCGCCGATGCCGACAGCAACCACCGCAATACTTCATACGCCTGATATCTCACAGATTATCGATACCACTAAAAAGACCGAAGTTGAAAAGCTCATAACCACCACAACGACCTCTACTCCTGTAACTACATACGGTCCTCCTGCATTCTTCTTCAGAACGTCCGACATGGAGGCAGATGTATTCTACTCGCCGATAAAAACTACCGAAACGACAGCAGTTCCGCAGGAATGACCTGTCAGAGAGGGATGTACGATGAAAAAAACTTTACACACTTTTCTTACAGCCGCCGCTTTCGCAGCAACAATGCAGCAGAAACCGACAGCAAATTTTCCGAATGCCGCTGTACCGTCACCTGCACCTGAAAAGAAAGATGACGAAAATAACAATACAACTGACAGCAATTCGGAAAACAATACCAATTCTTGAACGGAGTAAATTATGTTTGATATAAAAATGAAAAATAAGCATCTGAGACAGCTTGAGGATTACCGCCGCAGTCTCATGACAAAACCTGACCTAAGAAACCTTTTCCTTGAACTCACACTTCGCTGCAATGAGCACTGTCTCCACTGCGGAAGCTGGTGCGGCGATGTTAAATCCGAGGAATTATCAGTTGAACAGTACCGCACATTCCTCGAACAGCTCAAAGAGGATATGACCGTTGACGGCAAAATGCTCTGTATCACAGGCGGTGAGCCTCTCCTCAGAAAAGAATTCTTCGAGATAATGGAGATCGCCGACAAACTCGGCTTCAAATGGGGCATGACAAGCAACGCTACACTCATCAATGACGAGGTAGCCCGTGACCTCAGACGTGTCGGCATGGGGACTATTTCCGTAAGTATCGATGGCCTTGAAGAAACTCACGACGCTTTCCGTCAGACACCCGGCGGCTATAAGAAGGCTATGAACGGTATCGAAAGTCTCATCAGAACAGGCGGTTTTCAGGCTGTTCAGGTCACTACCGTTGTAACTCACCAGAATATCGGTCAGCTTGACGAGCTGTTCAAGATATTCAACGAAATGGATATCGACTCATGGCGTGTTATCAACATGGAGCCAATGGGACGTGCCAAGAATCACCCTGAACTTATCCTCACTCCCGAGGACTATCAGACGCTCTTTGAATTTATCCGCAACAAGCGTATTGCAGGTGAGCCTGTTACATACGGATGCAGTCACTATCTCGGTCTTGAATACGAGCGTGAGGTAAGAGACTGGTACTTCCTCTGCACGGCAGGCCTTTATACAGCAAGTATCACTGCAAGCGGCGATATTATCGCTTGTCTTGATATCGAGCGCAGACCTGAATTTGTACAGGGCAATATCCTCAAAGACCGTTTCAGCGATGTGTGGAAGAACAAGTTCCAGATATTCAGACGTGACCTTGCAGAAGAAAACGAAAAGTGCGCTAAATGCGACCAGAAGAATTTCTGCCACGGCGGTTCATACCATAGCTGGGACTTCGACAAGAACGAGCCGCAGCTCTGCTTCAAGGATATCTTATTCTAATGCTTATCGGACATTTGGTCTGATAATAAATCGTTTGCTATTTATATAGCGGAAAAGGGACAGTTTTTACGCTGTCCCTTTTTGCCGCGGAGAGGCTCCGCCCACAGTCACGCTGTCGGCGTTACGCCTTACTCTGTACGAAACTGTGGAACGTCGAGACCGCCGTCTCCTACAATCGCTCGCCGGCACAAATGCGTAATTGTGATTTTGCAAAACATGGGAGTGAGCACCAAGGTTGCAAGGATGCAGACATTCTATAAACTTGCATCCTTGCATCCTTCTGTTTTTATATTAATGCATATAAAAAGCATATCAATCTCTGATGGCAGAATCTCACCTGTCAGCTCAGTCAGCGGCTGATTTTCGTGAGAAATTTGTGAAAGCTATTGCAAATCGTAAAAAAATGTAGTATAATTATCAATAGTATAAAATCGGGAATTATGGCTTGTCCGCCCCCCGAATAATCAAAAGGAGGAAACCAATGTCTACGTCAAAAGCAAAGGGCAGCTCAGGCACTGCTGCCCGAATACCATCAAACGCAGCACAGGCGAATATACCGGGACAAAAGATAAAGTTCATGCCGCTTTACTATATTGCCGCATTTCTTATCCCGTTCCTGCTGACGCTTGTTGCGTACATCAACTTTGATGTCTATCCGTTCGGAGACCGTTCAGTTCTTACTCTCGACCTCAACGGACAGTACATCTATTACTTTGAAGCTATCAGAGATGCCTTCTGGGGCGACGGAAGCGCTTTCTACAGCTGGAGCAGAAACCTTTCAGGCGGTTTCATGGGTATCATAGGATACTACCTCGCAAGCCCGTTCACCTTTATCGTCATACTGCTGCCGAGAAAAATGATACTCGAAAGTATGATGATAATGCAGATGTGCAAAGTCGGTGCGGCAGGTCTTACCTTCTTCATCTATGCACGTAAGTCAAAGGGACTTGCTCCGTTACAGTCGATACTTTTCTCGACCATGTACTCAATGATGTCCTATGTCGTTATCCAGCTTATCGACCCGATGTGGATAGACGGCCCTATCTTCCTTCCGCTCATCATACTCGGCGTTGAGTATCTCATCGACGACGGAAGAAAGATCAACTATATCATCCCTACTGCTATAATGTTCGTTGCAAACTTCTATATCGGCTTCATGATAGCCATATTCGTTGCAATCTACTTCTTCTATTATCTGTTCTTCGGAACAAAGCGCAAGTTCAAGGGCGCAGGCGAAATGTTCCAGACATTCTGCATCATGGGCGTTTCTACCGTTGTCGTTATGCTGTGCAGCATCATCATGATACTGCCGATGTATAACGCTCTTGCACTCGGTAAGTTCGACTTCTCTGTTCCTGACTATTCATACAGGACTATGTTCAACCCTATCGAGCTTATCCCGACACTTCTCCCGAACCAGTACTACTCCGTAAACGTTGATGAGGGAACTCGTTTCTACGGCAGACCTGAAATTTATTCGGGCGTTATGACACTCATCCTCATTCCGCTGTTCTATATGAACAAGAAGATAGACGTTAAGAAAAAGGCAGGCTATACCTGTGTTGGCTTCATACTCTTTATCAGTATGTTCATCAAGCCTATCAATATGCTCTGGCACGGCGGTCAGGATCCTAACTGGCTCCCTTACAGATATTCATTCCTCGTTTCTTTCGTACTCATCTCAATGGCGGCAGAGGTATTCTCAAAGCTTGACGGCTATGAGGTAAGCCTTAAAGAAGTCGGCATCGGCGCAGGTATCCTCGGTCTGCTCATATTCTGGTTCTGCAACAAGATGAAGGAATTCAACTACAATGAGGAAAAATACAAGTACGTTGCAATCCTTCCTTACAAGGACTACATGGACTACGGTGGAGAAAGATGGAACGAAGTATGGCTCGGCACTATCGCTTTCGGTTCAGTGCTTGCTGCAATATACCTGGTACTCGTTTATCTTTACAGCCACTCCAAGGACAAGAAGGGCAGGAATGCTCTTTCAGCCGTTATGGCAGCCCTTATCTTCTTCGAGGGCGGATACAACTGCTTCGACTCCTTCCGTAAGATATACAAGGAAGTCGGCAACTCTGACAAGAAGTCATACACCGATATCATGTCCGCTCCTGATGTCGTAAAGGAACTTGAAGAATATGACGGCGGCTTCTACCGTGCAGAAAAGACCTATAACCGTATGGTAAACGATAACCTTGCATACGGCCTTAAAGGTATCTCGCATTCAAGCTCTGTCATGAATGCAAAGGCTCTTACATTCATCGAAACTCTCGGCTACTTCACACAGAGCTTCGAGTCCAAGTATGAGGGAAGCAACCCTGTTGCAGACTCACTCCTCGGCATCAAGTACGTTCTCGATGATCCGACAAGACACAACGGCAACATCAGACTGCTTGATTCATCATACCAGAAGTGCTACTCCACTACATATCAGCGTGATGACAACAAGACATACGGACTTGATGTCTATGAGAATCCGAATGCTCTTAACATAGGCTATATGGCTGATGATGATATCCTTATCCTCACGGCTCTCGGAAACGACAACCCGTTCAACAGCCTTAACAACTACCTAAGCGCAATGACAGGAAATACTGCTGACTTCTATACAAGCCCTATCCAGCCTAAGCAGTATTATGTACCTTTTGATTACACAGTAGACTTTGATGATACCAAGGTTTATCTCCACGATTATGTAAACGGAAGCACAGGCACTGTTCATGACTGCTATGAGGCTTTCGCAGGCGTTGACGACGCTGTTGTAAAAATACACGTTACCGTTCCTAATGACGGCGATATCTATATGCACCTCGGCTCTGAAATGAGAAAGGAATGCAACGTATGGGTATCAGAAACAAAGGACGAAAACGGTGAATTCATCAATTTTGCAGGCTACGGCACATACTTCAATACCAACTCGTCTCCTGTTTTAAGAATTGGCCCGTTCACAGCAGGTACAGATGTTGAGATTCGTCTCACAATTCAGTCAGAAGGTGCTAACGGTCAGTATGTCGGTTCAAACGAATACATCATGGTAAGAAAGAATGCAGGCTTCAACTTCTATTACCTCGACAACGAAGCATTCAACGAGGATATCACACGTCTTAAAAATAACCAGTGGAATATCGATATGAACAAGTCAAATGACCGCCGCCTTATAGGTGATATCGATGCCGCAGAAGGTCAGATATTCTCTACTTCCATTCCGTATGAACCGGGCTGGGATATCTATGTTGACGGTGAAAAGATAGATGACCTTATCCTTGAAACCAAAAACGATGACGGCACCGTTAAGCTTGAAAACGGTCAGGGTTCAGTCGGAAAGGTACTCATTCTCGGCGCAATGATAGGTGCTAAGATACCTGCCGGTCATCATACCATTGAGATGAAGTATACTCCTCCGGGATTCAATCTTGGCCTTGTATGCCTTATCATCGGTATAGCTTGTATCATACTGTTCTATCTCTATGACAAGAAGCACAACAAGGTTCTCCTTGCAAAAGCACATGACAAAGAGCTTATCAAAAAGGGCATTGATCCTGCAACTGTTGAAAAGCCGAAGAAAGTCTCGGAGATAATCAAGTCAAAGGGTGCTGTATCGGAGGTCAACCTGAAAGACCAGCTTGAAAAGGAAAAGGCTGATGCAGATGCAGAGGCTAAAAAAGCCGAAGAAGCCGCCGCAAAGGTTAAGGAAGCTTTTGAGGAAAATGAGGAAAAGGCTGAAAAGGCAGATGCTCCTGAGATAGACCTCGGGGAAACAGCAGAAATTTCCGCAGGCGTTGCAATTCAGATTGCCGAAAAGTCCGATGACAAAAAAGATGACAAGAAACAGAACAATAAAGGCAAAGGCAAAAAGAAATAAGATGAAATGAATCATACCGCACGGTTTTTATGCTGTGCGGTATTTTTTTGCCTGAAACTTCCATAAACATATTTACGCATTTGTGTCAGCGAGCGGCAGAAATGGAAGGTTGCAAGTTTGCAAGTTTTTATAAAGTCTGCAACCTTGCAACCTTGAAAATAAAAGTACAGGGGATGCCGCAATTGACATCCCCTGTACTTATATATATATTTACGTATTAGTCCTCGGCAGGTGTATTCTTGCCTTTTCTGCGCTTAGACCATGTTTTCGACATAGTGAGTATCTTGTCGGACTTGAACAGGCGGACTGCAATGATAAGGAATATTGCAAGCACAACGACCTGATATGCAAGACCTGCGAAGAATACAGCCGTATTGCCGAACATGAGATTGCTCATTGATGTGAATGTGTGTGTGAACGGAATAGCATATACAATTATTCTTGCTGCCATAGGAAGTGAGTTTACATCTGTCAGCATGGTGATAACATATGGTATCATAACAACTGCCATGATAGGGAGAGTTGCGGTCTGTGCCGATTTAGCGTCACTTACCATAGAACCAAGCAGAATTGAGATAGAAAGACATATCATAATGGTAACAAAGAACTGCACGCCGACAAGTACATACTGACCTGCGGAAAGATTGAGACCGAGAATGCTGAGCGCATCATCGACCGAGAGATTTTCTCCAACGACTTCCGAAAGGTCAACAGTGAGGTCAGCGGTCATATCCTTCATGGTGAACATGAAACAGCCCATCATGACTGCTGCATTGATAAGTGCAACAATAGCGGCTGCAAGCATCTTTGCGGTGATTATGGACACTCTTGAAACAGGCGCAGAAAGCAGAGTTTCAAGCGTTTTGTCGATTTTCTCGTTTGAAATTGATGTGATGAGTGCCGATGAAGTCTGGAGTATCAGGAAGAAAAGTGCGATAGGAAGAAGCATATTCTGCACTGAGACTTTTGACATTACAGACGAGATTGACACCTTTGCATACTTGTCGGCAACAACGGTATTGTCCTCTATCTCGACAGGTGTTTCGATAAGGTCGAGTTTTTCGGGAGTTATGCCGAGTTGCTGAGAAACAATGTTTGCAATGCACTTTTCGATAAGAGAAGTAGCGCCTGATGTATCTGACGTGAGATTTGAGAATGTAGCGGCTGATGTCATCTTAGAAATAGAGATAAGCTGAGGACGCTCACCCTTTTCAACGCTTTCGGTGAAGCCTTCGGGAATGACAACGAGAGACTTGATGTCGTTGTCGTTGAGTGCTTTTGCGTAGTCATCTGTGATGCCGCTTACTAATTTCAGTTCAGCACCTGCGGTTTTAATGGCATCGGTGAGGCTGTTTGTAAGCTCTGTATCATCGAGGTCGCAGATATTCACCTTTGGATGAGAAGCATCCTCAACAACTTCATTCACTGCGCTTTTCATGACATTGCCCATGAGCACGAAAACCATGACGAGAATACCGAGAGTTGCGAGCATCTGTGCATTTATAAGCTCGGAAAGCTCTTTTTTCAGAAGGTTAATGAATTTCATTGTTGTTCACCACCCTTTCAAATACTTCTTCAAGATTTGGCGCATTATAGCGTGCTTTCAGGTCGGCAGGAGTACCTGTTACAAGAAGGTGTCCCTTTGAGATAATGCCGACACGGTCTGAAACGAACTCGATTTCGAGCATATTATGTGACGAAAGAAGGAAAGATGTTTTCTCCTCTGCGGCAAGCTTTTTAATCATTTTACGTATTTCAAGTGCATTCAGAACGTCAAGACCGCTGGTAGGCTCGTCAAGAATGGCAAGCTTAGGCTTGGTCATAACTGCTCTTGAAAGAAGAAGCTTTCTGGTCATACCACGGCTGTATGTGCCGATTTTTTCGTTCAGTCTGTCCCCGAGACCACACATGGATTTTGCTCTCTCCACATACTCATTGATCTTGTCTATATCCGATGTAAAGAGACTTGCCATGAAACGCAGGTATTTGATACCTGTCATGACCTTGTAAGCGCCAGCCTCATCAGGAAGATATGTGATGCACTCCCTGACCTTTTCAGGTTCTTTCACTGCGCTGTGTCCTGCAACGATAGCATCGCCCTCTGTCGGAATGAGCAGAGTGGATATCATGCGGATGGTTGTGGTCTTGCCTGCGCCGTTTGAGCCGATAAGAGCGAATATTTCGCCTTCTTCGATTTCAAAGCTGACTTTGTCGGCGGCAAGTACCTTGTCGTACTGCTTTGTAAGTCCTTTGACTTCAAGAACTTTTGCCAAAGTAATTCCTCCCTTTTTAAATAAAATTATAATCTAATGATATCACATTGTCTTAAATATGTCAATATAATTTCGGCATAATGTATGAAAAATATTTTTATTGTTTCCGCAGGTTCATTGTTTTCAAGGTTGCAGACTTTATAAAAACTTGCAATCTTGCAATCTTGGGTTGGAGTATTTCTTGCGCTCGGCATGAATCATTCTGTAGGGGACGGCGTTTCGACGTCCCCAAAGCCCGAAACGAACCACATGACACAAATTATTATTTTCTATGCTGATTATTTGAAAAAGCAGCTCTTTATGTAGCCGCATTATGCAAAGGGACAACCTAACGGAGGGGGGAGCACAAGAAAACCGCAGTAAAAGTCGGCATTTCTCCCCCCCCTCCATGCGGTTTTCCCTCTGCACTCTCTTTCCCCTTGTTTCTCTCCTTTTTGCCGACTTTTGCTTTTAATTTCAGACCAGCCGAGGGACGTCGTGGACGCCGTCCCCCACATTTATGGTTATATTCACAAAAATTATGCTGACACTCAATCACAATTCCCTCATGGTATGAGAGCAAGCACGTAGTGTTTTGGGGAGAACGGTCAAAATCTGACAAAGGGTTAGAGAAAAAGGGTTGAGGAAAGGGAGAGTCCCAAGAGGTGCCCCCTCTTTGGCTAAGAACTGACGTTGACATAAAGAGTGACAATATAAGAAAAATACAGTTGTTTCGGGAATTTGCGGTTTCGTCGGTCACTGACAGGTGTACAAAATCCCCCACGTCAATTTATATAATGAACAAAATTGTTTTTTGTGTTTTGTACAAGCTGACGTTGACAAAATGATGAAGATTTGGTATAATATAAGTTGATGTTTTGTGCAGTTTGGAAGATTCGGAAAGGAGGGACGTATGAAGAAAATGCACCTTTTTCGCACATTTACTGCGGTTTGCATGGCTTTTTCCATGACATTCGGGAATATCGGCGGCTCTCTTACTGTCCGTGCAGAGGAAAATGCTCCGTCTGCTGATGATTATTACCCGATAGAGCCTGTGAATACGGATATCCCGACCTACAGCGCATACTATGACAAGTATTCGTCAGCCGAACGTCCCGACGTGAATATTCCAATAAACGGCGCAGACTATATTTCAGCCGAAAACGGAGAATTTTCAGTCGGAGGATATGCCGACAGTTTCGGCGGCGAAAGGGAAAACTGCCTTATCTGGGAGAGTGGCGGTGAGGTCACATACGGCTTCGATACGCCGCAAAACGGCAATTACTGCATTTCCGTGAACTACTGCCCTATGATATCCGACAGCCCCGAAATTGAATTTTCACTTGCCGTTGACGGAGAAATCCCCTATTCTACGGCATCTCATATAAAACTTAACAGGGTTTGGATGAACGAAAAGGACATCTCGACTGATATGCGTGGCAATCAGATACGCCCTGCACAGGTACAGACTGAACAATGGCAGGAAACTTTTCTTGGTGATAGTGACGGACTTTTCAATGAGCCGCTGTTTGTCAATCTCGAAAAGGGACACCATGAACTGACACTCACCGCAGAACGTGCGGAATTTGTTCTCGAAAGCCTGACTTTATGCAATCAGGAGAAACTGCCGACCTATGCGGAATATGCCGCAGACTGCGATTTTTCGGGCACAGGCAGTTTCAGGCTCGAAGGCGAAGCGGCTGATTTCAAATCATCTTCAACACTTTGCCCGTCAAGCGACAGCACAAGCTACCTCGTCTCACCGTCAAGCCCGACCAAGCTGATATACAACACTCTCGGCGGCGGAAACCGCACAAAATCGCTTCAAACCGCCACATGGACAATTCCGCAGGAGAAAATCGGACAGGGCGGCTGGTATAAGATCGGCATCAGGTCACGTCAGAACCTCATGCGTGGACTTAGTTCGGGTCGGCGCATATATATCGACGGAAAAGTGCCGTGTAAAGAGCTTGACCTCGTGAAATTCGGCTATGACACCGACTGGAATACGGTCAGCCCGAAAGCTGACGGAGAGTGCGTTTATGTCTATATTTCGGGAAATTCTGACCATACCATAACCCTCGAAGCCGTCACGGGCGAGATAGGCGATTCCCTCCGCAGACTTGACGGCATCGTGACCGAACTGAACACGTATTACCGCAGGGTGATGATGATTACGGGCGCTTCCCCCGACAAATATACGGATTACTATGTCCATGAGAAGATTCCTGACCTTGTTGACGGTTTTGAGCGGATTTCAGGCGATTTGAAGGACATTCAGCATGATATCGAGGCTCTTTCCGATTCAAAAGGCTCAGAGGCGGCAGTCATTGGGAATATGGCTGTAATTCTGGATAAATGCGTGGAAAAGCCGCTGAAAATACCGAACTATCTTTCGCAGATAAAGGACAGCATCGCCGCAGTTTCGGCATGGACAAGGGAATATCGTGACCAGCCGCTTGAAATTGACTTCATTGAGTTTGCGGCGGCTGACACGGAGTTTGCGCCGTGTGAGAAAAAGCTTCTGAAATCGCTTGGTTTCGGCATAAAATCGTTCATCGGCTCGTTCTTTGAGGACTACACGACGCTGTCAGATGTCACGGGAGAGGACGCAATCGAGGTCTGGGTTAGTCTCGGACGAGATCAGGCGCAGGTCGTCAAGGAGATGACCGAGGAGAAATTCATGCAGGAAACAGGCATTCCCGTTGCCGTAAATCTTGTGACAGGCGGCGTGGCCGAGGCTTCACTTGCAGGCAAATCTCCCGATATAGCACTGTTCCTCGGCGGAGAGTTCCCCGTGAACCTTGCCGCAAGGGATATGCTCGTTGACCTCACTCAGTTTAAAGATTATCCCGAAACAGTTAAACGTTTTCAGGAGACTGCGACCGTGCCGTATACCTATGAAGGCGGCGTTTACGGACTGCCGATAAGCCGTAATTTCCCGATGATGTTCTGCCGCACTGACATACTCACGGAGCTTGGAATTGCAGAACCGCCCGAAACATGGGACGATTTAAGGGATATTCTCCCGAAATTACAGCGAAATTATATGTCGGCAGGGCTTGTGCTCCCAACGTCAAATATCTCGCCTGCGACGGAATCGGGGCATACATTTGCTCTGCTGATGCTGCAAAACGGCATGAGCTATTATAATGATGATTTAACAAAGTCAACATTCGGCACAGTCAATGCTGTCGAGGCTTTCGAGGAGTGGACTGACTTCTATTCAAAGTACAGTTTTGCCCAGTTCTACGATGCTTTCAGCCGTTTCAGGACAGGCGAGTACCCCGTTGTCATATCAAACTACACGTTCTTCAACCAGCTTAAAGCCGCATCGCCTGAAATTGACGGTTTATGGGACTTTTACCCTGTTCCTGGAACTGTCCGCAGCGACGGTACAGTATCCCATGCCGCAAACTCGAACGGTTCGGGTGCGGTGATATTCAGAAGTGCGAAAAATGCCGATAATGCGTGGAAATTTGTGAAATGGTTCACCGATACCGATACGCAGGCTGAATACGGACGGCGCATAGAAGGTTTGCTCGGCACTCTCGGACGCTTTGATACGGCGAATACCGAGGCACTGAAACGGCTCTCATGGTCTGACAGTGAGCTTGAAAAAATCATGGCACAGCAGTCAGAACTTGCCGAAATACCGATAATCCCGTCATCCTATGCAGTCACGAGAAACATCATGAACGCATTCCGTGAGGTAGTCAACGAGGGCGAAAATCCCCGTGATACGCTGATGTGGTACGACCGTGACATCAATGACGAAATAAGCCGCAAACAGGAGCAGCTCAGGAGGTGGACAAATGGCTGAAAGGCACGTAAAATCGGGAAATCTCTGGAAAGAGATAGTGAAGAACAAGGCTTGCTATGCCATGCTTGCGCCGTTCATGATATTGTTCATAGTTTTTACTGTTGTACCTGTTGTCATGTCCCTGCCCATAGGCTTCACGGATTTCAATATGGTACAGACACCGAAATTCGTAGGTTTTGCAAATTACAGCACACTTTTCCTCTCGGATAAGGTGTTCATAAAGTCAATAAGAGTAACCCTTGTTTTTGCATTTTTCACAGGGCCGCTCAGCTATGTCCTGTGCTTTCTGCTTGCGTGGTTCATCAACGAACTGCCCCGAAAGTTAAAGACCATATTCACGCTTATCTTCTATATACCGTCGATGTCGGGAGTTTATACCGTGTGGCAGCTCATTTTCAGCGGCGATATAAACGGCTATCTCAACTCGGTGCTCATCAACCTCGGCATTACCACATCGCCTGTGCAATGGCTGACTGACGGCAGATACGTTCTCGGCGTGACTATCGTGGTACAGTTGTGGATATCGCTCGGCGCAGGCTTTCTCGCCATTCGTGCAGGCTTCCAGAACATAGACCGCACTCTCTATGAGGCAGGCGCAGTCGAGGGTGTCAGCAACCGCTGGCAGGAGCTTATCTATATCGTGCTCCCGTCGATAGGCCCTCAGCTTATGTTTGCCGCAGTCATGCAGATAGTCGGCTCGTTCACCGCAGGCACGGTGGCGCAGAATCTTGTGGGATTTCCGAGTACGGACTACAAGGCGCACACTATCATGACACACGCCTATGACTACGGCTGGGTGCGTTTTGAAATGGGCTATGCGGCGGCGATATGCATGATACTGTTCATTGCCATGTATCTCTGCAACAGGCTGATAAGCAAGGTTCTCGGGAAATATACGGATTAATAATCAGGGATGCCGAGGGCGGCATCCCCTACAGGTTCAATCGATATTCCTATTTGTGTAGGAGAGCACGCTCTTGTGCTCCCGTCAGAATTTCATCATGCAAAGGAGGTGTCCCCGAATGAAGGACGTAAGCAAAATAAAAGCGTCAAACCGTCAGGCAGGCAAAAAACACGGCGGTACAGTCGTCATATTCATAATACTTCTCATTCTGGGACTATTCATGCTGATGCCGATATATCTCACACTCGTCATGTCGGTCAAGCCTGTCGAGGAATTGTTCGTATTTCCGCCGAAATTCTATACCCTGCGCCCTACACTTGACAATTTCAGCGATATGTTCCGTGACCTCAACAGCAATCGTGTGCCGTTTTCGAGATATGTTTTCAACAGCATCTTCGTGACGTTCACGGTAACGTTCCTCCAGTGCATATTTGCGTCAATGGCGGCATTCGTGCTTGCAAAGTGTAAATTCCCCGGCAGTAAAATTCTCAACAAAGTCATAGTCGTGGCGCTCCTCTACCAGAGCAGTGTCATCTATATCATGCAGTATATCGTCATGGCAAAGCTTCATCTTATCGATACGCCTGCCGCTCTGATACTTCCTTCGATAGCGTCGCCGATGGCGGTATTCCTCATGCGGCAGTCGATAAGTCAGATTCCCGACTCCATGATAGAGGCAGCAAAGGTTGACGGCGCAGGACTTTTCAGGATATGCTGGCAGATAGTCATGCCGAACCAGAAACCTGCCCTCATGACGCTTATCATCTTCGCATTTCAGGGTGCATGGAACATACAGTCGGGCGCATTGGTCTTTCAGGAGCAGTACAAAACCCTGCCGACCGTGGTCAGTCAGGCGGCGGCTTCAGGAATGGCAAAGGCAGGCGTTGCAATGGCGGCGGCTGTATTCATGCTTCTGCCTCCCGTTGTGATATTCGTGCTCGCACAGCGTCAGGTCATCGAAACTATGGCATATTCGGGAATAAAGGACTGATACTATGATGAGATTCTGGAAAAAGCTTTCAGCGGCATTGCTTTCGCTTTCTTTGTCATCAGTGTATGCAGTCTCACTTACGGCGTATGCTGATGTATATAACTATGACCGCCACGGAAGTGCCGTGCCCTCGCAAGCCGGATATATCGCAGAAAAAGCCGTTTCGGGAACTGACCTCGGAACTTCTGCATTCAATTCTCCGAGTGATATTTTCTGTTCATCGGACAATATTTTCTATATCGCAGACAGCGGCAATGACCGAATTACAGCCGTTGACACAGATTTTGAGAATGTGCTTGAAGTATATGACAGATTCATCATGCCTGACGGTACGGAGACTGCGCTGAAAAATCCTATGGGAGTCTGTGTTTCGGCAGAAAATCAGCTTATGTACATTGCCGATACCGACAACGGACGAATACTTGTGACCGATATGGACAGGAACGTGAAATTCGAGATAACCAAGCCTGAAAACGAGGTCTATGACAGCAAAAAGACCTTTCTTCCGCAGAAAGTTCTCGTGGATAAGGGCGGCAATATCTATGCGGTTCTGGGAAATATCACCACAGGTGCGGCTATGTTCAGTCCTGACGGCGAATTTACGGGATTTTACGGCGCAAACCGTGTTGAACCGACCGCAGAGGCAGTCCGCAATTACTTCAGGGGACTGTTCATGTCCGACGAGAAAAGGGCAAGGAGAGCAAGAAGCGTACCTTCGGGCATCACAAATTTCGACATTGACGGAGACTTCATTTTCACCTGTACTTCGTCATCGGGACAGTCTGCGGATACCGTGAAGAAGCTGAATGCGGCAGGCATTAACATCTTTTCAAACATGGAAGTGACCTTCGGCGACTATACTCCCATGTACGACACATCGCAGAATAAGGTCATGTCGTCTGCATTCGTGGATATCGACATCTCGGAGAACGGCAATATAAACTGCCTTGACTATACCGCAGGGCGGATTTTCCAGTACGACAAGGACTGCAATCTGCTGTTCATTACGGGTGAATCCTCACAGCGGCTCGGCGGCTCTGACAAGGCGGCGGCGATTGAATCCCTCGGTGACAGGCTGTTCGCAGTTGACAGCGCAAAGTGTACCGTGACAGTTTTCAGGGAGACTTCATTCGGAAAGACGGTGCATAAGGCTGTTGACCTGTATAATGACGGGCGCTATGACGAGGCGCTCGAACCGTGGTATGAGGTGCTGAAGCGTGACGGGAACTATCATTTCGCACACGTCGGAATAGCCTCTGCACTGCTGAGAAAGGGCGATTACAGGGGCGCTATGAAGTATGCAAAGCTTGCCGGTGACAAGAAGATATACGGCAAGGCTTTTGAGGGCTACAGACGTGAATTCCTCGGCGAATACGGCGGATATATCTTCGCAGGTGCGGCAGTTCTTGCCGTGGCGGTTGTAATACTGATAAAGCGCAGAAAATCGGGACGAAAGGAGAAAAAGGCTCATGATGGACTTGACTGAGAGACAATGGCTGAAATATACGGTAACTCACCCTGTTGAGGGATTTGAGGATATGCGCTGGAAAAAATCAGGCTCATTAGGGGCGGCATTTCTCATTGTCGGACTGCTTTTTCTCGGAGAAATAGCCTATGAGCGGCTTTTCGGGATGCAGTTCCATATCGCAGAGGACAAGCTGTTCAGCATCGTGCCGTTCATCATGCGCAGTTTCGTGCTTTTTGCGGTCTGGACTATCGGCAACTGGGCAGTCTGCACTCTCCTTGACGGTGAGGGAACTATGCGGAATATCTGCATTTACAGCGCCTACGCACTCGTCCCCTATGTAATACAGCTATGGATTCGTGTGTTCCTTTCACATATCCTCATCACCGACGAAATGGTTTTCATGGAGGTCATCAAGGTCATCGGCATAAGCTGGACTGTGATTCTGCTGTTTTCGGCGGTAAAGTCGGTGCATCAGTATACATTCGGCAAGACGCTTGCGGCAATAGCCCTGACGCTTGCGGCAATGCTCATAATGCTTGTTCTCCTCATTCTTTTCATGTCGCTCATTCAACAGGTCTGGATATTCATTTCGGCGGTATTCACTGAGATTACCTATCGTTTAAAGGTGTGAGACTATGGGAAAACTGAAATATGCGGCACTCTGTCTTGCGGCGCTGTGTGTGCCTGCGGCGGTGGGAAGCGTATATGCCGCTGAGACTGCCGAGACGGCTGATGCTGAAAATGAGGAGAAAACTGCTTCAAAGGCAAAGGAAACCGAGGAAAAAATAACCATAGATGCCGCACTGGTGAAGAAATACCTGAAAAAAACGGGTACTGCCGACGGCTATGAAGTTTACCTTGCGGAAAAGGACTTTGATGATGCCCTGTGGGAGAAAAACGGCGGCAAACCGAAGAAAAAGGCTGACTATACCCCCGAACAGGAACAGCTTGACGATGATATAAATGAACTGAAAAAGCTTGGCAGTCTGACGGTTATCGACACGAAAAGCGGCGCTGTGAAAGCAGCGTTCAAGGAAAAACACGGCGATTTTTATGTGAGCATGGCGGAGAGATATATCCTGAAAGTCAGCGGCGAAAACGATAAGCCGACTGCTGTTCTGGAGCTTATTTCATCGGTTGATGACGATTGTCTCTACATCTCAAAGGACAGGAAAACGCTGTATCTTACAAATGACAAGCACAGCGATATCGTCAGGGAATACACCGAAAGCGCAAAGGACAGCGAAAAATGCGTGTTTACAGACGAGACAGGCTCGGAATTTGCATGGACAACTCCCGACAAAAAACAAGTTCTCGGAACATTCTGCTATGCCGCTGAAAACACGGATTACCGCATGATAGCCGACTTCCGTACAGGCAATTTCGGCATCGAGCATAAGAAAACAGGCTGTATATGGTGGTCTGCGCCGCTCGGAGCGTCCCGTGACAGCATGGCATCAACGATAATTTCTGACGAACTGCGTTCTTCATGCGTGCTGAGATACGGCATCCCCGAAAGCCGCAACAACAACAATTTCCTGCGCTCTGCATCTGATGACTGCATTATAGATACAACGCCCATAAACGGCGGAATATCGGTGAATTACGACTTTTCTTCCGCAGGCTTTGAGCTGACCGTTCAGTATACACTTGAATCAGACCATGTCAGGGCTGTGCTGAAAACTGCCGATATTACGGAGAAAAATGCACCTCATAAAGCTACCGAGGTTACACTGCTGAATGCATTCGGGGCGGCTGATACCTCCGAGGAGGGATATTTCGTCATCCCCGACGGATGCGGTGCGAAAATAGACTTCAATACCGACAGGGCAACCAAGACAAATGCCTATAAACAGCGCATTTACGGCAATGACATCACTGCTGTCCCTGCAACGAAAAGTGCATCGGGAGAGCAGATATACCTGCCTGTTTTCGGAATCGTCAGGGAGGACAGCGCTATGCTCGCAGTTGCTTCGGGCGGCGATACAAATGCATATATTTCGGCGAAAACGTCGGGACAGTCAGGCAGTACACGAAATATCTGCAATTTCACATTCATTCTGCGTGATACCGATGATTACTATATGTCAGGCAGCAGCAACGAGCGTTTCACCATGTTTGAAAGCGGCGATATCAAGTCTGACGATATCGAGATACGCTATTATCCTATTATAAAAGAGGGCGCTGACTATACGGACATTGCAGCACGTTACCGACAGTATCTCCTTGAGGAGGAGAATGTCACGGTGAGAACGGAAAAGGGCGATGCTCCGCTGTATGTCGGACTTTACGGCGGTACGCTGAAAAAGCAGTCGGTGCTCGGAATACCTGTCACCATGAAAAATACGCTGACTACCTATAAACAGGCAGAAAACATACTTTCACAGCTCCGTGAGAGCGGCGTGGAGGATATGGCAGTGACATACACGAACTGGACTGACGACAGCATGGCAAGCAAGGTGGACTGTACGGCTGAACCATCGGGAAAGCTTGGCGGAAAGGCTGATTTTGAGAGCCTTGCGGACTATATCCGTGAGGGCGGCGAGTTCTATCCCATGTCCGATAACAGGGACTTCTATTCGGGAAACGGCTATAATTCGGTATCCGACACGGCTGTGCGCATTTCGGGAGCGTATGCACGTATTGTCAGCTATGACAGGGCATATGGAATTCCTGACGGTTTCAGGAAGAATATGTCGCTTTTGTCACCGTCGTGCTTTAGCGAAATGTTCGGCAAAACTGCGGAGAGCGGTCTTGACGGCGTGAGCATTTCGGGGCTGTCATACTCACTTTACGGCGACTACGGCAAGAAGAATATCTCCCGTGGCAGAGCGGCTGAAATTATCTCGGACGGCTTTGCACAGCTTGACGAAAAGCTTGCAAACGGTGTGCTTGCGGACAGGGCAAATGCCTATTTACTGCCGTATGTGAGCCGCATTGAGAATATCCCCATGTCATCGGGAAAGTATGATATTTTCGGCGGTGATATACCATTTTTACAGCTTGTTCTCCACGGCATAATACCATGCTCCACTACTGCTGTAAACGGCTGTGCAGAGCCTGAAAAGCTTGTCATGAATGCGGCTCTGACGGGTACTGCGCTGAATTTTGACTTTATATATGAGGAGACTGACGAACTGACGGATACTGAATTCGATACGCTTTTCTATGCGAATTATGAACGCTGGATATCCACAGCCGCTGCAGAATATAAGCTTATATCGCCTCTGCTGAAAGATGTGTCGGACAGTGTGATAACGGATTACAGCGTTTCAGAGGACGGCACGGAGGCAGCGGCAGTATACGAAAACGGCACGGAAATTTCAGTTGATTTTGAGAATAATACTATCACGCACAACGGCAGGCTGATCCGGCTTGACCAATATGCGGAGGAAGGGGGATTTACGTTCTGATGGCGAAAAAGTCAAAGGGCAGGGGAATGTCCTATGAAAAACGCAAGGCGCTGTACGGCTGGGGCTTCATATCGCTCTGGCTTGTGGGAACGGTGATATTCTTCCTGATACCGCTGATACAGTCGCTCCGCTATTCGTTCAGCGAGGTCACGGTCTCTCCGGGAGAGATAAAGCTGAGCTTTGCAGGATTCAAAAAGTATCTCTATGCGCTGGGTACTGACCAGTATTATACGGAATATCTTGAAGAAACGCTTATCGAGACACTCTGGAAAACTCCGCTGATACTCATATTCTCGCTGTTCATTGCAGTCGTGCTGAACCAGAAATTCAGGGGAAGGGTGCTTGCGAGAGCGGTATTCTTCCTGCCCGTCATAATCGCAACAGGCCCTGTTTTCAGGATAATCAGCGGCGATATGGATACAACGGGAAATGTCGGTGCGGCACAGTTCTCGACAATGTTCAGCACAGACCTTGTGGGCGAACTTATGGAATTTCTTGGCATCTACGGACTAAGCGACAAAATGAACAGCCTTATTTCCTCGATAGCCGACAATATATTCGGAATCGTCTGGAATTCTGGAATACAGATAATCCTCTTTCTTGCGGCGCTCCAGAATATACCGTCATCAGCCCGTGAAGCCGCAGAAGTCGAGGGTGCTACCGCATGGGAATACTTCTGGAAGATAACTTTTCCGTATGTCAGCCCGTTCATACTTGCGAACTTCATATACACGGTGATAGACTCATTCACAAGCCCCATGAACAAGGTAATGAACCGTATCCTCGACCTGAAAAGCCAGTGGGCATTCGGCGAGGCATCGGCTATGGCATGGCTTTATTTTGCGGTTGTCATTGCGGCGATAGGCATTGTTGTATTTATCGTGAATAAACTGATTTTCTATGAAAATGAATAGGAGGACTAATATGGCAGTAAAGAAAAAGTCCTCCAAAAAATGTGCACCAGTCAGAATATGGGCATTTTTCAGGTTCGTCATACTTTTCGGACTGGGCTTTGTCATAATGTATCCGCTTATATATATGGTAAGCTGTGCATTCCGTGACAGGGCGGATATGAGCGATCCTACCGTAATGTGGATACCGAGGCACGTTACTCTTGACATTATCCGTGAGACTATGGAGGCTATGGATTTCGGAATTACGCTGAAAAATACGCTTGTGCTGAATATCGGCTGTTCTCTTGTACAGGTGCTTTCATGTGCGGTGACAGGCTACGGCTTTGCACGTTTCAGCTTCAGGGGAAAGAAACTGCTGTTCGGCGTGGTGATAATGATGATACTTGTCCCGACGCAGGTGATCTCCCTGCCGCTTTACAGCGAATTCAGATTTTTCGGCATAAAGGGATTGTTCACGGTAAACCTTATAGACAGCAAGCTGACCATGTATCTGCCTGCGCTTACCGCAAACGGAATACGTTCAGGTCTGATGATACTGATATTCAGGCAGTTTTTCAGGGGTATGCCGAGAGAACTCGAAGATGCGGCATATATCGACGGATGCGGCCCGTTCATGACGTTTGTCAGGGTAATGATACCGAATGCGTCATCGGCATTTCTGACGGTATTTCTGTTTTCTGTGGTATGGTACTGGAACGACTATTATGTAAGCACGACGTTTTTCACGAATACGAAAACGGTTGCGCTCATGCTGACGAATCTTGACAGCGAACTGAAAATGCGGCTGTTCAATGATGCATCGGTCAGCATTTCTCCGAGAGAGGAGATAGTATGGAAGGAGGCAGGCTGTCTTATTTCAATAGCGCCGCTTCTCCTGATGTACATCTGTTTGCAGAAGCATTTCACCGAGGGCATTGAGCGTTCGGGAATTGTAGGATAACCAGACAGCATTGCATAAAGCTTATCTGACGGCTTTGTGCGGTGCTGTACAAAAGTGAATTACGGAATTATCTGCGGAGGATAATATGAAGAAATTTTTTAAATATATGGGAGTATTTTTCAGGGCACTGCCTCATTTTGCGGTATTTGAACTGCTGTTCAAGCTGATAATGCTTGCGATAGGCGCACCGTTGCTTGCCCTGACTCTCAAATTAACTATGAAGGCGGCGCATATCAGTTATCTTTCTGATGAAAATCTCCTCATCTACATCAGACAGCCATTGACGATATTGGTTCTGCTCATAGCGCTTTTCTGTTCTGCGATATTTTCTTTTATCGAATTATCGGCACTTGCAGGCTGTTTTGCGTGTGCATACAAGAACAAGAAGATAAGCTCATTCGGTATGCTCAGAACAGGTCTAAGCGCATTTGTAAGGGCATTCCGTGGAGCGGGAATACTTGACTTCATTGCATTCATGTTCTGCATTGCGATAGCGCAGTTTACTCTTTCGTCAGGCATTTTCACTGCGCCGCTCATGCCGATACTGCAAAGGATATTCCATTCGGTCAACAGTGTTGCGGCAATAGTAGTGTTTGTCCTGATACAGCTTCTGTTCATCATGCTGATAGTAAGTTCAAGCTACAGCCTGCACTATCTTGTACTGACAAAGCTTGATTTCCACGACTGCATAATGCAGAGCCGAAAGAAAATTATCGGACACAAAGTGAAAATGATACTGTCTATGCTCAAATGGACGATTATCATCGCCGCTGTTATCATACTGCTGACATTCGGACTTAGTTTCATCATAGTATTTATCGTCAAGGGATTCAACCGAGCTTCCGTTGCATTCAGGACTGCGGTAAAAGTTCTGAAATATGCGGGACAGGTATTGCTTGCGGTATCGGTTTTCTTTACTACACCTGCGCTGATGTGCTGGCTGACGAAAAAATTCTATGATGATGTTGATGATGACGAGGAGATAATACTGCCTGAACGAAAAAGCGTCAGATATGGAAAAATCAAGAATATTGCCATTACTGTCGTACTTGCGGCGGTAAGTCTGGGCGTGAATTTCACATACATCAAGGGCATATACAAAGGCAATATCAAGCTGAATACAGGCATTTTCACACGGGTTCAGGTAAGTGCTCACAGAGGCTGGTCAAAGGTCGCACCTGAAAATACCCTGCCTGCGTTTGAAAAGGCGCTTGAAAGCGGTGCGGACTACATTGAACTTGACGTACAGCTTACAAAAGACGGCGAACTGGTCGTTTTCCATGATGATACCATAGAGCGCACAACTGACGGAAAAGGCTTTCTGACGGACTATACCTATCCAGAACTTCTGCGTTTGTCGGCAGGAAGCTGGTACGGCAAGGAACATGAGTTCGATGATGTGAAGATACCGAGATTCACCGAGGTGCTTGACCTTATAGGTGACGATATACTGCTGAACGTGGAGATAAAAAGCCACGGAAATGTCAGGGCGACTGCCGAAAAGGTAGTGGAGATACTTGATGAATATGACATGACAAAATCAGTCTATGTCACATCGTTCTCCTATCAGGCGCTCCAGAGGGTAAAGGAGCTTAATCCGAAGATAAAAACGGCTCTTATCGCCCATATTGCGCCGTCTACTGTGTATTCCCAGTCGGAGTATATCGATGCGATAAGCGTGAACTATCTGTTCATCAATCAGAGTGTCGTGAACTATGCCCACAGATGCGGCAAGAAGGTATTTGTGTGGACTGTTGACCGTTCAGGCCCTATGAAGAAGATGATATCCCTCGGCGTGGATAATATTATCACTAACCGTCCTGACAAGGCGGTCGAAGTCGTGGATTCAGACAATATAAGCGAAATAATACTGACTTTGCTGAGGCGTGTTTTCGGCAGACAGTGAGTTATTGTGATATTTTACGATTTTGATGTGCATATTTTCAGCCATAGTACGAAAAATTCTGATAATACTACAATTTTTTTGCGGCTGATTTATGCACTCTGACGAAAAAATCCTGAAAATATCGCATAAAAAGCCATATTGTTGTTTATGTTAATTTGTTCATAAAAAATTTACAGGTGTAAATATCTCCAATCGCTTGATTTTCTCTATATATTGTGATATAATTGATTACGTTGAGTGCGGTTAATACTGCACTGACTGCAAAATGATATGCGAGGAAGCGGAAGGTTGCTGACGGTTTGTCAGGTAATTTCCGTGGAGTATGTCCGTTTTAAATCGGGCGATTGGGATACTGAACACAGTTTGTGGTTATTCTTCACGCAGCTTGCGTATGCGTGAACTATGCTCTTTTTGTGCTCATATGCTGAATCACTCGGAAAACAAAGGTTTTTCGAGTTTTTTTATAGGATAAGGCATGAAACACACGGTAACGTGTGAATATTCCCAGTTTGCGTCCCCATCAAAATCATCAAGGAGGCGAAAACAATGGCAGTCAACGAAAAAATCAGATTCAAGATCAAGGGTTACGATCACGCTACAGTTGATATTGCAGCAGCTAAGATCGTAGAGGCAGCCAAGAGAAGCGGTGCGAGGGTTTCAGGTCCTATTCCGCTCCCGACTGACAAGGAAGTCGTTACTATCCTTCGTGCTGTACACAAGTACAAGGACAGCCGTGAGCAGTTTGAAATGAGAACTCACAAGAGACTCATCGACGTTATCCGTCCAACTGACAAGACTTCAGCAGCTCTTGAAAAGCTTGAACTCCCGGCAGGCGTAGACGTTGTTATGGAGGTTAAGTAATTAACCGCAGCAAGCTTGCAAAATCCGTTCGGGAAACGGAAATGACGGTATTCCGTCGGTCACGTTGATGAATATCAACCAATAACCTAACAGGAGGAAATACGATATGCAGAAAGGTATTATCGGTAAGAAGATCGGTATGACTCAGATCTTCGATGAAGCAGGAAAAGTTGTTCCTGTAACAGTAGTAGAAGCCGGCCCTTGTGTTGTTGTCCAGAAGAAGACTGTTGAAAATGACGGTTACGCTGCACTTCAGCTCGGTTACGGCGACGTAAAAGTTCAGAGAATGAATAAGCCTATGAAGGGTCATTTCGACAAGGCAGACGTTGCCTGCAAGAAGACTCTCAAGGAATTCAGACTTGAAGACTGCGAAACACTTAACGTTGGCGACATCGTAAAGGCTGATACATTTGCAGTAGGCGACGCTATCGACGTTGTCGGAATCAGCAAAGGTAAGGGCTTTGCAGGTGCTATCAAGCGCCACAACCAGCACAGACTCAAGGAAACTCACGGTACAGGCCCTGTTCACAGACAGGCAGGTTCAATGGGTGCTTGCTCATCCCCTTCAAGAATCTATAAGGGCAAGGGCATGGCTGGTCACATGGGTGCAGAACAGGTTACTGTTCAGAACCTCGAAATCGTTAAAATTGACGTTGAAAACAATCTCATCGCTATCAAGGGCGCAGTTCCTGGCCCAAAGGGCGGTATCGTTTATATCGTTGACAGCGTAAAGGCTTAAGGAAGGAGGAAGCGTAAATGTCTAAAATTTCAGTTTTTGATATGGCTGGCAAGCAGGTTTCAGAGACAGAGCTTAACGACGCAGTTTTCGGAGTAACTCCAAACGAAGGCGTTATGCACATGGCTGTTGTTAATTACCTCGCAAACCAGAGACAGGGTACTCAGTCAACACTTACAAGAACAGAAGTAAGCGGCGGCGGCAGAAAGCCTTGGAGACAGAAGGGTACAGGTCATGCAAGACAGGGTTCAACTCGTGCTCCTCAGTGGGTTCATGGTGGAATCGCTCTCGGACCAAAGCCAAGAGATTACAGATACAGCCTTAACAAGAAGGTAAAGAGACTTGCTATGAAGTCTGCGCTTTCTACTAAGGTAATTGACGGCAACATGATCGTTCTTGATGCTCTCACACTTGACAGCTACAAGACAAAGACAGTTGTTGAAATGCTCAAGGCTCTCGGCGTTGAGGGTAAGGCTCTCATCGTTACAGCAGAGGCTGATGCAAAGGTAATCAAGAGCGCAGCTAACATTGCTAATGTTAAGACTGCTGCTGTAAACACTCTTAATGTTTATGACATTCTCAACTATGACAAGTTCATCGTTGTTAAGAATGCAGTAGGAAAGATTGAGGAGGTGTACGCATAATGAGCGCACAGGATATCATTCTCAAGCCGGTTATCACAGAGAGATCTATGGATAATCTTCAGGCAGGAAAGTACACCTTTAAGGTTGCTAAAAATGCTAACAAGTCTGAAATCAAGAAGGCTGTAGAAACACTCTTCGGCGTTAAGGTTGCTAAGGTTAACACACTTAATGTTCAGGGTCACAGCAAGAGAGTCGGCAGATTTGAAGGCAAGACAGCTGACTGGAAAAAGGCTATCATTACTCTTACAGAAGATTCTAAGACAATCGAATTCTTCGAGGGTATGGTTTAATCCTTAATCCGAAGTCAGGCAGGTATGGGAGTAATGCTCCCGCAAAAAACGCATTTTTCAAGGAGTGAAATAAATGGCTATTAAAACATATAAGCCTACGACACCGTCAAGACGTCAGATGACAGTTACTGACTATTCACAGTTGTCAAAGGTTGAGCCGGAGAAGAGCCTTCTCGAACCTCTTAAGAAGAAGTCAGGAAGAAACAGCTACGGCAGAATCACAGTTCGCCACAGAGGCGGCGGAAACAGAAGAAAGTACCGTGTAATCGATTTCAAGAGAGATAAGGACGGCGTAATCGCAGTAGTTAAGACTCTTGAATACGATCCAAACAGAAGCGCATTCATCGCTCTCGTTGAATACGAGGACGGCGAAAAGAGATACATTCTTGCACCAAACGGCTTAAAGGTTGGCGACAAGATTGAATCAGGTGCTGAAGCAGATATCAAGCCAGGTAATGCTCTTAAGCTCGCTGATATCCCAGTTGGTACATTCATTCACGCTATCGAGCTTTACCCAGGTAAGGGCGCACAGCTCGTAAGAAGCGCAGGCAACCAGGCTCAGCTCATGGGTAAGGAAGAGACATACGCACTCGTAAGACTTCCTTCAGGTGAAATGAGAAAG
>JAZUGG010000129.1:0-16945 GCA_045641105.1 Ruminococcus sp. | reverse complement strand
ATATTTCCTCCTCACCGTTATGCTTATGGATAACAATATCAATTATTGCCATAAGCAGCATAAACAAGGTGCAGCCATTATTGTATGCAAGATTTTTAAGTCCTGTCAAAAGCTCCTTATCTATTACTTTCAATATGGTATTACTGGAAAACTTCTTATATTTCGCACCAGTATTATCATATGGAAGGATCGGAGCAAACGAAGTTCCGCTTACACTTTCGACCCAGAAATCACGATCTTTTTCAAGCTGCCCTGATGCATAATAATCTGTTTCCCAATCTGAATAATCACAATACTGATGCTCTAAGGAATGCAGTTCCTTCCCATCATACAGTGCCTGGAACTCCTTTACAAACAAGTCCATAGAAATCCCGTCTGCTACTGTATGATGGAAATGGAAAATCAATATCCTTCCGTGTTCGCTACTGTTGACCAGTACGACCTCAATAAGCGGAGTTTTTTTGAGATCAAACTTTGTTATTGAAGAACTTATAAGCTCGTTGCTGAAAAAGTCACTACAAATGAAATTGTCTGCCGAATCATCCACGGCGGTGTCCTCTCAAACAACAAAGGTATCAACGTACCGGGTGTCAAGCTTTCTATGCCATACCTCAGCGAAAGAGATATGGATGACCTTGAATTCGGCGCAAAAATGGGATTCGACTTCATTGCCGCAAGTTTCGTAAGGACTGCCGCAGATATCAACTATCTCAGAAAGTTCACACAGAGTCTCGGTTGGTTCGATGTACGTATTATAGCCAAAATCGAGAACAATGACGGCGTTGAGAATATCGATGAGATACTTGAAGCCGCAGACGGAATCATGGTTGCCCGCGGCGATATGGGTGTTGAGATACCGTTTGAGCAGATACCAGCAATACAGAAGCGCCTCATCAAAAAGGGCTATAATGCGGGAAAACAGGTTATCACAGCAACTCAGATGCTTGAATCAATGATAACAAATCCACGCCCGACAAGAGCCGAGATAACCGATGTTGCGAATGCTCTTTATGACGGCACGAGCGCTATCATGCTCTCAGGCGAAACTGCCGCAGGTGCATATCCTGTTGAAGTTGTAAAAACTATGGCACTTATTGCCGAAACTACGGAAAATAACATAGACTACAAGGCACGTTTCTCGTCCAGAAGTGCCGAACAGAACGGAAGTGTGGCAGATGCAATTGCTCATGCTACCGTAACAACAGCACATGACCTCAACGCAAGGGCGATAATCACAGTATCACTGGGCGGACAGACAGCACGTCTTATCTCGAAATACCGTCCGAGCTGTCCAATCATAAGCTGTACCATGAGCGAAGTAGTATGCCGCCAGATGAATATGAGCTGGGGTGTAATTCCGTTCATTATCGATGAAAAGACGAATACCGATGACCTGTTTGATGCCGCAGTTGAAGCTGCAGAGTCTCACAGACTTGTTCAGGACGGCGACCTTGTAGCCATCACTGCCGGTGTACCGCTTGGCGTTTCGGGTACGACAAATCTCATGAAAGTTGAGAAAATAGGCAAGTAATTATTACACTGCAAGGCATCATTTTAACGGCTGTACTTATATAGAAACTTTATGCTTATTATTGAGGGAAACCCTTTTGAAAAAGGGTTGGCTGATGCCCGCCCCCCTCTGTCACAGGGTGACACCTCCCCACCCCGTGGGGAGTCGCCCTCAAACTCCCTTCCTAAAACTTTTGGGTGTTTTAGCGTATCTTATACAGGACATATGTCCTGTATAAGATATGCCATAATACTGAAAGTCTTTGGAAAGGGGTTCGGGGAAGAACCTTTCCTCAGAAAGGTTTGCCCCGATAGAAAGTAACAACTTCTATATGAGTACCGCCGTTACCGTGATGCCTTTGTGTGTTTACGAAAGGAAGAATTATGATGTTCTGGGATAAATTTGCATCATTTTATGATATTTTGGAAAAGATATACAACGGAAAATGCTACAAGGCGCTTGGTGAAAGAGTAGCAGAATATGTTGAGCCGACTGACAAAATACTTGAATGTGCCTGCGGTACAGGCGCTATTTCCCAAAGTATAGCCAAATACTGCTATGCTCTCACGGCTACTGATACTTCCGAAGGCATGATGAAACGTGCAAGGAAGAAATGCAGAAAGATGAAAAATGTACGTTTCCGCAAGGCAGATATCACTGATCTTGAATACAGAAACGGCGCATTTGACACTGTTATTGCGGGAAATGTAATTCATCTTCTTGACGATCCGAAAAAAGCTTTAACCGAACTTGAACGTGTATGCAAAAAAGACGGTAAACTCATTATACCAACATATCTCTGCAAGGAGTTCAATTCACAGCCGGCATTTGCAGTCAGATTTCTCAGAATGATAGGTCTTGACTTCAAGGCACAGTTCACATTTGAAAGCTACAAGCAGTTTTTCGAGGATATGGGCTATACAAACGTGACATATTCTGTTGTCGGCGGACGGATGCCGTGTGCCATTGCTGTAATTCAGCTTAACAATAAATAAATGAATAAAACCTCCTTTTTCGGGCATTATAGCTTCAAAAGGAGGTTATTTTTTATGATTGAACAGGATACGATAAAACTGCTTCGTGAATGCGATGCAGGCATAAAAATGGGAATTACCGCTATTGATGAGGTTATCGGCTCTGCGAAAAATCCCCGACTTCAAACAATTCTGACGGACAGCAAGGGCGAAAACCAGAAACTCCAGACGGATTTGCAGACTGCGCTGAACGACTATCATGATGACGGCAAAGAGCCGAATCCCATTGCAAAAGGTATGTCATGGTTCAAGACGAACATGAAAATGACAATGGACAATTCTGACGGAACAATCGCAGAACTGATGATGGACGGATGCAATATGGGCGTGAAGTCGCTTTGCCGCTATATGAACCAGTACAGAGCGGCAGACGAACGTTCCAAGGATATCTGCCGCAGACTCGTCAGTGCCGAGGATAAACTTTCCGACAGCATGAGGCAATTCTTATAACATGAAAGCCTGAGGATTTCAGGCTTACATAAAAAATATTTTCATTATTACCCATATTATAATTAACCATATCAATACTATGGGCAGTGCAAAATACCATTTTTTCGGTTTCCCATTCTTCCACATTTCGGTGCTCTCTTGTCTGCACTGTTGAAAAATATCATTGGGTATCAATTTCACTGTCAGCCATACCATTGCAGGAAGAATTAAAAGATCGTCAAGATAGCCTAATATCGGTATAAAATCTGGTATCAGGTCAATCGGCGAAAGAGCATATGCTATGGTCAGCGCTGCAAAGATTTTTGCGGCCAAAGGCGTATCTCTGCGCTTTAATGCAAGAAATACCGCAGGAATATCTGTTTTAAGCTGTTTCGCACGTTCTTTCAGTTTCATCATATCATCCACCATATAGCAAGACACTTCCGACTAAAATCGGAAGTGCCTGAGGTCAATTATGTCGAATTTGAGGAATTTTAGTGAGTAGTTGTATAGAGCTTCTTGAAATCGGTAGGTGTGCAGTGCTTGATTTCCTTGAAAATGCGGTTAAAAGTTGTCAGGCTCTTGAAACCTGAGCGCATTGCAACCTCCGTGATAGGCATATCCGGATCAAGAAGCAGAGTTTCGGCGGCTTTTGTACGCCGTGCATTGATGTACTGTAAGTATGACATAGCATTGTATTGCTTGAAAATTCGGGAAAAATGGTATTTGCTATAGCCAGCCACATCAGCAAGCTGTTCAAGGGTTATGTCATACATATAATTTGAGTCGATATATTTGAGGACAGTACCGAATTTTTCATTATACTCGCCCAGTTTCTCGTCATCACAGTCCATAACGGTTTTCTGCTTTTCAAGCTGAAATTCACTTAGAGCCATAAAAAGCTCAATAATTTTGAGATAAATTTTCACATCTGAAAGTTCAGACTTTGAATCATAAAGCGACAGAATATCCAGCATTGTCTTTTTCGCCAAAGCGTGAAGATCTTTATTGTAGGAATTGTCAATCACAATTGGGACATTCATCACACGGGTAACAGGTTCAAGCACTGTGACATTGCTCAATATCTTGTTGTCACACTGAAAGATCAGTCTGCGTCCTGCGATTGCAGGCATACTGTGAAGTTCGCCGGGCGGGATAATGATGATATCGTTTTCAGGAAGTTTATAGTCAATTCCTGCAACATTCACCGAATACTCGCCTTTTATCGGCATAATAATCTCAACAGCATCATGCCAGTGGACAGGATAAGCCTCTGTCTGGATATTATCATAAAGCATCGCATACTTTTTGGTATCGTACTCAACAGTCTCATACTCACCGGTCAGATTTTTGATCATAATTCTCCCCCCCTCAGAAGAAATGAACGGGTTTCATACGTTAGAGCAAACTGTCACAATCCCTCTCAGAAACAGTCATACTCCCCATTTTCAGGCATACTTCAGGCATCGCTGACCAAATATTGCTCTGAAAACATGATTTCTACTTACTATTATAATATATCCGTTACATTTTGTAAAGGGATAGCGCTCAACTTTGTTAGATTTCAACAAAATGCTGACCATTTTTTGCACAAAATGAAAAGCAGCCGTTTTTAACCGACTGCCTTTCAGGGGATATTAAAATTTGGAGAAACCTTAATTCAGGTTTCCGAAGATGAGCGATAAACTCATCCTCGAAAACACTTTAATTTAATCAACCTACTCTTGTGTAGATCTGACCACCATTGATCTTCTTGCCCTTAGCAGCAAACATATCAGAAATTGTAACGATCTGCCATCCCTGTGACTTGCAGTATGGAGCAAGTTCCTCGATAGCACCGGCTGTTGTATTATATGTTTCATGGCAAAGAACGATAGCACCGTTACCCTGACCATTGTTCATTGACTGCTTAACAGTATTAACAATCGAATCCTTTGATGCGTTATCCCAGTCCTTTGTATCAATAGCACAAGTAATAAGACCATAGTCACTAAGTGTAGACTGAACTGTACCGTTAGATGCAAGGTAAGGTAATCTCAGAAGGTGAGCTGGCTCAACTCCGATGATACCCTTGAGCTTAGCTGCACATTTGTCAATTTCGCTTCTGATCTCTGAAGCGCCAAGATTTGTAAGGTATGGGTGAGAAGTTGTATGGTTAGCAATTTCCATGCCCTTGCTGTAAGCGTACTTAACTTCCTGCTCACCGTCTGAACCCTTGATCCAATCTCCTACGTAGAAGAATGTTGCGTGGTGTCCATTCTGTGCAAGTGCATTGATAATTCTCATTGATGAAGCGTTAGCTGATGAACCAACTGCACCATCATCAAAGCTGATAGCGATCATCGGCTTTGAAGGATCTACCTGAGTTTCTGTTGTACCCTGTGGGATAGGTGTACCAGCCTGAGTTGTTGTAACCACCGGATTTGCCTTTCCTCCGCCATTAACGATCTTTGATGCAGTGCCTTCTGAAGCAACTGTTATATCATCGATGTAGTAATCAGCGTTTGAATCGGGAAGTTCAACATAGAGGACAAGATTTGTAGCTCCGCTTGGAATTGTATACGAAGTTGTAGAAAGATCTGTCCAAGTCTTATCCTTAGCTGTTGCAGTAGCAACCTGATCGTACTGCTCTGTACCCTCGCTGTCCTTATACTGGAGTGTCATCTTAACACTCTGTGACTCACCTGAAGCCTGCATTACAGCAGTTGAGAAGCTATATGTGTTGCCAGGTACGAAGTCTGAACCGAGAGAGATCTGAGCGCCGTTCCATGTATCAGCACGTCCTGAAACGTAAAGACACTGGCTGCCTGAGTAATAGCTTGATTTATCAACAGCAATTGAAGCTGAGCCTCTGCCCTCGAAATTACCTACACCGTTTTCAAATGACTCATTGATGTAAGTTTTATTTGACGGAGCAGCTGTAGATGTAGATTTAGCTGTTGTAGTCGGAGCCTTTGTAGTTACGTTGTCAGTTTTTTTTACACTCTCTGGAAGTGAACTGATTAAACCTATAAGATACTTCTGGATTCCAAGAGCATCGTTGTTTGTGATACCGTCACCAGCATTGTAAACGTCACCATTAGCCTGACCTATTTCAGTGATATGTGTAGAATCAGAACCGTTTGGACCGTAAACATTCGGGTTAACGAGTGACTGCATTACGAGTACAACGTCAGCCATATTTACGTTGCCGTCCATATTAGCATCGCCGTACTTGGTTACCTTTGAAGGAGCAACAGTAGACTGAGTTGTTGGCTGTGTTGTAGCCCTAGTTGTCATCTCTGTAGTAGTAGTAACCGGATCACTCTTAATATCACCTGCATGTTTCTCAGCAAGTTTCATGAGGTTGTTGTAAGATTCCTTAGCAACATAGCCCTGCTTGAAGAGAAGCGGGTTCTTGTTTGAACGCCAGCTGTAGTTATCTGAAGTACCCCAGATTGTAACTGCAGGGATTCTGTCAGCACGCTCGATAGCTGCTTCAAATATATCCTCATAGAGCTTATACTGAGCAGATGTATTTCCTTCATCAGTAATATCAAGCTCTGTGATCTGGAGCTCAAGACCTAATGAAAGGAACTTATCCATAGCTGCTGTGTAAGTATTGATATCAGGATAATTTGTAGCAAGGTGAGACTGCATACCGATACCGTCGATGTAATCACCGGCCTGCATGATCTTCTTAGCCATGTTGTAGATATCGTTAGTCTTTGCAGAGATATACTCGTTATAATCATTGAGGTAGAGTTTGCAGTTTGCAGGAGCATACTGTCTTGCATACTTGAATGCGTTGATAACGAAACTGTCATCACCGTATACTCTTACCCAGTTAGAGTTATCAGCCGGTCTCATTCCGCCGCCGTCGTTAACGAAAAGCTCGTTACATACATCGTATGAATATACGTCGAGGTTCGGATACTGAGACTTGAGAGCTGCGAATGTATTCTTGATCATGCTTTCAAGACGCTGATCCATGATCTGCTTTGATACATAGTTGCCGTTGCTTGAGAAGTTCTCACGGAAGAACCAGTCAGGAGTCTGGCTGTACCAAACGAATGTATGACCACGGAGAGAAATACCATTCTCCTCGCAGAACTTGAGTGTCTGAGCAGCTTTGCTCAGAGTGATCTGAGTATTAACGTTATTACCTCTCTGCTGGCAAGCGCCCTGATCGAGGATTGAATCAGGCTTGAGTTCGTTTTCAGGTGTGATAGAGCTGTAGTTCTTCTTGAGGAAGTCTGAACCTGAACTGAATTCATGTGGGCTTACAGAAGTACCGATCTTGAACCAAGGAGCAAATGCACCCTTGAATGAACTTGTATCAACCTTGCCTCCAGGAACTGTGCCTGTATTATTTGTACGTGGCTGAGTTGCCTGTGTAGCAACAGTTCCTGTTGGTGTTGGTGTTGGATCAGGCTTTGTTCCTGAAACAGCGCCGATAGCGTTGTCAACATAGAAATCTGTAAGGCTGTCAGGAGCTTCAACATAAAGGATCATGCTTGATGCGCCTGAAGGAATTGTATATGAGCCGTTGTAGAGCTGTGTCCACTGACCGCTTGAAGCTGTGCCGCTTGCTACTTCGTCATACTGCTCTGTACCTGTTGAGTCAGTATACTGGAGAGTAAGCTTCATGCCTGTTGAAGACTCTGTTGTCTGGAGAACGTCAACGCTGAATGCATATGACTTACCAGCCTGGAATGCGCTTGGATCAAGAGAGATTGCTGCACCGTTCCAGTTATCTGTTCTTCCGCTTACATAGAGAGCGCCCTTGCTTGAGTCAACCTTGACTGAAGCATCGCCTCTGCCTGACCAGTCGCCAACGCCTGATGAGAAGTTATCCTTAAAGTATGAACCGTCTGATGCAGGTTCCTTTGGCTTAGCAGTTGTTGTAGGAACTGTTGTGCCAGCTGTGACGTTACCCATCTTGAGTTCGTTCTTCTTAACATCAGCAGAACCGTTTGAACGGTAACCTTCGATGTTGAGAGCAACTTCGTACATCTTACCCATCTGCATACCGCATCTTTCCCATGCAGCAAAGTGGTCAGATACTGTGATAGTACCCTTGAGGTTCTTCATAGCATTAACCTGTGCAGGGTTAGTTTTCTGAACGCTCCAGTACTGTTCAAATGTTTTATTACCTTCGATAGAAGGCTGGTTATAACGAGTTGAAGTATAAACGTCATATGACTTTCCGTCAACAGTGATGGAAGCCTTGCCGCCGTTCTGTCCCGGTGGTCTCCAGTCGCCCCATGCTTCAACTATATAGTATTCAACGAGAGGACTCTGTGTCCAACCGTAAATACACATATATGAGTTTCCTCTTGGTGTGTAGTCAACATCATAGTTTACCTGAATTCCGCCGTAAGATGACCATGACTGTGTGCTGCCGAGTCTCTTACCTGAACGGAACAGGCAGTTTTCGATATTGCTCCATGAGCAGCTGAATGCACCGTTGCTGCCAACGCTCATCTGAACGTTACCCTGACGGTTCTGATTCCAGAGTTCCCAGTCGTAGCCGTCCTTAGTACCCTGATCGCACTGATCAGCGAAAGCAACCATAGTTGCAGGTACGGAAGCAGCTACCATCATAGCTGAGAGAACACCGCTCAAGAGTCTTTTTGAAACTCTTTTACCCATGTCAATCATTCCTCGCTTTCATATTTTTTCGATAAATTGTTTTACTTGTGAATAGCATTGAAAAGCACATCTGCACTAAACTGCGGATGCGTCCCGCCTTTTCCTCAGCTTCTGTATTAATTTTATAACTTTTCGTCATTCTTTTCAAGTCGTTTTTTGCTAAGTAATCGGATTTATAATCAATTGTTGCTCTTTATTTGTGCCGAAAAACCGAGGTTTTTGTTAGTTTTGTACAAGGATGGTTTCGTGTTTTTGTGATGTTTGTAAAAACGCACCTGATTTATACATTCTGTATAGCCATAAATGAACAGTATGTTATACTTGCTTTATTGATTCTGAATCCGCTTTATTTTATTGTGGAAGTGTACAACGTATTCTTCCCCTCAATGTGCATATATACAAAAATGCATCTCCGACCTTTTATTTTATATTTAAATAGTATATAATATAATTACCCTATAACATTGTGTTTATAAGGAAGGTGAAGTTATGGAGAATTATACTGTAAATGCCAGTATTGCGGTCATTGTTTCAGGTATTGATGAGGAATACCAGTACAATATCATATGCGGAATAAACAAGTACGCAAAGGAATACAATATCAACATCTCATATTTTGCTGCATTCGGCGGCATACTCGGCAATAGAAAGTATGACATCGGTGAATACAGCATCTACAAGCTTATCGATTATTCACAGTTTGACGGTGTTGTTCTGTTGACAAACACGATCAGCGACATTCATTTCAGGGAAATGGTCATATCAAATGTAAAAAGCGCAGGCATCCCTGCCGTCATTCTTGACTGCGGCGAATATCCGGAATTCTATAATATATCAATAAACAACAGTGATGCCATGAAACAGATAGTGGCACACCTGATAACCGAACACCATGCCAGAGTTTTCAACTATATTTCAGGGCCGCTGTCCAACCCCGAAGCCCTTGCAAGATATCAGGCTTTTATTGATGTTCTTGATGAACATGACATTCCGCCTGAAAAGGACAGGATATATTTTGGCGAATTCAGGTCACAGGACGGCAAACAGGCTATTGACAGTTTCTTTCAGGCAGGACTTTCTCTGCCTGATGCAATAATCTGCGCTAACGACGCAATGGCTCTCACTGCCGTGACTGCGCTTGGAAAAATGGGATTTCATGTACCGCAGGACGTTATCGTGACAGGATTTGACTGCACATACAATGCACGAAATTTCTCTCCTGTTCTCACAACAGTCAGACGTCCGCTGTTTACCGCAGGATACAAGGCGTGCGGCATACTCTGTGATATCATGAAAGGCAAAACGCCCGAAAAGGACACTATGCTCGAAGCATACCCGTTTATATCTGAAAGTTGCGGATGCGTCTCATGCGAGGAACAGGATTTCAACGCATTCAAAAAGCGCTCATACATCAGAAGTGAGACCGTGAACGAGAACATCTCCCTCATGAACCGCCTCAATGCCGCACTTGCGGAGGCTGAAACCGATAACCAGCTTTTCAACGTTATCGAAAAATTTATCATCGAACTGAACTGCGAGAAATTCAGCCTGTGTCTCACCGAGGACTGGGAGGACGCTTTCTCAAATGTCATGCCAATCGATCCTGATGCACAATATGCAGGATTTATGACCGCCCCGCTAATCTGGGACAAGGGCGACAGACGCAGTGTCGGGTATTTCCCAAGCTGTAAAATGTACCCGGAAGCACCTGAAACAGGCGGAAATATCAGTTATTTCCTGCCGCTTCATTTCCGTGACAGGACTCTCGGCTACTGCATTATCACAAACGGCAGTTTTCCGGTAAACAGTCTGCTGTGCCATTCTCTCGCCATGAACATCAGCAGTGCCATTGAAAATATACGCCGTATCTTCCACCTGAACAAGGCTATGGACGAACTTGACCACCTCTACAGCTATGACGTACTCTGCGGCATATACAACCGAAACGGCTTCATAAAACGTGCCGACGAGATATTCAAGGAAAGCATCATCGGTTCGCAGAAGATAATGATATCATTCATCGACATGGACGGACTGAAATATATCAACGACAACTATGGTCATACCGAGGGCGATTTTGCTTTACAGAGACTTGCAAGAATAGTAAGTGACTGCTGTCAGGCAACGAGTATCTGCGCCCGTTTCGGCGGTGATGAGTTCATTATCCTCACCCGAGATGTCAGCGAGGGCGATGACGTGAATATGGAGCACAAGTTCTGCAACACGCTGAACAGCCGCAAAAAGCTGCTTGAAAAGCCGTATGAGCTGTCTGCAAGCATAGGCAGTGTCATTGTAACGGCAAGCAAGGATATTACCCTTTACAGCGTGATAAAACAGGCTGACGAGAAAATGTATCAGCTTAAAACAAAGAATAAGCTGTCCCGTGATTATATACGTGAAACGGATTAATACAGCAAAGCCGCACATCATGACGATATGCGGCTTTATTATTTTTACTTTCTTTTGTCAGAAACCGAACATTTCTCTTATCTTGTCCTCTATCTCTGTGTTGTCGAATTTGTAGATATGCTCATTATAGTCAGTTCCCCTTCTGTCGAAATAGTATATATAACCGTTTTCGCAGACAATTACATGGCGTTCAGCGCCGTCTATGTTATCCCATTTGAATGAAAATACGCTTACAAGTCCTAAATCAGAAGTGTCTGTGACCTCATGCGCCGCCCAGTCATAGCCGTAGAATATATCCTGAACCTGTGCGGACTGCTCGTCTGTGAGAGTGCCTTTTCCGACCAGTTCGCACTCATAGTCTGCATTGCCCATTTTCACAAAGTTTCCGCCGGGGAAATAGTATGCGGCGTTGTCTGTGTCATGCTTTTCCTCTGTGTTCATGGCATTCTCCAGTATATTCATAAGTTCCGTTACATCGCAGGTCATCCAGTACTGCTGAGTTGATTCGCCGTTCTCCAGTATCTCGAATGACATACAGTCCTCATTAAAAATTGAAACTGAGGCAACGTGGATATTGTCAGCATTTTTTATCTCAATAAACGAATCTGTTATCTGTTTATTCGGAGGATCAATATATGTCTGTCTGCTCATATATTCCAGAAGTGCATACTGCATTGCATCATTGAATTCATAAGCATCGCTGAAACCAACTTCATCTTCTGCACCGTTAAGAATTATGTCAGGGTCAAACTGATTTCTGAGATCGTAATAATAGTACATATCAACATTTTCATCATTTACAAATTCACTGAAAGCATTTACGCCTTTCTTATTTCTGACTTCTAAGAACTGTTCAATAAGTGTATCTGTATCAGCACTGTAACACGTTACATCATCATTTTCATCAATGAACAGCAATGTATCGGGAACTAAGACCTGCAATTCACATTTCTTGTCTGAGAAAACAAAATGTGTTTTATTGAAATCAAGCGGACATTCCCTTTCAGGCAGTTCACTGTTTTTCAGAAAATCATCAAGAACTGACAGATATTCGTCGCCCCAGTATTCTTTGTCCCTGAGTTCATTATACTTATAATCCATGATATCATCGATAACAAGGCGTTTCGGGCTTGTTTCCTCCACGGTATCCGACACTTCCTGCGTTGTCTCAACGTCATCAAGTTCAGCAGACGGCGCACCCTGCCTTGACATATAGACCACACCTGCGCCGACACCTCCTGCAATAACTGCACAGGCGGCAATTCCGCTTATAACTTTCAGCCATTTTCTCGGCTTGACTGTCTCGACCTGATAAACGTGGTCGGTATAGCCGTCACTGCTGATATGTTCAGCATTTGTTTCACATTTTTTCATAATTCGCTCCTTCAGTTCATCGGACATTCTGATATTTTCAGAGGCAATTTTTAATTTCTTCTCTGTCATTTATTATTACCCCTTTCCTGTATTTTTCTTCAAGCAGCCTGCGGCCTCTGGCAAGGCGCATTTTCACGGCAGATGATGATATATCGGCAATATCTGCAATCTCTCCCACCTTGTAGCCGTCAATATAATGAAGCGTGAGAACAAGCCTGTATTTTTCGGGAAGCTCCATAAGGGCTTCAAGAATGCCCGTGCTTTCCCTGTCTATGGAATAATTCTGCAATACCTCATCACTTTCGGCGGCATGGCGTTTCTGATATCTCAGCAAATCACGGCACTTGTTTGCGGCTACACGGATAAGCCACGCCTTTTCATGTTCGCTGTCGGTGAACTGTGGGGCTTTCTGCATATAGCTTATGAAAGTATCCTCAACAGCATCTTCTGCGTCTGCCTGATTTCTGAGCATGATAACGCAGTTTCTGAGCAGCATATCGCCGTATTTGTCAAGTGCTGCACGAATGCGGTCAGATGAAAGCATATTATCAGCTCCTTTTGTTTATTTGAAGTCCGGTACCGAATGTCTTCACTTGGTACACGAATTGAAAATGTGTTTGGTCACAAAAATACAAAAAATATTTTGCTGACCATGTAGGGGATGCTGCCATCGGCATCCCACAGCTGTATTATATATAAAGCAACAGGCGGCAAAACGCCGCCTTAACAGAATATCAATATTATTTTGTCGGGCAAGCCGAGGGGCACAAATGCGTACCGTCCGTAAAGCATTCCATGCAAAAAAGAGGGAGCACGAAGGCGTGCTCCCCAACAGATTCGTTCGGTGCTTTTACATTGCAGGGTATGCCGCCTCGGCATCCCACTCCCCCCGCAGTATCGGCTTCGCCGTTTTTTATACATTTATTTTTTTCATTATTTGCGGAAACCTACAAACTTCACCACGGCAACAGGATTTCCCAGCTCGTCGCTTATCCTCACAATATACGTACAAACCGACCTGCCGTCCTTGACAAGTTCAGCCTCCGAAATTATCTTCTTCGTCTTAGGCACTCCCACAAACGAAATATCGCCGTTCAGTGACACGATAGTATCTCCGTTCCAGTCTGTTGCAACAGCAAATGTGAAGTCCGCAAGAGTAAAGTATGCTCCGCCCATGATACCGCCGACTGCATTCTGATGACGCTCATCAAGCACCATACTGCACTTTGCATAATGCTCACCGAAATCCTCGATAACAGCGCCTGCATCTGCGGCATAGCGGTCGTTTTTGAAAAATGCCCTTATCTTTTCAAGTTCATTAATATCTGCCATAGCTTACACCATCTGCGACATATCGTAAAGACCTGCGCCCTTTCCGCTGAGGAAAACTGCGGCATTAACTGCACCCTCTGCGAAAACCATGCGTGAACCTGCGGAGTGTGAAAGAGTGATGACCTCATCATGACCTGCAAAAATAATGTCATGCTCACCGACAATCGTGCCGCCTCTTATTGAGTGCATTCCTATCTCGTTCTTTTCACGTTTCTGACGGCGTGAGTGACGGTCATAGACATAGTGCATGGAGTTGTCAAGAGTCTCGTTGATAGCGTTTGCAAGCATGATAGCAGTGCCGCTCGGAGCATCTATTTTGCGGTTGTGGTGTTTTTCAACTATCTCGATATCGAACTGACCGCCGAGAACTTCCGTAGCCTTCTTTGCGAGGGATACAAGGAGATTTATGCCGAGTGACATATTGAATGTGAAGAATACAGGGATCTGCTGTGCTGCGGATTTTATCTGAGCTATCTGTTCGTCTGAGTAGCCTGTTGATGCAACAACGACTGCCGTACCTGTTGAAAGGCAGTATTCAAGCAGTTTGTCCAGTGATGCAGGGTTTGAAAAATCGATAATGACATCAGGCTTTACGGGAAGTTTTGCAGGCTCGTCAACTATCGGGAAATCAGCGTACTGCTGTGTGAAGATATCGATGCCGCCGACAACCTTGCAGTCGTCACGGGTGCTGATGCATTCGTAGATGTTTTTGCCCATTTTGCCGTTTGCACCGCATATAGCAATATTTGTCATATTTTTACTCCTTTATTTTAGGGCAGCACCGCAAGAAGCAATGCCGCCCGTATTTATAATATTAATAATTTTTAACGCCGAAGGCTTGACCGTAAATAATAATACCGTCGGTCTGCGCCGAGGGAAACAACTATGTAACAGCCGTCAGTCTGCGCTTCACTGGACTGACTACTCTTTAGGGAGGCTCTGCCTCCCTCGCACACCCTCCGTCGGGGAGCGAGCTGCTCCCCGAACCCCCGCAGTATTATGCGGCTTCGCCGTTATATATTTTTTATTTTATCAAGCCGTGCTTTGCAAGAGTAGCTCTGAGCTTTGCCTTGTGTTCGTCAGTCATCTCAACAAGCGGCAGACGGCATGAACCTGCATTCCAGCCAAGCATATTCATAGCTTCCTTTACAGGAATAGGATTTACCTCGATAAACAGGTCATTGCAGATATCAAGATACTCTATCTGCATCTTCATAGCCTCTGCGAAATTATTGTCGAGACAGCACTGAACCATGTCATGCATCTGCTTCGGGATAACGTGTGAAGCTACGGAAATAACGCCCTTTCCGCCGAGTGACATTACAGGCACTGTCATATCATCGTTGCCGCTGTATACATCGATATTGTCGCCGCATTCAGCAATGAGCTTTGCAACGTAGCTGATATTTCCGCTTGCTTCCTTGACTGCGGCAATATTCTTGTGCTGTGCGAGTTCCTTAATGGTTGCAACGTCCATATTCATGCCTGTTCTGCTTGGAACGTTGTAGAGAACTATCGGGATATTGACAGCGTCTGCAACAGCCTTGAAATGGGCAATAAGTCCCTTCTGAGTGGTCTTGTTGTAGTACGGAGTAACAAGGAGGAGTGCATCTGCGCCTGCGGCTTCTGCTTCCTTTGAGAGAGCTACTGCATAGCGTGTGTCGTTGCTTCCTGTGCCTGCGATAACCGGTACTCTGCCTGCGATATGCTTTACGGCATATCTGATACATTCAATGTGTTCCTCATCGGTCATAGTAGCCGATTCGCCTGTAGTTCCGCATATAACTATTGCATCTGTACTGTTTGCTATCTGGTCATCGATGATTCTGCCGAGTTCGTCATAGTTTACTGAACCGTCAGCGTTGAACGGAGTGATGATAGCCGTAGCTGTACCTGTAAAAATGGTATTCTTCATAAAAGTGCTCCTTCCCTAAAATCAGTCAAAGTAACCCTTTGCGGCAAGAAGTTCAGCAAGAAGAACAGCTCCGCCTGCCGCACCTCTGAGAGTGTTGTGTGAAAGGGATACGAACTTGTAGTCATACTGTGTATCTTCACGGAGACGGCCTGTAGAAACTGCCATTCCGCCTTCAAGGTTTCTGTCAAGCTTAGCCTGCGGACGGTTGTCGTCCTCGAAATAGTGGATGAACTGCTTAGGTGCTGAAGGAAGTTCAAGCTCCTGCGGTACGCCCTTGAAATCTGCCCATAACTTGAGAATTTCTTCCTTTGAAGGCTTGTTCTCGAATGTTACGAATACAGCGGCAGTATGACCGTCTGAAACAGGAACTCTGAGGCACTGTGTTGTTATCGCAGGAGATGCAGCCTTAACTATCTCATTGCCTTTTATTTCGCCCCATACCTTGAGCGGCTCCTGTTCTGATTTTTCTTCCTCGCCGCCGATGAACGGAATGAGGTTATCAACCATTTCAGGCCATGTCTCGAAATTCTTTCCTGCGCCTGAGATAGCCTGATATGTGCAGGCGAGAACCTGTTTCAGACCGAACTTTCTCAGTGGGTGGAGTGCAGGAACATAGCTCTGGATAGAGCAGTTTGACTTTACTGCAATGAAACCTCTCTTTGTGCCGAGGCGCTCACGCTGTGCCTTGATGATCTCGATATGCTCAGGGTTTATCTCCGGAACTACCATAGGAACATCAGGTGTGAATCTGTGTGCGGAGTTATTTGATACGATAGGGCATTCAGCCTTTGCGTAAGCTTCTTCAAGAGCCTTTATCTCGTCTTTCTTCATGTCAACTGCGCAGAAGCAGAAGTCAACCATGCCTGCGATCTTTTCGATATCGGCAGTTGCGTCCATGAGGATCATATTCTTCATTGATTCAGGCATAGGAGTTGTCATCTTCCAGCGGCTTCCGGCAGCCTCCTCATATGTCTGACCTGCGCTTCTTGGTGAAGCGGCAAGGAGCTTTACATTGAACCACGGGTGATTTTCGAGCAGTGTGGCAAATCTCTGTCCCACCATGCCTGTTGCACCAATAATTCCTACGTTAAACTGTTTCATTTTCATGTCTCCTTTAAAAAAATTTTTCAAAAAATTAAAAAACCGGTTGCAAACCGGTCGATCATGCGTTATAATAGAAATGTTGACATACATATTAAGAGTATGCCGATAGCTCTCCATCAAAAGCATGATGACAGCCGCAGACCTGTTTGACCTGCAGCCAGAAGCGGATTTACCGGAAACGCTTCTTCGGCGGCATCACCTTTC
>JAZUGG010000128.1:0-21389 GCA_045641105.1 Ruminococcus sp. | reverse complement strand
TAAGATACATAATATTATTCAATAAAGGTCACCTCTAAAAACCACTTCTGAGAAAAAACAGCTATGTACAGCATATGCTGTGTCAATCCCTCTCGGAGTGCGACAGCACGCCTTCAAGGGCTTTCCTTGCATCTGCTGCACCTATCTGTTTTTTCTTACTCAAAACGGGTTTTTAGAGATGCCCTAAATTTTCAGCGCCGAAAGTTTGATGCTCTCGGCGTTTTTTATTTACAATCGCAATTTTTTCTGATATAATTTTTATAAAAACTGAAACCTTTTCAAGACAGTTAACGTCTTTAGGATGAAGCAGAGTACTCAAAACTGCAGAAAGGCGGTGAATTTTTGTGGAGGACCATGATATAATAACCGAATTTGAACAGCGGAATGAGGATGCCTTGTCCCATACTGCTGAAAAATACAGAGAAACTGTACACAAAATCGCAGAAAATATCCTCGGAAACACTCACGATGCAGACGAAATATGGAATGATGCCCTTATGAAGCTATGGTCAACCATTCCTCCTCAGCATCCACGCAGTCTTTTCGCCTATATTGCAGTTATCGTGCGGAATATCGCATATGACAAATGCCGTGCCGACAAACGTAAGAAACGTTTCGGAGAACAGGTGAAAATCGCTCTTGATGAGTTTTCGGAATGTATCCCGTCAGATTACGACATTGAAGGTCATACCGACAGCCGTCAGTTATCTACCGAAATACAAGCATTTCTCGGCACTCTCCCGCAATCGCCACGCATAGTCTTTTTACAGCGCTACTGGGCGATGATGCCTGTTGCCGATATCGCAGAAAAATACGGTATCAACGAAAATACCGTCAAGACCACTCTGCGCCGCACTCGTGAAAAACTGCGCATACACCTTGAAAAGGAGGGATATCTATGAGTAAATTAACACCCGAACAAATGAAATCCATGCTTGATGATATTCCGCAGAATTACATAGATGAGCTTAATAATGCGGATATCTCACTTGCTGAACTTGAAGGATTCAACAGTCAGACCAATGATGAAGAATGGAACACCTGCGGAAATCTCATGCTTGTACGGAATAAAAAGCCACGCCGAAAAATCGCTGTTATATCGGCTTTTGCAGGCACTGCAGCTGTATTTGCTATCGTTCTTGGCATTGGGATGCATATCAACAGGGATAAGCCTGATATCAACACTCCTGCACCAAATCTGTTTGAGTCAACAACTTTATCATCTGATATTCAGCAAAATGAACCACAGGCAACTGAAAATGTATCAGAGGACATAACCGTTCCTAATTTCTGCGGTATTAACAGCGATGAGGCAATTGAAATTACAAAGAACCTCGGAATTAATATCGATAAAGAATTTGTTGAAAGCACTGATAAAAAAGGATTTGTTATAAAACAGTCTCCAACGGCTGGAGCTAAAATAAAATCAGGAGAAGTTCTTACACTGTATATTTCAAGCGGCTCAGAAGATACATCTCCCACCGCTAAAACTACTTCAGATGAAGAAATCATCGAAACAAAGTCAGTTAAGCCGTCCTACAGGACAACAAATGCTGTACAGGCTGAAAACAGCACAGCATCAGATAAGACCACAGCCGAAGCAAATACAAAAACAACAGCTAAAACTACTGCATCTCCTAAACATACTACTAAAGTAACCACCGATCCGTCAGGATCAGACGGCAAAAATACGCATTATCATTCGCTTGAAAATACAAAGAAAATAATCGCCGAAAGCAATACATTTTGGGAAATGCTTGAAAAAGAAGAAGCTATTTCACATTTTAGCCGTGAATTTGGTTCTGGTATCAGCCACATTGAATATGATATTGATTTCTATAAAGGCGAAAAAATAGTGTATACAAGTCAGGAGGAAATTATTTACTACAACAGCAAAAACAGTATTGGTGAAATGCTGTATCAGGGACGTACATACGACAACACAACTGAAGCTTTGAATAACAGACGGCTTGAAGAATATCTTGTTTCTCTCGGCTATTCAGCATCAGACATTGAAATAATGAAAAATTCAAGGGTGAAAATATCCGACAAGGAAAGTGCCCTTGCTGTAGCATCACTGAACTTTATCGGATATGAAAATCATTATTATGATGACGAGATCTTTTTTGAGTACAATACAGATACTACTGAACTTATTGACAAAGCGGCAGGATTGGGAACATTGTCATATCTTGATGTTTTCGCACCGCCTGTTCTGAATGATGAAATAAAAGATGAGCACACCGACGGCAGATATCGTGGAGGCCGTCTCTGCTATAATGTGGATTTTACCAACGGAATGTGCCAGAATGAGGAAAATTCTCTTGTTAATCTCGTTTTCAGAACATCAGATAAGAATGACATACAGTTTGATTCCAAATACGGCTATCCGTCCCATGTGCTGTATTTCGGTGATGTATGCATTGATGAATACTGGGATTACAATGATATCATGCAGTATTTCCTTGATTTAAAAGAATACAGCCAGTTCAGCGTACTTTCTGCTGAGATTGCTTTGATAACACATATTGGTGATACACCAACACAGCTCATGCAGCCGCAGTTAACACAGCCGAAAGAAGTTTTCAGAAGGCTCTGCGATATAGTTCTCGGAACAGAAGAAAATTTTGAATAAAAAGCAAAAATCCGTGGCATAAAAAGTCACGGATTTTTATATATTTTTCTTTCTTTTTGTTCTTCGGGAATACTTTTTCTGCTTATTTTCATTTCCCATTAATACATTCGTTTCATCTGCGGAAAAACGGACATCTTCTTCAAAAAATTATGAGCATCAGCTTTTGTTTGCCTTTACAAAACGAAGTATTTCATCAATAAGTTTCGTATTTTTTGTTTTTGCCACATTGCCTTCAAGATCTTTTACAGACATAAGAATTGCAGAAGGAAATGCATCATGCGCTTTTTCTGAGTATTTCATCTTATTTTCATCTGCATCATCGCTGAAAATAATGACATTTTTCTTTACAAACGGCATCATCTGATATATATTTGTTGAACGCTGTTCTTCAATAAACTCTCTGCCGATATAAAACGGATCTTCAATAAACAGCGGTATTTCTGCTTTATCAGGAAAAAGTGCTTTCAGCGTGTCTGACATATCAAATGCAGGTTCAGCAAGAATAACTCCACGTATATCTTTTGAACATTCAGCAGCCGCATATACAGCAACATTGCTGCCAAAACCATCGCCCATCAAAAAGATGCATTTCGTATTCACCTGCGGCAAATCTGAAATATTATTTAAAACTGTAATAATATCAGATTTTTCAGTCTGCGCTGTCATATCCACTATTTTTCCGTCACTCAAACTGGGAACAACTGCACCTGTGCAGTCAAAAACTACACTTATTACGCCGTTTGCTGCCAATTCAGAAGCATAATCCTCGTATTCGTTATACTGTCTGCCAAGATCTGATGCAATGATAACTGTAGGATAACTTCCATCTCCTGACGGCAAATATATTTTTCCGTATATTTTCATATGGTCTCTGTAAAAATAAAATTCCTTCTGTGTATCAGAAATGCTGTTTATCTGTGGTTCTTCCGATACATTTTCTGGTTCTGACTGTGATTCCATAGAAGTTGTCAGAATATCCGTTGTCACCAGTATGCTTTCCTGCATAGGATAATCGATCTCGTCGTTGCCGCAGCCTGTCAACAGACACAGTGCCGCAGCAGCTGCAAAAATTTTCTTTTTTTCCATAATTTCCTCCAATTAATGAGTACCTGAACCCTTTTCAGATACTCTCCCTTCCAAAACTGCTATACTATTATATACCTGAAAAAACTAAATGTCAATACATTAAAAAAATCCTGTCATATTTACCAGTTAAAGTAAACCTGCCATGCCCTCTATAATCATTTTATTACAATTTTTTTATTTGTTTTATTTACTTAACAAATCATCTGAAATCCTGTTATCTACACGTTCGTTGATATCTGATATACTTACTATAACACTTAATATTTCGTCTTTATAAAGTATTTAACTATTATATCGGTATAGCAAATATTTTTATAGATAACCTCTGCATTAAGCTGTTTTATAAAAAAATCTATACAAATATTTTTTGGCTATCATTGACAAAGTCATATATATGTGTTATAATACAATATGTAATTCTATGTCTATTTATATTAATTGTATTAATAGATTATGTTTAATTTGCATTATCAGCAGAACTGCTCCATTCTATTTATAAGTATGGCAATTCTGCATATAAAGGAATAAAACCATGACTGATAAAGAATTACGGCGTTTAAGCCGTAAAGAACTTCTTGAACTTTTAATAGAAGAAGAAAAAGAAAAGGAAAAACTTTCAAAAGAACTCGAAGATGCAAGAACTCAGCTTAGCAGCAGAATGATCACTATTGAGAATGCCGGAACTCTTGCTGATGCCGTTTTCTCGCTTAACGGCGTATGTATGGCTGTTGATGCGGCTGCACAGCAATATCTTGAAAACATAAAAAAACGGGATGAAGAAAGCAGACTTCAATGTGAAAAAATGCTCGAAGATGCTAAGAAAAAAGCCGAAGAAATAATTTCAAATGCCAGAAATAATGCAAAATAAAGCTGTGATACGACGGAGGGTAACCTGATGAGATCAAAAAAAAATAAAAACAGCAAAACTGCTCCGAAAATTGAACAGCTTGAATCCGAGCTGAAACGTGTCAACAGAAAAACACGTTTCCGAAAGCTTCTCAGAAGCACTATTTATACTTTGATAGTTGTTGCCGCTTCTGCCGTGCTTGTAGCTGTACTGTTCATGCCTGTACTGAGAATTTACGGCAGTTCAATGGCACCTACACTGAAAGAAGGAGAGATCGTAGTATCTATCAAAGGCGCAGATATTGAATGCGGCGATCCTGTATGCGTTTATTTCGGAAGCAAAGTTCTGATAAAGCGCTGTATCGCAAAGGCAGGTCAATGGGTGGATATCGATAAGGACGGCAATGTTTTCGTCTATACTGATACCAAAGGCGAACCTCTTGACGAAAGCTACCTTCTTGAGGGGACAAAATCTCTGGGCGAAACAAACATCACACTCCCCTATCAGGTCCCTGCAAATTCAATTTTTGTTATGGGCGATAACAGAGAAACGTCAATTGACAGCCGGAATTCTTCCGTAGGCTGTATAGACTATGACAATATTGTAGGCAAAATTGTTTTTAGAGTATGGCCGATTAAAAGTTTCGGATTTGTTGACTGATACTTTTATAAAATCATCATTTTTATCAAACGGAGTTATATAATGAATAAAAATATCGAAAACCAGACTTCAAAATATAATATCCGATATCAGCGACGGCGACGGTGGTATAAAATTCTGTCGTGCCTATCAGCTATTGTGGTATTTGTTACAACATATGCTTTAATTATCCCTGCGGTAACATGGGAAAAGACGCTGATATGCGAAAAGAATGAGCATATTCACGGTTCATCATGCTATACTGTCAATGAAAATGGCGAAACTGTGCTCACCTGTCAGAAAGAAGAACATATTCACGGCAATGAATGCTTCGATGCGCCGCCTGCGGCTGATAACGGCTTCATATGCGGTATACCTGAGCATAAACATGATGATTCATGTTACTTCGCAGACGGTACGCTGAAATGTACTCTTTCAGAACATATCCATTCCGCTGAGTGCATTGGTCAGGCAAAGATTCTGCGTGACGAGACTATTTCACAGTGTGAGGAGATAATACAGAATCTTGATACAGATAATGTTCAGTCCGTTTCAGATGCATTCGATTCCCTGAATGAGCTGTATGCCCCTGTTGACAATGCATACTTCGGCGAACAATCTATTTCGGAAACAGAGTATAATTCGCTATGCAAGGTCGTTGATGATTATTCAGATACGGTCGATGCACTTATCGGCGGCACGGCGCTTGGAAGAATAAAACTGCTTGCAGATGAAAATCCGTCAGATACCCCTGTTGATTTTTGGGCAGAATATGGCAAGGATGAATACAGTGCCAATGACTGGCAGATAAAAACAGGCAGACAAGGCGGTGAAACATACGTAACAGGCGATGCCGAATACAGTATCATCAGAGATAACAATATTCCTGTTCTTCGTCTGAAAAAATCCATTCTTCCTGCGGGAAAGGAAAATGAGTTTTTTATTTGCCTTAATGTTGAGCCAATCTACATAAGAAAGCTGACAGAGGCTTTGGCAGGCGGCGATTTAATTGTTACTAATAACAAAGGAAAAAATAATGACGGATTACCTGGTGTCATTAATAATAAACTTGTCATAACTGATATTGCTAAAGAAATCCAGCAGACTAATACTCAGCTCTCAAAATTAATATCGCCTAACAGCAATAATTCCTTCTCATTTGATTCCTCTAATTCAACTGCATATAAAAATGGCAAAACGATTAAGATATCAAAAATTACAGTTTATACTTCTAAAACAGATGCAACACAATGTGTATCATCAAATGTAAATTTAGCAGTTTGCCTAACAACATCAAGCGGTCTTTCTTTTTACTATACGAGCAACAAAATAAATAAGGTTAATGGTTATACATATAAAAGCCCTGAACTCGAATACAATTCTTCCAATCAGGAACTTGTAATCAGAGAACCTGCCTATAGTGCGATGCTTGAAAATAACTTTGACTTTTTTAAATATATGCAGGACTTGTCAAATGTTTCGTTTGATGCAGAAGAAGGCGTGCCGACAATGTCAGGAAGCACAAAAATAAGTACAATTACAGATTATCTCGGTGATTATATCAAAGGCGTTAAAATATCAGATGTTCATTTTGAAGTTGTAACAGGTGAAGCTGAATATGATACAGTAAATCACAAGATCAACTGGAGTCTTGCAGGTGTTGAACCATACCTTAAAGATCCTGTTGTTCATGAAAATTCATATGACTATGTGGAATCACTAAACGATGGAACGGAAGATGTTGAATATTATGCAAGGGTTAACGCCTATCAGCTTATCTACAAATTAACTCTTGATATGTCAAAATATAGCGATGAACTTCCTGAGAGTGCTTCACGCACAGGCGAAACCGCCGCAATAAACACAAATGACAGAGGAGATAACAAAACAAGTATTCAGTATAAGCTTGCAGGTGATGATTCAATTATCCATACAGCTGAATTTACATCTCCGACTGTCTGCGGTCAGCTCTACAGCATACAAATGCAGAAGAAAGATTCAACAAACGGAAACGTTGGTCTTGCAGGCGCTGTTTTTTCACTGACTGACGATTCGGGAAAACCAGTAAATGTATCGCTTCTGGGTGGAGATTATGTCTATGATACAAGCGGAACAGCAGAAATAACATCAGGGTCTGACGGATATATCAACATCAAAGGACTTCCGACAGGAAGCTATCACCTGAAAGAGATCCGTGCTCCTGCCGGATACAGCAAAGACGGTACTGATGAGGCAGATGTTACTTTCTGCCGCACTGAAAATACTCAGACATCAATAAGCGGAATAGTCATCAAAAATAAAGAAGTTCCCTCATATTCGCTTGAAGTGCTGAAACGTTCGGATACGAACAGCGGCGCATCTCCTCTTGCAGGTGTGCAGTTTGGATTATATGACGGCGATAACCTCATATACACGCTGACTACCAACAGCAGCGGCATTGCGGCTCTGCCTGACAATATCGTTCTGAACTGCGAAACGGAATATACACTTGTGGAAACCAAACCTCCAGACAACTATTTTCCGCCTTCCGACTCAATACGCTTCACTGTTGACGAAGCATACCGGCTTACCACAGATACCGATGCCGTAAGCGGCTATACTGATATTTCAATCAGCAATAAACTGCTTCATATAACCGTTATTAATGTTCAGGGAATCGCTGAACTTCCTGCAACAGGCGGCACAGGTACTGTTATTATTTACACATCAGGCTTACTGCTGATTTCAGCAGCTGTCTTAATGTTTTACTGCACACTCAAAGAAAAACGCAGACACGGAGGTGAACATTAACTCTTTGTCCTGCATCTCAATGACGAGCAGTATATCCCACAAAATCACACGAAAGGAAAATTATTATGAAAACTAAAAAGCGCTTACTATCCTCAGTATTATCAATTTTATCAGCGGCTGCACTTTCAGCATTCTCATTATCGTCTCTGACTGCTTTTGCTGCAGATCCTGAATACAGCATCAAAGTAACAGGTGCACAGGAAGGTGAATATTACAACGCATACAGACTGTTTGACCTGACATATACGACAAAAACAGATTCAACCAATAATAAAACTGAATATTCCTATTCATATACTCTCAACAGTACATGGAGTTCTTTCTTCAAAACAGGTGCAGGCAAGGATTATGTCACACTTGACGGCGACACCGTAATAGAAATAAAAGACATTAATAAAGACGGTAAAACAACAGATGATGCTTTTAATCTTGCCCAGCTTATTATGTCTCAAACAACTTTTCCTGATAGTACCTTTGAACAGAAAGAAGGAGCTGATGTAAAATCGGACGGCACTTCAGCAACACTTACATTTGATGCCCCCGGATACTATCTCGTTGTTTCAAGTGTAGGCAACATTGCTATTCTTGATACTACTCCTACTGATCCTAATCCGTCATGGAGTGAAAAAAATATAGAACCTACATTAACCAAAGAACTTGCAGATTCTGATGACAAAAACGTAGGATTAGGCGATGTAATCGGATATAATGTCAAAATTACTGCTCAGCCGGGCGCCAAGAAATATGTATTTGAAGATAAACTGCCGTCAACTCTTACACTTGATACAAGCAGCATAAAAGTAAAGATTGGCACTTCAGACCTTGACGGAAGCAACTATGCCCTTTCAACAACAGCTACAGATGACTATACCTTCCAAATTGTATTTAAAGATACTTATTTAAATACAATTATCCAAGCAACCGATATAACAATTACTTATTCTGCAACTGTTAATACAACAGCAATTGGAGACAAAAGTGAAATTACAAATAATGCAGTTCTTAAATATGGTGAGCATAGTACGGTAACAGAAACTGCTGAATCAAATACCTCACAATTTATTCTTTTAAAATACAAGAACGGCGATACCGCCAAAGCTCCTCTTGCAGGTGCAACATTCCAGCTTTATGACGGCGGAAACGATCCTGTAAACCTTGTAAAAATCGACAATACAACATATCGACTTGCTACATCGTCAGATAACACTACCACTATTATCACAGATATTAAAACAGTATCTGCCGATGCAATCACAATATGCGGTCTTGACGCAGACAAAACATTTACTCTTGAAGAAACTGCAGCTCCTGACGGATACAACAAGCTTACTGAAAGAAGTAATGTTACACTTGGAAGTGAAGTAGAAATAGCCAACAATGCAGGAACAGAACTTCCTGAAACAGGCGGCACAGGTACAGTTATCCTCTTTACTGTCGGCGGAATTCTTTTCGTCGGACTTGGCGTTATACTCGTAACCAAAAAGAGACTTTACAACGAAGGCTGATAAATTTGCTGACGGAGGGGAGATTTTCCCCTCCGATACAGCATCAGGGAGAAACTTAATGCTATGAAAATGAAAACAACAACTAAGATAATGATTTTTATATGCTTGTTAGGTCTGTCCCTGCTGTTGTACCCTATCATAAGCGATATGTGGAATGATATGCATTCTACCAAAGCTATTAACAACTATACTGATTCGCTTGATAATCTTACAGCTCAGGAATATCAGGAAATGTGGAATGAAGCGCTTGAATACAATTCAATGCTGAATGAAAGAGAGAATCCGTTTAAGCTTTCTGATGAACAGCTTGAAAAATACAATTCACTCCTTGATCCTGACGGTCACGGAATTATGGGATATATCGACATTCCCAAAATTGACGTTCAGCTTCCGATATATCACAGCACAGAAGAAAATGTATTGCAGGTCGCAGTTGGTCACGTTAACTGGACTTCCTTGCCCGTCGGCGGTGAAAGCAGTCATTGTGTACTTTCGGGACACCGTGGGCTGAAAAGTGCTTCTCTGTTTACCGATCTTGATAAGCTTCGTGAAGGTGATACTTTTGAAATGAAGGTACTCAACGAAACTCTTACCTATGAGGTTGATCAGATACGTACTGTTGAACCTGATGAAAGCGATGAACTTAAATGCGTAAAAGGCAGGGACTACTGTACGCTTCTTACCTGTACACCATATGGGATAAATACACACCGTCTGCTTGTTCGTGGACACAGAATTGAAAACAAAAAAAATAACATTACCATTATCTCAGAGGCTGTTATTATTGATGAGATCATTGTTGCGGGATTTCTTGCAGTACCGCTTATCTTTATTCTGTTCATGATGGTAATGCTCAAAAAGCCACAGCCTAAGTCTAAAAATAACAAATCAACTTCAGAGGAGGAAGATGAATGAAAAAATACAGAAAAAATATATTTGCTGCTATGACATCAGTTTTTCTTATCATCTCATATTCCCCGCTTGCCGTTTATGCCGCCAATACTCACAATGCAAAAACTCTGCTTGATACAGGCAGAAAATGTTCATTGAACGTCAGCTATAAATATGAAGATGAAAATTTCAGCGGAATAGATGTTAAGCTGTATCAGTTCGCATATCCTGATGAAAAAGCAAAATTCACGCTTTGCGGTGATTTCAGCAATTATCAGTTTTCTATCAACGGATTGTCATCTCAGTCAGAGTGGAACACGCTCGCTACAACTCTTGGTTCATACATTACAGCAGACGGCATCAAGCCTTCGTATACAGCAAAGACAAACTCAGAGGGTACTGCTTCATTCAGCGGTCTTCCATGCGGTCTGTATCTTGCCGGAAAGGTAACTCAGACACAAGATGATACTGTTACTGAATTTTCGCCGTTTGTAATTGCCCTTCCTCAGCTTAATGACAGCAATAACTGGGTGTATTCTTCTGATGTTCATACAAAAGGAGTTCGCTCCATCAAAAGCAGTGAACTGCAAAAACTCCATGTGATAAAGGAATGGAAGGATTTCCCTGAATATCGTCCTGATTCTGTAACTGCCGATATTTACCGCAACGGCGAACTTGCTGAATCTGTTATTCTCAGTGAAAAAAACAACTGGATGTATGAATGGAATGCCGACATTTCAGCTGAATGGAATGTTGTTGAAAGATTTATTCCGGGCGGATATGATGTTGAGATAATGCAAAATGACAACTCATTTTTCATCATTAACACGCTCTGGCCTATCGGCGGAGATGAAGATGACGATGATGACAACGATGAGGATGATGATGATAATAACGATGATGATGACAATACCGATACTGACGATGACGACGATTCAGGCAGCGGCGAAAAGTCCGACTCAAATATCACAACGCCAAATGACGATTCCGATGAGCACACTACTACTTCAAGAGCATCTGACGGCTCATCTTCAAAAACTACAACCAAAAACAAAAAAAATTCTTCTGACTCAAGTTTGCCGGATACCGGCGATTCTTTCAGCGTAATTCCTTATGTATCATGTATTTTCGGCTCACTCAGCCTGTATGGTATACTTTCATTTATAGAAAAAAGGCGCAGACATGAAGAAAACAAGTAAAATCATCGGCAGATCAGTCCTTGTTTTTTTCACGATAATAATTTTTTCACTGACTGCTGTATATGGCATCTCAATGCATAATGCAAAAAAAAATACTGATGAAAACAAATCAGCTGCGGATTTTATCGATACTATACTGACTTTTACTTATTCAGGTCAGATTGAACAACTTTCAAATGTTCAGATGCCTGTTATTAATTTCAACGGAACTGATTACTCTGCAATGCTTGATATTCCGTCACATTCAGTACATATCCCGATACGTTCTGAATGGCAGAAACAGTTTTTTGATGCTTCACCATGCTGTTTCAGCGGAAGCTGCTATGACGGTTCACTTATCATAGGCGGCTCTGATTTCAGCGGACAGTTTGATTTTCTTTCTGATATTGACATCGGAGACAACGTTAAAATCACTGATATGACCGGCGCAGTTTTCATATATAACGTTGATTCAGTAAAACATTCAAAAAATATCAACAAGGATCTCAACAACATAAGCGGATATGACTTCTCTTTCTTCGGAAAATCCAAAAAATCACATGACTATATACTCGTTCTCTGTAATCATCAGGACTGATATGCATCCCATGAAAAATCATGGGGTGCTTTTTTTCAGAACGGCGTTCTGTCATACATCTTTTTCAGCTTTTCGATAGCCTTTTTTTCAATACGTGAAACATATGACCGTGAAATTTTCAGTTTATCAGCAGTTTCATTCTGTGTATGCGGTTTGCTGCCATAAAGCCCATATCTGAAAACAATAACTTCAAGTTCACGCTTATCAAGACAGCTTTCAAGAAAATTGTAAAGCTGTTTTGAACGTATCATCAGATCAACCTGCTCATGAATATCGTTCCCGTCATCAATAAGATCAATAAGCGTCAGTGCATTGCCATCCTTGTCTGTCTCAACAGGTTCGTTTATGTATATGTCAGATGCGCTCTTTTTTGCTGAACGAAAATGCATAAGTATCTCATTTTCTATGCATCTGCTCGCATAAGTCGCAAACTTTGCCCCTTTGCTGTAATCAAATGTTGATACTGCCTTTATCAGCCCTATTGTACCTATCGAAATCAGTTCATCCTGCTCATCAAAAGTTGATGCATATTTTTTCACTATATGTGCTACAAGCCGCAGATTATGTTCAATAAGCTGTTTACGTGCCATAGTATCGCCTTCTGCCATTTCTGCAAAAAATTTCTCCTCGTCAGCTTTTGAAAGCGGTCTCGGAAATATTGCGCTGTTGTCAACATGAAGTGCAAAGAAAAACAGATTTCTCATTATGTCAAATATCATATAATTCCCTCCGTCATTTTTGGTAATAGCATTTTATGATAAATATTTTGTCCCGTATTCCGCAAAACTGAACCTTTACTTTTGTTAAAATAAAAAAATATATTTAAAAGTGTTATGAAATACGATATAATGAAGAATAGATATATTGAAGGATACCATATAGAACACATTTGACTAATAATCTGTATTTTAGAAAGCGGTGATGCATTTGACACATGATGAATTCAGAAATAAACTGAAAATTTCCCGTCAGCAAGCACATAAAGAGCTGTTCTCAGCATATTGCGGATATGTTTATACAATTGTTTTCAACAGGCTCAGAAGCTGTGCATCCAGTGAGGATATTGAAGAATGTGTCTGTGATGTATTTGCAGATATATATTTATACTATGACGATACCAAAGATATCAACGGTGATATTTCAGGATTTATCGGAACTGTCGCAAGAAATAAGTCTGCTGATCTCTACAAAAAGCTTAATTCACATACCACTGTCCTGTCAGTCAGCGATGAATTAGCAGAAACACTCCCTTCTGAACAGGATATTGAAAATGATACAGAAAAAAATGAACGGCGCAGAATTATTCTGAATGCAATAAATGACCTTGGTGAACCCGATGCTGCAATAATCATACACAAATACTACTACTGTCGTTCAGCCCGTGAAATAGCTGATATTACAGGTCTGACACCCGAAAATGTTCGGGTAAGGAGCGGACGTGCCGTGAAAAAGCTTAAAGCAATGCTGAAGGAGGAATACTTATGAAAAACAATGAACTTGATCTTGATATTCTGGAAAATGCCGATAATTCATTAATAAATGAGCTTACTGAGAAATATCCGCCTGTTTCGGAAAATGACATAGATAGACTGTATGAAAAATCAGAAAAGATCTATCATGAAAAATCGGCAGAAACTCCGATGGAAAGCGTATCGGGCGTGGAGACTTATCATAGACCGATATGGCGTAAAATCGGCACATTTGCTGCTGTTATTGCACTTATCGCAGGAATCGGCGCAGGCGGTATGCTGCTTTTCAGGAACAAACCTTCTGCATCACAGTCAGTTTCCGATGACATATCTGAAACTGCCCTTGCCCGTGCTATCGCTCCTTTCGGCGATATCCACGACAGCAGAATAAGATTACTCACAAATGCGTATACTCCGTTTCTGCTCGAAATATCGGCTGAGGATACGGCTGAACTTGCGGGATTGTTCAATTTCTGGGTGAGTGAAGAAGCTGACAGCAGTCTGCCATATCCTGACGGTGAACAGATAATCGCCTATATCGATAACGGCGGCTCACATTTCAGACTGATTTTCTATGGTGATAACACAATGGACTGCGAAAAGGACGAATGTACTGTGAGATATAAGGTGACAGATGAAATTGCTGAGACTGTACAAAGGCTTGCACATCCAACGGAACAGGACACGATAACAGAACATCTCATTCCGTGCAAGTTTGAGAATATTACTGTTGACGGTGTATGGGAAAACAATGAGCCTATCCCTGAATATATCTTTGAAGAACCCGAAATACCTGACAAGCTGAAAGATAGGGAGATGACCGAATATGAACCGCTGTATGAATACGCATGGGATATGGAAAATATTCATGAAAATGCAGCCAATGCTGCAAATATTATAGTCGGCAGGGTTGACAGCATTTCATATGAGCCACGCTGCGGAGTTGCCTATACACAGATAAATATCACGGTCACAGACGATGCTCTTGACATAGTTCAGGCAGGAGAAAATGTATGCATCGAGACAGTTGGCGGGTATATTTCAGGGTTTGAAAAAACAGCCGAAATAAACCGAATGTCAGGCACAGATCTTGCTGATGACGGCACATATTATCATGAAATAGTTGGAAGCGGCGAAGTTCCGATTATCGGCAAAGAATATGCATTTTTCGTGAATAGAGGATGTGATGCTTCAAATTATGGAATTGTCGGACTCGAGTACGGTATGCTCTATAAGTGCGATAATCTCTATATTCAGCGCAATTCACAAGGATTCAATTATTTTGATTTCGAGGAGCTTAAAGCTATGCTTGGCTGAATGTCTCTATTGACAGTCACGATATGACATTCACAAAAAGAATATGCTGCTGCTGTGGATTTGTTTTCCGCTGAACTTGACAAAAGCTCCAAAACGTTGTAAAATATATATTATATGGCGTATTTATGTAATACAATACCACATTGACTATAATCAATATTTTTTATTTGGAGGCTGTTATGGATCAGAATAGACCAAGAGGCAGAGACAAAAACGTCACTTCAGGCGGAAGCGGCGCTCATAGACGCGGCGAAGGACTCGGCACAGGCAGAGTTGGCTCAGGAAGCTTTTCAGGAGGCTCATCAGGCGGAAAAGGCGTTAAACGTGCGGCTGCCGGAGGCGGCGGCGGACTTGCAATAATTATAGTGTTAGCTATATTATTGTTAAAAGGCGGTGGAGGGAACAGCGGCAGCAGTGGCTCTTTGCCTTCAGGCTCCAATTCATCTGATCCGGTATCAGACTATTATGGAAGCGACACAAGTACTGTCAATTCCTCTGTTGCAAGCGGTTCCCGTGAAAAAAGAACCGTCATCAAGGGCAATAATAAGGATATCGTTACTATTATGGTATATATGTGCGGTACTGACCTTGAATCAAAATACGGAATGGCTTCCGCTGATATGGAGGAAATGCGTGCCGCAAGCTTCGGTGATAACGTAAATCTCATAGTCTATACAGGCGGATGCAAAAGCTGGAAAAATTCAGGCATAAGTTCATCTGTAAACCAGATATACCAAATCAAAAACGGCAAGATAAACCGCCTTGTTGATGATGATGGCAGCAAAGCTATGACCGATCCGAACAACCTTGCTAAGTTTATTCAGTATTGCAGCAAGAATTTCCCTGCAAATAGAAATGAACTCATTCTCTGGGATCACGGCGGCGGATCTGTAAGCGGATACGGCTATGACGAGAAGAATGCCAAAAGCGGTTCAATGGATCTGACAGGAATTAATCAGGCTTTGACAAACGGCGGTGTAAAGTTCGATTTTATCGGATTTGATGCCTGTCTTATGGCTACTGCCGAAAATGCTCTTATGCTCGATAAACACGCAGATTACCTCGTAGCTTCTGAGGAAACTGAGCCGGGTATCGGCTGGTATTATACCAACTGGCTCAATAATCTCGGTAAAAACACTTCATTGTCTACGCTTGAAATAGGAAAGAATATCGTTGATGACTTTGTCGGCGAATGCAATAAAAAATGCAAAGGTCAGAAAACTACTCTATCAGTCATCGATCTTGCTGAATTTGCAAATACCGTACCTTCAAATCTTTCGTCATTTGCAAAATCTGTCAGCACTAAAATATCCAATAACGAATATAAGGAAATTTCAGATGCAAGATATGCTACCCGTGAATTTGCAGAAAGTTCAAAGATCGATCAGGTTGACCTTGTAAATCTTGCTGAAAATATCGGAACAAATGAAAGTAAAAAACTTGCTGATGCACTTAAAAATGCAGTAAAATATAATAAAACTTCTTCAAATATGACAAATGCATACGGCGTTTCTATTTATTTCCCGTATAAACGTACTTCATATGTTGATACTGCCTGCAATATCAATAATCAGGTCGGCGTTGACTCTGAATACTCAAAATGCATCAGGCAGTTTGCAAGCCTTGAAACAAGCGGTCAGATCGCCGCAGGAGGTACAGGCTCTGTTCTTGGCTCACTATTTGGTCTTGGTGGATCATCAGGCTCATCAGGAAGTTCAGATATCATCGGTTCACTGCTTTCAGGATTCCTCGGCGGCGGTTCTTCCGGAAAGAGCATCACTGGTCTTGACAATACAAACAGTGAATTTATGAAGGATATCAATGTTGATGATACCGCTGATTATCTTTCAACTTACTATTTTGATGTAAATAATCTGGTCTGGGAAGAAAAGAACGGAACATATACAATGTCACTGCCTGAATCACAGTGGGAACTTGTTCATATGCTTGACCTGAATATGTTCTATGACGATGGCACAGGCTATATTGACCTCGGTCTGGACAACATATACAGCTTTAATGATAACGGCGATCTTATTGCTGATACTGACAGGAACTGGCTTTCTATTGACGGTAATGTAGTAGCATATTATCATACTGATACAATTGAAAACGGCGATAATTATACTATAAGCGGATATGTTCCCGCACTTCTCAATGGCGACAGAGTAAACCTTATGATAGTATTCAACAATGAAAATCCAAACGGATTTATTGCAGGTGCTACAAATGACTACGTTGGCGGCGAGACTGAAACTGTAGCCAAGAGCATGACAGAACTCAAAAACGGTGACAAGCTTGATTTCATCTGCGATTATTATTCATATGACATGGAATATCAGGACAGCTACTTCATCGGCGAACCTGTAACCTATCATGAAAATATGCAGATAAGCAATACTGACGTAGGAAGCGGCGAAGTTCACCTTATGTACCGCTTCACAGATATCTATAACCAACAATACTGGACTCAGCCTATCGTTAAATAATTATGCTGTAAATAAAATAAACCACCTGAAAACGGCGGTACTTATATAAAAATTTTCTACTTTTTATTGAGGGAAACCCTTTTGAAAAAGGGTTCTCCCCGATAAAAGTTAGAACATTTGTATAAGTATCACCGTTTTTCAGGTGGTTTATTTTTTACAATATCAATTATCGGATAACGCCAAGTCCCCAGATAGTGAAGTCTGTTGAGCCGTTTTCCATTTTGATTGATACATCAAGTTCTCCTGTTGTATCCTGATAATAGCCGAGTTCTGCATCTGGACCGCCCCATGTATACTGCTTATTGCCGCTTACCTTTGTAGTTTTGCCGTTTACAGTAACGAGAGCCGTACCCATGCCGCTGCTGTTAGCCTTGAATACTATGATAAGTCCCTTGCCCTGTGTTTTAAAGGTCATAGGTGTATTTGAGCTGCCTTTCTGATACTGCAAGCCATATGAAAGTGATGAACTATAGCCCTGAACCTGTTTGAATGAACCAAGGTTGAGATTTGTAAGTTCACTTGGCTTTACATTGTAGCAGTCAGCATATTCATCGCCGTAAACTGTCTTTGACGGGAATACATACTCGCCCTGACGGTTTTCTGATTTCATAGCCTGACGGAAGAAATATGCAAGACAATCAGAAACAAGTTTACCGCCGTTTGCGTGTGGATGATATTCATCCTGGAAGTAGTCGCCTGTTGAAAGGAAACCGCTGTTGAATGCCTTTGTGAGTGCATCGTCCATACTGATAACAGGTACATTAAAGTTCTTTCCGATAGCGTACATCTGATCCTGACTTGAGAATCCGCCCTTTGCACGGTTGATAAGAACTACAACTGCGGGATCATTCGGCTGTGAAAGTGCCTTCTTGATAACGCTTTCAAAGCATTTCTTATACATAATATCTTCGTGGTCATTTACTGAGAATTCAAGGAATACAATATCAGGATTCTGGCTGAAGATTTCGTCCTCACTTCTTACAAGACCTACAACAGAAGATGTACCCGAAAGACCTGCGTTTATTTCCTTGAACGAGCCTTTAGCAAATGTAGATTTAACATAGTTTGAAAATGGGCTTGTGTAATTCTTGCCCTCTGTGATCGAACCGCCGAGATATGCAATGGTGAGCTTTTCACCGTTTTCAGCAGCTTCAAGCTTGTCTGCAAGTCTTGAAGTGTTTCCCATATTCTTAATTGAACTCTTATAGAAATTTATCCAGTCAGACGATGCTGTTTCGGTATAATCATCCCACTTGTTAGGACGTTTTTCAGGAACCGGCCAATTTGTCTGAGTACCTAAGACATACTTTTCAATAAGAACGAGGTCAGCTATTTCAAATTTACCGTTCTGGTCAACATCAGCTGCCTTCTGAGCGATAGTTGAACCGAATTTTCCTGAAACAAGACTTTCTCTGCCCATAATGACATCAAAAACATCAACGCTGCCGTCACGGGAAATATCACCTAATATCTTAGGACCGTTTCCGCCTTCACCTTCGCCGCCTTTACTGCTTTCGATAACAGTTCCGGCTACTGCAGCAATTGCATCATCAATCACGAAATCAGTCATAGTCTCCTCTGTTTCGACATAAAGCTGTAAATCAGATGCATCTGACGGAATCTTGTAGTTTGTATTTGCAAGCTGCACCCATGAACCGCCCTGAGCCTCAACAGTAGCTACATTGCTGTAATTAGCTGTACCGGAAGAATCAGTGTACTGCATTGTCAGCTTGAATATTTCAGTACCTGAGCCTTCATGCTTTGCATTTACGCTGAAGCTGTACTCCTTGCCGGCAGTAAACTGAGTTGAACTAAGTGACTTTACAGCGCCATTCCATGAAGCTGTTCTTCCTTCAACCGAAAGTTCACCGTTAGCTGCTGAAACGCTTGCAGCACCTCTGCCTGCCCATGTACCTTCAGAACTGTCAAATGAATCAGTGAAATAATATTTACCGTCAATTAATGTTTCAACAGGCTGTGTTGGTGGTTCAGTTGTCGGCTGTTCTTCACCTGATGAACTTCCTGAGCCATCTCCAAGCTGAATAACGAATGTAGAAACACTCTGTCCTGGAAGCTGTGCCCAGAAACTGCTTGTATCATGCTCTAAATCAGCAGTTTTAGCAAGATTTTCATTACCTGAAGTTCTGTAACGGTCAACATCTTCAATTTTTTCACCGTTTTTAAGTGAGAAATTTTGAGTAGTAGCAGTTGTACTGCTGTTAACAGCAACAACAGTAACCTGATTGCTGTTATTCTTATAAGCTGAAACAAGAACACCTGTTACAGGCTGCTCGGTACAACCGATTCTTACAGAACCAGGACGTACATATTTTGAGAACTGAGCCATACAGTAACCACGCTTGCTTATAGTGCCATCCTCTTTCATAGGACTGTAATTACGACGAATAAACCACCAAACATATGCATTCATATTTCCGACAACGAGACCGTTATGAATATTTTCAGAAACCTGAATAGCCTCAGGCCAGTTATCAGCAGAATTTGCGTTACTATTTGGTACATAAACCTCAGTCATCCAGATATCCTTGCCGCAGTTTTCAAGTGCAGGGAAATCCATCTGACTGCGCTGAGTGCCATAGAAATGTGTACCAAAAAGGTCAACATTGGCAAAAGCGGTAGGATTATTAAGGATCTTGTTATAATATTCCTTATTGTACTGGAACGTTTCAGGTGACATAAGCTTTGTATCAGTACCTGCCACAACATCCTTACCATAATTAACGATAAAGTCAAGACATTCATCAGCAGTCCACCATGTCCATTCTGAACCGTAATCAGGCTCATTCTGAATAGAAACAGAATAAATATCAATTCCCTGATCTTTCATGTACTTGACATAGCTGTTAAGATGTTTAGCGTATGCACCGTAACTGCTCTTAGCAAGTCTGCGCTGATTTGCCGTGCCATTTTTTGTGAATGACTCTCTCATGTTTGTCGGAGGATTCCAAGGTGAAGCAAAAATTGTAGCACCAAGAGCAGTTGCTGCCTTTGCAGTAGGAACAGCCTGTCTCCAAGCATTGGAATCATCGCTTACATAAACACGAAGAATAGACAAACCAAGTTCATCATCGCCATTACCAAAGGCCTTCTTGACCTGAGCAGATGTCATATCTGAACCGGCCCATTCAGGAAGATTGATTCCGCCGAATCCTTTGATAGTCTGATAAGTCGTTTTGGTGTCGATAGCTACTGAATCTGCTGCTGCTGCGTCTTCATAATGATAAATTGCAGGAAAAGACGTAGCAAACAGAGCAGCAGCCGCTGTTGCAGAAATAAAACGTTTGAATTTCTGACTTAACTTCATTTGTGACCACTCCTTTTTAAAATAAAAATTATAATATCCCTAATATTACCATTATACATCAAATAATATTAATTCTCAACCTACATAATACAGAAATAGTGTAAAAAATAAAGAATATTTTGTGGAATTGACTTTATATATGAAATTTTTAGAGAATAAAATAAAAAAGTATGTTGTACAATTTAATCATAACATATAATTATATACAGGTCAATAAAAGGATTGGTTTAAGTAAAAAAACGTTTAATTACAATATAAAATAAAGTATTCCTTTGTATAAAATTACAAAAAAAGAGCATAGAAAAATTCTATGCCATTGTCATATCATAAAATAAAAAAACGCTTCTAAAAGAAGCGTTAAGTGGGCCATTAGGGACTCGAACCCCAGACCGTCCGGTTATGAGCCGGATGCTCTAACCAACTGAGCTAATGGCCCATATATTGACAATCGGAAGCTTTTTAAGCTTCCGATTGATAAATGTCGGCACTGATTTAGTTTCCCGGGCCGTGACCAGCCAAGTATCGTCAACGTGAATGAGCTTAACTTCCGTGTTCGGAATGGGAACGGGTGTGACCTCATTGCCATAAGCACCGACTCTTGTAAACTGAATAAGCATTAA
>JAZUGG010000127.1:0-15314 GCA_045641105.1 Ruminococcus sp. | reverse complement strand
GGACATTTAGTCCCATATCAGATACACTAACACCGAAAGTTTTAGGAAGGGAGTTTGAGGGAGAACCCTTTTTCAAAAGGGTTTCCCTCAATAATAAGTATAAAGCTTCTATATAAGCACCGCCGTTAATGCCTGTCTTGTTTTTATATAAGACCATAATGCTTGAGTGCGACTTCAATTCCGCCGTTATGTATGCCTGATGTTATATATGAAACATAAGGGTAAATGCTCTCTGCGCCGCCCATTGCAATACTGTTCGGAACGGCTTCAAGCATCGGCAGATCGTTCATGCTGTCACCTATTGCATAGGCATCACGGAGAGGGATACCCAGCTTTTCAAGAATAAAACTGATACCTGTGCCCTTAGTATAGCCGAGAGGAACATTCTCATAAAATCCGTTTCCACGGTCAATTATTGAGAAATACTTGCTGATCTCCTCACTGAATCCGTCAAAATCACTGTCAGGATTTGTCCAGATAACAAATTTATCAAATACAAAATCATCATCTTCAACACGTTTGCTGATGTCGATGCCGCTGTCCACGAAAACTTTCATAAAATGGTCAAAGCCCTCGCATTTCGGCGCTTTATCGTCAAAAAAGTAACCGTCTTTCCATTCGTAGACGGGAGTTACATTGAATTTCCGCATAAGCTCAGCAATTTTACGGCAGAAATCCTGTTCAAGAGAATGATAGAAAAGTACCTCGTCACGGTACTCAATATATGTTCCGCAGCCGCAGATATATCCGTCAAATTCAAGGTCACGAACTTTCTGAGGAATATTGAAAGCCGTTCTTCCGCTGTTAATAAATACAAGATTTCCTTTTTTTCTTGTTTCAGCAACAGCATTTTTTGTATCGTCAAATATTACAGCATTTTCATCTTCTGTAATAAGAGTTCCATCGATGTCAAAAAAGATAATGGATGGCATTGTAACACCTCTATGTTAATAATTATAACAGACAAATGTCCATCATAATTATTATAATGTATTATCAAACGTCTGTCAAGTCATAATTTGACATATTATCCGCATTGTGATATAATAATCACAATATTTGAAATATGGGGTGAGATTGTGGACATTTTTTATTCAAAAGCTGTTCCTGAAAATATTGATAAATTAATTGACATAAGAATTGCCTATCTGTCAGAGGATTACGGTAGACTTTCAGATGAACAGACTGCCGTTATCAGAAAGTCGCTGATAAGTTATTACGAACGTCATCTCAATTCAGATCTGTTCGTTTATACGGCATGGGATAATGACAGCATTATTGGTTCATGCTTTCTGCTTGTGACCGAGAAGCCTGCAAATCCCTCTTTTCCGCATGGCAGAACAGGTACAGTGCTCAATGTCTACACAAAGCCTGAATACCGCAGAATGGGCATTGCTTCACGGCTTATGAATGAACTTATTGAGGATTCACGCCGCTTTGGTCTGGATTTCATTGAACTAAAGGCTACAGAGGACGGTTATAAGCTTTACAGTTCTCTCGGTTTTGCGGATGAAAAGTCAAAATATCATGTAATGAAACTGATTTTATGAATGAAGGTATTGTCAGGCTATGGAACAGCGTTATAAAAGCAGAAATGAAATAGAAGAATTGATCAAAAATAACAGCATTGACAGAGATCGGTTTTCTGAATATTCCAAACAGCAATACGAAAAAGTTATCACAAGGTTTTACTATGCATTCATTGAGCATGACGACGATTGCCCTGATTACATGAAACCGCTGAATTATCTTTGGCTGTATGTGAGAAAAAGTTTGGATCTTGTCTATTGTGACAACAGGATAAACGACTGGGAACAGTCAATATCTGCCATAAAGAAATACTTTGCACAGAAACAGAACAAAAAAATGTTTTTGATGTTGTCTGACGGCTGGGTTTATGAAGGATTTATTGATGAAATACTGTTTGTACTGCGTGAAACAGGTTTCAACATGGATGCTTTCTACATTTTCAGTCATGAATATGACAGGCTGGCAGTTTACAGCAGTGATGCGGAAAGCATCAGGATTTACGAATAATCCTGCATAAGTTTCGCACGGCAACAGCATTTAAAAAAATATACAAGCGGCGAAGCCGCATATTGCGGGCTGAAGGGAGCAGCTCGCTCCCTTGCAGGGGGTGTACGAGGGGGACAGAGTCCCCCTAAGAAGCAGTAAACCGAGCGAAGCAACGGTTTACGGACTGTCCGCAGTCATATACCTCGGCTTGACCGACGAAAAAGCTTTAATCTATAAAAGAAAAATGCTGTTGCCATGTACAAATTCAGATTTATATTGACAATCCACAAAAAATAATGTATAATAGAACATAAATTAGTGGCATTTTAATCGTCACAAGAAAAAGGAGCTGTACTATGGATATTAACGAAGTTTTACAAAAAGTATACGAAACACTGCCGCCTCAGCCGTCACTGAAATTCAGGATAACAAAACAGCAGACAGGTCTGTTTGACAGCAAAATAGGCGGTACGCCGTATTTCCCGAAGAATATGGAATACCCCACAGGCAAGCAAAACGATTTCGCAGGTAAGCCGCTTACTCTGCTCGCACAGCTTAATTTCAGCGAATTGCCGCATATTCAGGACTTTCCGACAAAGGGCATTCTCCAGATATTCATTGCCGCAGACGATCTATATGGTATGCCTACTGATTACGGCGAAGGTCAGACAAAGCAGAACAATTTCAGAATAATATACCATGAGGATATCATCACAGACGAATCCCAGCTTATGTCTGCCGATGAGATGCCTGATTATTCCGGAGATGATGAAAGTTACCTGCCGTTCAGCGGTGAATATCTGCTGACTGCGGAAGAACCTGACGAAATGCCGGCTTCTATGCATGATTTCCGATTTGAAGAACTCTTTATCAATGCATATAATGAACTGTATGATGACAGCGCTGAAGAAATTTATGATATTCTTGATGATGAGGAGGCTGAAAATCTGTACCATATGAATGACTCAGCGTTTGCCTATATTGGAGGATATCCGATATTTTCACAGAGAGATCCGAGAGAAAATGATGACATTGCAGACTGCGACACCGTTCTTTTTGAACTTGACAGCGTGTTTGGCTGTGAAGAAGCAAAAGATATCAATATTATGTGGGGCGATGTCGGAACGGGCTGTTTCCTTATTCCACGCTCAAATCTGAAAAACCTCGACTTCTCCCGTGTCGTTTACAACTACGACTGCGGCTGATATACATACAGAAAAACTCCTGCCTCTTACAGCAGTGCTCATACAAAAGCTTATACTTCTTATTGAGGAAAAACCTTTTGAAAAAGGGTTCGGGGAAGAACCTTTCCTCAGAAAGGTTTGCCCCGATAAAAGTACAAAGTTTCTGCATGACCACCGCCGTTAAGCGGCAGGAGTTTGTTTATTTTACGTTGTATTGTGAATATCCCAGCGGAAATTCAGAAGTTTTGATGCCCTTGTATTGTCGAGCATATTGTTGTTTTCAAGCTTGGTGACATCGAGATAGCGATAATTCGTTTTCTCGTCCTGCTTATTTCCTGAGAACAGACCTTTCAGCTTTGATATTACAGCTACGGAATTTTTCTGAGCAACAGTACCAAGATGATGATGTTCTCTCATGAAGCCGATAATATCAGCCGCAGTAGTCAGCAACTTATCACTTACATTGTATATTCCTGCATAGGACTGGTCATCAGCCGATGTTGCAAAACAAAGGATAAAATCCACAAGATTATAAAGACAGCACATCTGGAAGCCATACTGTCCCCTGCCCGTTACGAAAAGCTCGCCGTCTCTGGGATCTTTCAGTTTAGCCATAAGATTATCCGTATAATCAAGCGTATATATCGGAGAATAGCGTGCAATACAGCATATCGACGATTCATCCTCGGGATCTTTTTTCAGTTCATGATATTGTATCTCGGTTATCAGGGCTTTTTCAGCCGCATATTTCATTGAAGCATAATTGGTTGTGATCTTCAGGTCATCATCTTCACGGATAGGCTCTCTTGATTTTGGAAAATCATAAACCTGATCCGTACTGAGAAGCACGATCTTACGCACTTTTTCAGTCATAGCATAACGATAAAGGAACGAATCGACCTGAGCTGATTCCTTTATCTCATTTTCGGTTATTGTTGGGCCAAGGTCATTATCAACCGTACAAGCTGCATGAACAAGGAGATCGATCTCGTTGTTCTGGAAAATTTCAGCTATTTTATTTCTGTCTGTAACTTCAGACTTTACAAATTGATAATTGGGTTTACCGTCATTATATCCATCTTCTTCATTATCAACTGATATTACTGCAAAACCTTTTTTGAGAAGACCTGAGACGATGTGCTTGCCTATAAGCCCACTGCCGCCGGTTACAAGAGCTGTCTCCATAAACGAAAGCCCCCTTTTCTCTCTGCGCAATAAATTAACTAACATATAAACATACCTTCATTCTTCCAATATACTCCACCATTGCATCACACTCCACGAATGATGCCGCTATTTTTCTTTATTTCTCTTTGCTGTTTATTTCTTCAATGAATTTGTCTATAACCGAGTTAATTGATTCATATGTTTCATTCCACGGTGTACCACGGGCAGCCATTCTCATACCATTATCAAGCACTTCGCCGCAGTCATCTGAAACTCCTGTTGAAAGATCGAACATAGGATTTTCGGAAGCAAGCCTGAGAAGCTCATCCTTCATCTCAAGCATTTCCTCTGTCCATCCGAAGTCGTCTCTGAATTGCTGATCGCCAACCTCCTTTGTTTTCTCGTCAAGAAGCGTAAACCGCTTACATTCGAGGAATTTTGCAACACCCTCAGGATTTTGTCCGCCGTTTACAAAAACATAGGAATTAAGTCCCGTCGGGATATAATATTCGTCAGACTCCGGATCTTTCGGCATTGGAACGAAGAACACATCTTCACCGAATTTCTGAGTCCATTTTTCTTTTTCCTGATAGAACTCATAAAGTCCGACAGGATAGAACAAAGTCTTTCCCTCACCTATATAGGAAGGCTTTGTTTCCCAGCCGAAATCCCCTGCACCAATAGCGATGCAGTTGTTCTGACTAAGTTCATACAGGAGATTTTCCGCTCGTTCAATTGAAGGATCACTAAGATTATTGATAAGTTTGCCGTCCTCAAGACCTACAGGAGATGCGCCCGTAGTATCCAGAAGTCCGAATTCAAACCACCAGCCGTCTATACCGTAGCGCTGATTTTCGGGATCGCAGAAATTTTCAAGCATATCCTTAAAAGTATCCCAGTTCCAGTTGCCGCTGTCGTAGAGGTCTTTGGGGTCATCCAGTCCCGCCTCTGCGATCGTTTTTCTGTTATATACTACAGCGACCTTGTCACCGGCAGCTTCAACGCCTACCATATAGTGTTTGCCGTTCCACATAAGGCTGTCGTTTATGTCCTTGATATCCTCCCACAGCGGAGAAGAAAAGTCGATATAATCATCAACAGGGACAAACATTTCACGAATTGCGCCTTTAGGGAAAGCATCAAAATTGCCTGCATAGAAAAAGTCTATGCCCTCACCCGAACTTATATACTTAGCAAGATCGTCGTATCTGTTTTCATAGGTTGTACGGTAATATTCTATCTCGCCGCCGTATCTCTCCTGGAAAACAGCCAGTTCTGTCGGAACGTTCTTGCCTGTACCGTCAGGATTTATATCCCAGTCGGAAAGCCATTTGATTTTTTTATTTTCCAGTTCACCTGTAAGGAGATCGGTATTCTCGGCGTTGTTGTGTATTTCTTCTCTGACCGATGAATCAAGTTCTCTTTTAGATGAATTTTCCTTACCCTCCTTACTGCTGCTGCATGAAATAATTGACATAGACATTGCGGTGATAAGCAATGCCGAAACAAAAAACTTTATTTTCTTCATATTCATTACTCCTTATCAAAATAAACCGAAGGAGCGGCGTAACAGGGAACACGCCATTTTGTTAATTCACTATACTGTATAAAAGGTTACAGCTATAGTATATTCTGTATACGTTATCTAATTATAACATTTTATTGAGCACCGTGTCAATATTCAAAATAAATAGAAATTTGTGCTTAAAATAGTCACAATAACACATAAACTATATACATTATGGACAAATTGTAAACGGAGGCAAAGTATTTTGTCTCCGTTGAAATGTCTTATATAGTCAATTGGTCAAACTGAATGGCAGCAATTTTTTAAGTTGTTTTTCGAGTAGATACAGCTGTCCTTTCTTGAACATACAGCACAGCCTTTTTCTCCTTTGGAAATCGGATCTGAAGATATACCGATAATTGCGGTGACAGATTTTGTCGGAACAAGCAGACTGCTCTCCGTAACTGTCAGACCTATGCGTCTTTGAGCATTCAGGGCATTCAGAATATCCCCCTGAATATCTATCGGCAGATCACCGTACCCCGGACTGAAACGCCATGTACGGTATAAATTCGGCTTGTCAGCGAAGATCTCCTCCTCAGCTTTGTCGCAGACCTGTTCCACAGCGGCGCTGCAAATACAGTCAACAGCAAGTGAAAATGCCATATTCTCAACAACAGCCTGACGGATAAGCTTGTCAGCCACGGCAGAAAGAGTTGCCGCAAAGAGGATCACCCTGTCACAGCCTTCAAGATGCTTTTTTATGCTGTTTCCGACAAGCGGCTTATCCATACAGCCAAGCTTAACGCCGTCATCGCAAAGCGTTACAGAAGTCTCTATGAACACATATTTCGGAGATACATTCTCACGAACAAGCTTTTCAGCCCTGTCAAGCAGCTCCATAACCGCATTGTCAGGCTCACCTTTCACGCCCATGTAACGGGCAGCCTCGGATTCAGATATTAAATCAAGCTTCATTTTGCGCCGATAATGCCTGAAACTGCCTCGCTTATCTTGCGTGCAACATAGGCATTGTTCATGGTATAGAGGTGGATTCCGTCAACTCCGCTTGCCACAAGGTCAACTATCTGATTTATGGCATATGCGATTCCTGCATCACGGAGGGCTTCCGGATTGTCCTCATACTTATTCATAATGCGAACGAATTTTGTCGGCAGACTTGCGCCGCAGGTAGTTACCATGCGCTCTATCTGCTTTTTATTTACAACAGGCATGATACCCGCCTCGATAGGCACATCAATGCCTGCAAGTTCAGCCTTTTCCCTGAACGAATAGAAGCACTCATTGTCAAAGAAAAGCTGTGTGATAAGGTGAGAAACGCCTGCATCTACCTTCTTTTTCAGGTTGCGTATATCGTCAACCATTGATTCAGCCTCGGGGTGAATTTCAGGATAGCAAGCACCTGCGATATCAAAATCGCCGTACTGTCTGATGAACTGCACAAGGTCACTTGCATAGCGGAAGTCAGTTTTCGGCGGTATATCGGGGTTCAGGTCGCCACGCAGAGCAAGTATGTTCTCAATGCCACGATCCTTTATCTCGGAAAGCGTTTCTTTTATCTCCTCTTTTGTATAGTTTATGCTTGGGAGATGTATCATTGGTGTGATGCCGCTGTTCTTTATTCTTGAAGCGATATCAAGAGCATATGTATTATTGCTGCTGCCGCCTGCGCTGAAAGTTACGCTGATAAAATCAGGCTTCAGGTCTTGCAATTCGTCAAGTGTCTTGTATACTACGTCTATAGGACTTGTTTTTTTCGGAGGAAATACCTCAAATGAAAAAACTGTCTTTTCTTTAAATAAATCTTTTACGCTCATAATTACCTCCGTTAATCAATGCTCCAGTCAATTACCGTCATACCGTTAGCACGTAAGAATTCATTAGCCTGTGAAAAATGTTTGCAGCCGAAAAAGCCGTTATAAGCTGAAAGCGGACTCGGATGTGCGGCTTTCAGTACAAGATGATTCGGGTTAGTGATAAACTGCTGTTTAGCCTTGGCATCTCCGCCCCAGAGCATGAAAACCATAGGCTTCTCACGTTCATTCAGCAGCCTGATAACATCAGTGGTGAAGTTTTCCCAGCCGAGACCGTGGTGGCTTCTTGCCTGATCTGCACGTACAGTCAGCACGGAATTCAGAAGCAGAACTCCGCTCTGCGCCCATTTTGTCAGTTCTCCGTGTTTGCCGAGATTATTTATACCCACATCGCTCTGAATCTCCTTGAAGATGTTGACGAGCGACGGCGGCGGAGCAATACCCCTGCGGACTGAAAAACTCAGACCGTGAGCCTGACCTTCGCCGTGATATGGATCCTGTCCGATGATAACACACTTCACATCGTCATATGAAGTCAGCTTCATGGCATTGAAAATGTCGTACATATTGGGGAAAATACGCTGTGTTCTGTACTCGTTGATAAGCGTCTGCCGAAGTTTCAGATAGTAATCCTTAGTGAATTCATCTTTCAGCAGTTCGTCCCAGTCATTGTTAAATGAAACCATATTTCCTCCTGATATTAAGCTAACAAAATACGGCGGCAAACGCCGCCTTTAGTTGTTTATGATAATTTCGTCTTTCTTGTCAAGATATTTGAAACGTATAAGAGTGTTTCTTCTGTAAAGCAGAGAGCCTTCCTTATCGAAAGGGATACTTTCGTAGGCAGTCTCAGAACAGGCAATGATTATCTGTTCTTTCTTTCTGTTGAGAAATACAAGTTCGTAGTATGCGTCAGTAATTTTTTCAATTCCGAGATTGTCAATGGTTCTCAGTCTGTCGTCGCTCTTGCTGATGAGTGTGCAGACTTCGCCTTTTGAATAGCTGCGGCTTTTCTGAATTTTCTTTTCAGGCTGTTTTACCTGTTCAAGCTTCATATCGCCGTCCTCAGCTTTTCCTGCGTCCTTTACGAAAAAAGACAATGCCGTGAAAAATGCCTTTTTATTGAAAAGGAACAGAATCAGACCAACAATACCTATTACCGCAAGAATACCGCCGGCAATAAGCAATGCAATAACAACTTGTGACATAATTACCTCTCTTTTCAATTTAATATCTTCATTATACTACATTTCATGCAGTTTTTCAAGATATCTTGCATATTTCTTTTTAATGTGGTATAATGAATGCGTTACGTAACACAAAGCGGCGGCTATCTTTTGAGTGTTAGATAGTTCATTTGTCGGTCAAGCCGAGGGTTAAAACTTCGGGCATTCCGTAAACCGTTGCTTCGCTCGGTTTACTGCTTCTTAGTGGGACTCTGTGTCTCACATGTCGGTTCGGTCGGTGCTTCTGCTTCGCAGAGGTGTTCACCGAACACCCACACCCCTTGACCCCGCAGTATTATTCGGCTTCGCCGTTTTTATATTAATTTTTTTGGAGGCATTTATGCAAAAAATTCTCGGTTATATGCGAAAGGCTATCGCAGAATATGACCTTATCCATGACGGTGACAGGATATGTGTCGGTGTTTCGGGCGGCAAGGACAGCGTAGTTATGCTGCTTGGTCTGTCACTTCTAAGACGTTTTATCGGCATAGATTATGAGATAGTCGGTGTCACGCTCGATCCCGGATTCAACGGCGAAAAGGGCGACTACTCTGCAATTGCAAAGCTGTGTGAGGAACAGGGCATCGAATACCACGTAATTCAGACACAAATAGGCGAAATCGTTTTCGACATAAGACAGGAGACTAACCCATGCAGTCTGTGTGCCCGTATGAGGCGAGGCGCACTGCATAGTGCTACCAAAGACTTCGGCTGCAATAAGATAGCACTCGGACACAACTATGATGACGCTGTTGAAACTTTCATGATGAATCTTTTCACAGAAGGCAGGATAGGCTGTTTTCAGCCTACGAACTATCTGTCAAGGCGTGACATTACACTGATAAGACCGCTTGTGTTTGCGCCTGAAAAAGAGATAACACGAGCCGCACACAAGAATGAACTGCCGATAGTCAAGTCAAAATGCCCTGCCGACGGACATACCAACAGACAGCGCACAAAAGACTTCATACATGATATGGAGCTGAATGACCATGGCTTCAAGGACAGGATATTCGGCGCTATGAAGCGTGCCAATATAGACGGCTGGGGCGGAGTGAACTATGTCCCGCCTGAAAAAAAATACTGAAACATCCCCCCTGATAACAGGGGATTTTTCATATAACAAAAAGGCTCTCCGAAATGGAGAGCCTTGATTTATTCAGTCAGATTCAGACTAAATTAGTCTTCCTTCTTCTTGAGAGCGAATGCTGTACCAACAGCGATTGCAAGACCTGCAACTGCTGCGCCTACGCCCTTAACACCTGTCTTGGATGCGCCTTCAGTCTTAGTTGTAGTCTTCTTAGCAGTTGTTGTTGTGCCCTTCTTAGTTGTTGTAGATGTTGTTGAAGTTGATGTAGATGTTGAAGTTGATGTAGATGTTGATTCTGAAGTTGATGTAGATGTTGTTGTTGTTGGTGTTGTAGTTGTAGTTGTTGTAGATGTTGTTGTAGTAGATGTTGTTGTTGGTGTTGTAGTTGTAGTTGTTGTTACAGAGCCTACTGAAATATAACCATCAGCGAATGTTGCATTTGCAAGAGCAGCTGCTGCGCTTGGGTTAGCATCTGAATTGATACCCTTTGTGAATACATAAGCCTGCATGAGCTTACCTGCAGCATCATCCTTTGAGTTTGTGAAAAGGTCGCTCTTAGCATCGTCATACTTGTAGCAGATATCGATCGGGTAAACATCTCCGTCCTTAGCATCAGCTGGAACTGTGAGCTGGATTGTCCACATTACACCGTCGCCGCCGAAATCTTCTGAACCGCCTGATGTAAGGAATACACCGTTAGCGCCGTCTCTTGCTTCACCCTTCTGCTCAAGATATTCAAGAGCTTCGCCAGCCTTAGCTACCTTACCGCCCTTAAGCTCTACAGCTGTAAGACGATTATCCCAGTATACGTGGAAACCTGTTGAGCAGTACTTTTCATCTGCATTAGCAATTTTGATCTGAACGTCAACAGTCTCGCCCGGCTCTGCGTTATCCTTCTGAGTAACTGTGATTGTAGGAGTTACAGTAGCACCGTCAGCTGTACCCTGGTTGTAAGCCATACCATTGTTTTCAAGAGCTGCGAATGCAGTTGCACTTGTTGCTGAAAGAGCTAATGCTGATACAGCTACAGCTGAAAGAGCTCTTTTTAAAGTATTCTTGTTCATTGTTATTATTTCCTTTCAGATAATTTAATAGATTTGTAATTTTTATGTTTCCTGCCGCCGTTTCCGACGGCAGTTACAAACATTGATCAATTAACCTTCTTCTACAGCGATACCTAATGTGATATTCCAGAGCTTGTCAGGTTCGTCGATAGACATCTGTGAATATTCGCTTGTTGAAGAGTTTGCATAGTAAGTGAGGATTGCTGATGCGTCACGGGCATCGATTGTTCTTACAGCCTTGTAGTTTCTGCTTGCTTCAGACTCTGAAACCTTTACATCGCAGAGGAATGCAGCAAATTCGTCAAGAACGTCTGTAGGAGTTGTTACCTTTGGATTTGTTGTAAGAATAACATCCTTAGCCTCGTGACCAGCTGTTGATGTTGTTGCATAGAATGCAAGTACAGCTGATGCATCACGAGCATCTATAATATTGTCAAGTGAAGCATCACCCTTCATACCGATGTATGCAGGAGCTGTAGCAGCTGTGCCGTCCTTAACCTTGAGGCTGTCGCCTGTTGTGATGATAGCCTTTCCGTCAGCATCATTGATTGTCTCGCCTGTGTATGTAAGAGTAATATTGTAAAGGAATGTATCATTTTCCTTTGTAAATGCAGCAGCCGGAGTTGTTGCAAATCCTACAGAACCTGAGATATCCTTTGTCTCTTCATAAGATGTAGTTTCCTCATTGAGGATAGAGCCTGTTACATCTTCTTCCCATGTCTTCTTTTCATAAACAACGTGGAGAGTTGCGCTCTTAACCTGGCTCTTGTTGAATTCCTTGTCTGTGTTGAGATAGAATGCATAATTTGTATCTGCTTCAACATAAACTGACTTTACAGCCACACTCATTCCTGTTGTTTTGCCAGGAGTTGTTTCTGTTGTTGTTGATGAAGTTGTTGTGCTGCTCTCTGTTGTGCTGCTCTCTGTTGAGCTGCTCTCTGTTGAGCTTGATGTTGAAACTGTTTCTGTTGAGCTTGATGTTGAAACTGTCTCAGTTGAGCTTGATGTTGAAACTGTTTCTGTTGAGCTTGATGTTGAAACTGTTTCTGTTGAGCTTGATGTTGAAACTGTCTCAGTTGAGCTTGATGTTGAAACTGTTTCTGTTGAGCTTGATGTTGAAACTGTTTCTGTTGAGCTTGATGTTGAAACTGTTTCTGTTGAGCTTGATGTTGAAACTGTTTCTGTTGAGCTTGATGTTGAAACTGTTTCAGTTGAGCTTGATGTTGAAACTGTCTCAGTTGAGCTTGATGTTGAAACTGTCTCAGTTGAGCTTGATGTTGAAACTGTTTCTGTTGAGCTTGATGTTGAAGCTGTTTCTGTTGAGCTTGATGTTGAAACTGTTTCTGTTGAGCTTGATGTTGAAACTGTTTCTGTTGAGCTTGATGTTGAAACTGTCTCAGTTGAGCTTGATGTAGAAACGCCGCTTACTGTAGTAGTTGTTGTTTTTTCGGATGATGTAGTTGTTGATGTTGTAGTAGTTGTTGTATCAGTAACGAGGATTCTCTCGATCTGAACATCAACAGTAGCGTTGGAAGCAGCAGCATCCTTAGCGCCTGTGAAATCAACAACACCTGTTAACTTCTTGTAAGAATCAACATAAGCAAAGCCCTGTGACTCAACCCAAGCAGCAACCTCATCCTTTTCAGCATCATCAAATGCGCCTACGAGAGTAGCAACACCGTTGTTTACGCTGATCTTGAAGTCTGTAGCTGCAGCATCATTTGACTTGCTTGTAAGGCTGTCGATGAATGCGCCAACCTGTTCAGCGGAAATATCAAGTGTATAATCAAGACCTGTTGCAGCAAGCTTCTTGTTTGCAGTATTAACAGCCTTAGCAGCATACTTTGCAACCATTGAAGAACCTGCAAGTCCGGCACCTGAAGTTGGGATCTGCTTCTTGATGTTCTTCTTTGTGAGGAAGTTGTTAGCTGATGTAAGAGCAGCGCTTACAGAAGTAAATTCAGTTGTCTTTGTAAGAGCTGTGTTGAGAGCATTCTCAGCAGCGTTGATCTTTGTGAAGTACTTGTTTACTTCTGCATCGTACTTAGCAATTGCTTCATCAGTATATGCACCAACGACCTCAGCCTTGATAGCTGCATGAGCAGCATCCTTAACTGCTGTAAGCTTTGTACGAACGTAATCGATCATTCCGTCGATTCCGAATGTACCTTCTTCTGTTTTGAATTCTGCCTTAACAGGAACTGTTGTGCTTCCTTCGCCGAGCTTTGATGTCTCGATAGTAACAGTTACATCAACAGCAACCTTAACAGCTGAATAATCAACATTCTTAAGTGCCGGTGCGTTGTAAGCATCAGCGATCTTGTTAAGAGCCTCACCTGGAGTATTCTTGATGTATGCATTGAAGTTAGGCTGTGAAACAGAAGCCTTGATAACGATATCGTTATTATCATTTACTTCATAAGTCATTGGGTTAACGAATACGCACTTTTCAAGGAAAGCCTTAGCAGCATCAGAATAACCCTTAGCATTTTTGTAAATTACATTTGCAAACTGTGAAGGATTTACATTTCCCTTAACGCCCATTGCGCCTGCAGCATAAACGAAACCGAAAATTGATTCATTCCAGTTTGAAATAGTCTTATCAGGCTCGATTCTGAGCAATTTTTCAAGTGTGTAGCTGTTGTTGTTAGCTGCTGTGCCGACCATAGGAGCAGCTAATGTAGCGAATGCTGCATCATCAGCTTCAGCGGCTGATGCAACAGTCAGACACTGTGTGAGAGCCAGCGGAAGTGCTACGGCAGTTGCTGCGACTCTCTTGAATAATGAATTCTTCATTGTTCTATACCTCTCTAACATATTTTCTACCCATTCAGCACGTTGCTGAATTACAGGGCGTAATTTAAGGACGATTTACATCAGAATATAATTCGCCCAGAAATTCATAAGTACATTTTATCACACAAACTGCTATAAGTCAAGAAAAAGAGTATATTTTTTTCAAAAATCTTTAACGATTATGAAAAGCTATTTTTGTGCTTATTTCACAACGAGTTTATATACAAATAATAATTTTTGCTAATAAATGAACTCTCCGTAATATTTTTTGCATAATTGAGCAGTTTGTCCGTTCAAAAATCTTTTACCTTTTGTAGTATATCATAGTTTATACTTTATGTCAATACTAACTTTATGGCAAAAAAAGCAGACCCCGAAAGGTCTGCTTTTCTTAGTATTGTCAGCAAATCAGCCGCCAAATCTATTTGGTTCAACCATGTTCCAGAGTTCGTATGCAGTCTTGTCTGCATTCTCCTTGACAGAGCTGATTGCATAGTATCTGAGAATGTCAGATGCATCACGGGCATCAAGAGTTCTTACGCTCTTGCTGAGCTTCCAGTTATCAGCGCTCCACTCATTCTTGTCTACATCAGCAAGTAATGCAGCAAGTGAATCAAGCTCGTCTTCTGCACTCATAACAAGAGCAGATGTTGAAAGCTGTGTATTAGCGTTGTCATGACCCTGTGTAGATGCTGTTGCATAGAATGTAAGTACAGCAGATGCGTCTCTTGCGTCAACAGTGTTGTCGAAGTTTACATCGCCCTTAACGCCGATATATGCTGTTACTGTAAGCGGCTCACCGTACTGGTTCTTCAATTCAGCACCGTCATAATATACAGGAACTGAATATGTGAAGTTTGCAGATGGTGCAGCTGTGAATACAGTGTATGGTGTAGCTCCGTTGAAGCCGATCTTGCTGAGATCAGTGATCTCTTCCTCGATCTCCATACCTGTAACATCAAGTGTTACCTTAACAAGCTTTGTAACCTGTTCCTTATCGAAGCCGCCTGTCTGACCTTCTGCTCTCTCGCCGTTATCGTGGCTGAAGTAGTAGCCGACTGTAGACTCGATCTTGTAATAAGATGCCATAGTTGTTGTAGTACCGCTTGTTGTTGTAGAGCTGCTTGTTGTTGCGCTTGAAGTTGTAGTAGATGTTGTAGTAGTTGTTGAAACTGAAACTTCACTGCCGCCCTGTGTTATAGGAGTTGTTGAGCCTGATATTTCAGTATTCTCAACAGTAACGCTTGTAACAGATGTTGTGCTTGATGATGTTGTGTCTGAACCTGTACCTGATACTGTTGTGCTTGTTGTTGTATCTGTTGGCTGTGTAGGTCCAGCGCTTACTGTTGTAGATGTTGTTGTGTCTGAACCTGAACCTGTGCCTGATACTGTTGTGCTTGTTGTTGTATCTGTTGGCTGTGTAGGTCCA
>JAZUGG010000126.1:0-7937 GCA_045641105.1 Ruminococcus sp. | reverse complement strand
AAGAATAAACTTCAACTATGCATAATGCGGCGGCAGAACGATTGACAATACCCGAAAAAATAACAACAGAATAATAAACATAACAAAGAGAACGAAATACTTGCCATGCAGGAAAATCATCATAAAACATTACCGTCAATCCGCACAATAATCAGCACAAAAACAAACAGTCGTTTGTAAGCGAATATATAAATTAATAGTGATTTTGGGGTGTGTAAGGGTGTGTAGGTGTGTAAACGCCTATAAATAGCCAAAAACGAGCACTTCTACAGGGTGTGTAAGGGTGTGTAAGGGTGTGTAAATGCCTATAAATAGCCAAAAACAAGTATTTTCAAAGGTGTGTAAGAGTGTATCAGCAAAAATGGACAGCCCGAAACTGCACTTGAAAAATCCGCAAATAAATGCTATAATATATAAAAAGTGAAAAAGGAGAACAGCAATGCTAAAAGATACAAATACCGCCGCAGTCCTCAAACAGCTCGAAAATGCAGGCTATGAAGCCTATATCGTCGGCGGATGTGTGCGTGATATGCTCCTCGGACGTGCTATCCATGACACCGATATAACCACAAATGCCCTCCCCGAACAAATCATTAGTGCCTTCCCCGACTGCAAAATTATCCCCACAGGCATCAAACACGGCACTGTCACCATAATCAAAAACCATATCCCATACGAGATAACCACCTATCGCATAGACGGCGAATATACCGATTCACGCCGCCCTGACACCGTTGAGTTTACTGCCGATATCACAGATGACCTTTCAAGGCGTGACTTCACTATGAACGCTATCGCTATGGACAGACACGGTGCTCTCGTTGACGCTTTCGGCGGAAAGAACGATATCGAAAACAAACTCATACGCTGTGTCGGTGAACCTGAACTGCGCTTTACCGAGGACGCTCTCCGAATCATGAGGGCTATCCGCTTTTCTTCACAGCTTGGTTTCGCTATCGAGAAGAATACCGCCGAGGCTGTCCACCGCATGAAAGACCGCCTGAAAAATATCTCCCGTGAACGTGTCCGTGATGAGCTTGACAAACTGCTCTGCGGAAAGAACTGCCTTGATGTACTTATGGAGTACAGCGATGTAATCGCAACGATAATCCCCGAATTTCAGGCAAGTATCGGCTTTGAACAGCACACTCCCTATCACAGGTATGATGTCTGGGAGCACACTGTCCGTGCTGTTGCAAATGCACCTGCGGATAACCTGAATATGCGCCGTGCTCTGCTCTTTCATGATATCGCCAAGCCGTACTGCGCAGAATTTGACAGCGACGGCAGAGGTCACTTCAAGCACCATAACAGAATGAGTGCCGAGATGACGGAGAAAATAATGAAAGACCTGCGCTATGACAACGACTCAATAAAATATGCCGTGACGCTCATTGCTCATCATGACGATAAATTCTTCCACAGATACGATATAAAAAAAGCCATGTCCGAAATGGGCGATGACCTTTTCTTTGAACTTATGGAGATAAAGAAGTACGATAATTCGTCAAAAAGCGAGTTTGTCCTTGATGAACTGAATGAGTTTGACAAGCTTATTGCCCTCGGTCATGAGATAATCGAAAACAACGAATGCCGCAGTCTGAAACAGCTTGCTGTCAACGGCTCTGACCTTATGAGCATCGGTCTCAGCGGCAAAGAAATAGGCGACACATTCAGCAAAATGCTTGATCTCGTCATGAAGGAAAAGCTCACAAACGAGAAAAATGCCCTTATGGACTACGCAAAACAGAGGTGTCAGAAATGAAAGGCTATATCCACTCAACCGAAAGCTTCGGCACGGTTGACGGCCCAGGAGTGCGCTTTGTCGTATTTTTTCAGGGATGTCCCATGCGCTGTCTTTACTGCCATAACCCTGATACATGGGAATTCGGCAGAGGCACGGAGAAAACTGCTGACGAACTTATGGCTGAATATGACTCATACAGAGAATTCCTGAAATCGGGCGGAATTACCGCAACAGGCGGCGAACCTCTCGCACAGCCTGAATTTCTTCTGGAGCTGTTCACTCTCGCAAAAAGCAAGGGCGTTCACACCTGTCTTGACACGTCAGGTGCAGTCTATTCCCCCGGAAATCATGAGCTTATCGACAAAGTTCTTGCAGTCACAGACCTCGTAATGCTTGACATAAAGCATATTGACAACGATGAACACCGCAGGCTTACAGGGCGTGGCAGCGAAAATATCCTTGCATTTGCAGAGCATCTGCGTGAACTGGATATCCCTGTCTGGATACGTCATGTAGTTGTCCCCGGCATCACGGATAAGCCTGAATATCTTGAACGCTTAGGAGAATACCTTGCATCACTTGACAACCTGAAAGCGCTTGATGTACTGCCCTATCATGATATGGCAAAGGTAAAATATGCTGAACTCGGCATGGAATATCCTCTTTCAGAAACACCGCCGCTGTCAAGAGATGACGCAATAAAAGCAAAAAACCTGATACTTAACGGAATAAGATCAGGTCTGAAAAAGCAAAAAAAATGAGCCGATGAAAAAATCATCGGCTTTTTTGATATCAATAACCTGCCTGTGTCTGAGGCCATACTCTGTATTTCGGGCCGCCTGAATTGCCGACCCAGACCTCTATTCTGTCAGATTCACCTGCATCCTTTGCAAGGAACCAGCGGTCAAGATCAACGCCTTTTTCAGGACTGATATACTTCATATCAGCTCTTTTGTCTTCCAGCGAATTAAGTTCTTTAACGAATTCCCCCATATCACCATCTGCCTGCCATTCAGTATCTGTATTGGCTATTTTTTCTGCAAGGATAACGATAGTATATTCCTCTGTTTTTCCTGCATAAGTAACCGATACATTCTGACTTGAACCGCCCCCTGAATAAAAAGCAGTTTCTGCATCTTCATCGCCTTCAGCAAGGACTGCCGCAGCATCGTTTCTGATAGTTCTTGCAGACGTAATGTCAGATGAACGTTTGGACTTCTTGACATAGCCGATCATGGAAGGTACAAGAAGCATGGCAAGAATGCCGATGATAGTCAGAACGACTACGATTTCAATGAGTGTAAAGCCGCTTTTTTTCACTTTCATAATTTCCCTCTCCTTTTCATCACTTTTTTTAAAATGGACACACTTCATTCATATTTCACTTGTCCACAATATAATTATATTCCCTATTATTTGTTTTGTCAATACCTGTATAAAAAGTTTTTTATTAAATCAATATATGTGCATATCTGTAAACAAAAACTGCACTCCATAGTGCAGTTTTCATTAATTTATTCATTCTATTGTTAGTTTACGACAACCTTCTTGAACGCTTTTTTACCTTTACGTACAATGGTTTCGCCTTCAAGTTTTATCTGTGCCTTCGGATCGGTTATCTTTTCATCGTTCACAGTTATGCCGCCCTGCTGAACAAGTCGTCTTGCCTCTGAAATTGAAGGTGCAAGCTCTGCCTTTACGAGGATATTGAGTATTCCCATAGTGCCGTCTGTAAGTTCAGATGCAGCGATCTCTGCTGTAGGCATATTCTCGTCAGAACCGTTTCCTCCGAACAGTGCCTTTGCAGCAGCCTTAGCCTTTTCAGCTTCCTCCTCACCGTGAACGAGCTTGGTAAGTTCATATGCGAGAAGCTCCTTAGCCTTGTTGAATTCTGCGCCCTCCATGTGCTGTTCCATTTCCTCAATTTCCTCAACAGGAACGAATGTGAGCATTTTCAGGCACTTGATAACATCGGCATCGGCAACATTTCTCCAGTACTGGAAGAATTCGTAAGGTGTGGTCTTTTCGGCATCGGGCCATACAGCACCCTTTTCGGTCTTGCCCATCTTCTTGCCCTCGGAGTTGAGGAGGAGCGTGATAGTCATAGCGTAAGCGTCCTTGCCGAGCTTTCTTCTGATAAGCTCTGTACCGCCGAGCATATTAGCCCACTGGTCATCGCCGCCGAACTGCATATTACAGCCGTACTTCTGGAAAAGTTCAAGGAAGTCATAGCTCTGCATTATCATGTAGTTGAATTCAAGGAATGTAAGACCTCTCTCCATTCTCTGCTTGTAGCACTCGTGTGAGAGCATACGGTTTACGCTGAAATGTGCTCCTACATCACGGAGAAGCTCGATATAGTTAAGGTTCATGAGCCAGTCTGCGTTGTTCACAATAATGGCTTTATCCTCGGAGAAGTCGATGAATCGGCTCATCTGCTTCTTGAAGCAGTCAACATTGTGCTGGATAGTCTCCTTTGTCATCATTTTTCTCATATCGGTCTTGCCTGACGGATCGCCTATCATAGCAGTACCGCCGCCGATGAGAACGATAGGCTTGTTGCCTGCCATCTGGAGACGCTTCATAAGGCAGAGTGCCATGAAATGTCCGACATGGAGGCTGTCGGCAGTCGGATCAAAGCCGATATAGAATGTAGCCTTGCCGTTGTTGACAAGCTCCTCGATTTCTTTTTCGTCGGTCAGCTGTGCGAGCAGACCTCTGCGTTTGAGTTCTTCAAAAGTAGTCATTTTTATTTCTCCTTTATAATAATATTATTTACATATATTGCAGGGGACGACGTTCCCGACAATCCCGATTTCCCGAAATTTATTGTATTTTCTTCTATTGTTACTCTTTACGCTGCTGTCAGCTGTCCGCTGCTCACCTGCCGACAGCCCTGTGAAATTCCTCGATGATAAGCTCAAGCTGAAATTCGTCACGCAGTTCAATTTTTGTATCATTGTTGACAACAGCAAATAACTTGGTATTTTCGCCTGTATAGATGCTGTTGACATATTCTTTCTCTCTGACGATATTTTTCGTGATATCGCTGACGTTCTGAAGTTCAAGTGCAATGACATTACGCTCATTGAATGCAACAAGATATCGGCTTCCGACATTGATGCCGTTATTTCGGAAAACTACCATATTACCTTTCATGTATGAATCATTCACAGCCTGAAAATCGACATCTGTCCTGTTATAGAACTTTTTGACAGGTCTTCCCATTAAAGACGAAACCGACAGATACAGCAGTCCGCCGAAAAGGAGCAGACCTCCGATGCCGACTATGATATTTATCATAAACAGAAGAACATCACATAACAGCAAGAATACCGAAAGCACCAGAGCACCGTAATATTTGGGTATGCGATAGCGTTTCTGCATATCATGCTTCATGTCAGTTCCGATTATCTTTGCAAACGGCTGGCTTGATTTATACCTGAGATATTTGTCCTGCCATTCGTCCTCTGCATAGAGAGTGCCGTTTTCGATATCATTTTTCAGCTTGTCAGCTTTTTTGTCGTTACGGGTTTCGACAAGATATGAGAAAAGCCCGAATCCGCCCATAATTATAAAGACGATAACAGCTGTTGACACACTGCCTGTTGCAATAAGGTAAATTGCGGCTATAAGAGAGATTCCAAGTATCATGCAAAGCTTTACGATTGGTGATGGCTGACCGTTGTTCATAATAATTCCTCCTGAAAACAAAAAATTCCCCGGACAGGCAAAGCTGTCTGAGGACGAATTCACTCGTGGTACCACCTCAGTTTATCGGCATGAGCCGACCTCTGAACGCTGTAACGGGCATACCCGACCGCACGTAATATCCATGAAATCATGTTTTCGGCACGGCAACTCACGGATGCAGGTTTCTTTGGCGGCGTACTTCCTCGCACCGGGCGGAAGCTCTCTGAAACGCTTTAAACCGAAGATTTATTCCGATCACTGTTTTCTATATGATATCACATTAATGCCGAAATGTCAAGCAAAGTTTATTTGTTAATATAAAAAATTATATTAACCGCTATTGACTTTTATTTTAATATGTTGTATAATATTTTATGTTGTTGGTGCTGATGTGGCACAGTCGGTAGCGCAACGCCTTGGTAAGGCGTAGGTCGTCGGTTCAAGTCCGATCATCAGCTCCATAACTCTGAAAAGTCCGTTTTTACGGGCTTTTTTGTTTATAAGGAGGAAATATGGCAAAAGAAGGCAGAGTTCCAAAGGATAACTCATATATCGACTACATCGCTTTCGGAAAAGGCAAAACGCCGCTTATAATGATACCGGGACTTTCCACACGCAATGTCAGAGGCACGGGGCTTGCTATGTCCATAAGCTACCGAATTTTTTTCAACAATTTCAGAGTATACATGATCGACAAGAAAGATCGCCTTGAAAAAGGCTGTACCCTTGAAGATATGGCTGATGATTACGCATATGCCATGAAACAGCTTGGAATAAGCAAAGCCGCTGTTTTCGGCACATCACAGGGCAGTATCATCTCACAGATAATAGCTGAAAAATATCCTGAACTTGTAAGCAGTCTCGTGCTTGCCGTGCCGATATGCCGTTCAAATCCCGTCACGACAGCCTGTGTGAAAAAATGGCTTGGCTATGCGGAAAAGCGTGACCATATCGCCCTGAATACTGACACATTCACCTCAATGTACTCTGACGCATATCTTGAAAAGCACAAGCGGCTTATTCCCCTTGCCGCAAAGCTTGTGAAGCCTGCCAACTGGGAAAAGTTCATCATTTCGACAGAGTCGCTGCTTGATTTTGACTATTATGAACAGCTTGACAGGATAAAATGCCCTGTTTTCGTCATAGGCGGCAGAAATGACAAGGTGACTACTGCGGCGGCGGCAGAAGAAATTGCCGAAAAGCTGAAATGCCCTATATATATGTATGATGGGCTCGGTCATGCCGCTTATGATGAGGCTGAGGACTTCAATCAGCGGATACTTGATTTTTTCACCAATCATTCGCAATATACCACTTGATTTTTCACAGAGAAACGTGTTATAATAATAATATCGAAATATAAGGAGGACGGAACATGAATTTTATCGGCGAAAAGTGTGCAGCCTGCGGAATTGAGATCACAGCAGATGACTCGGTCATCGTTTGTCCCGACTGCGGTTCGCCTCATCACAGAGACTGCTATCTGAAATATAACAGCTGCGCCAACGAAGGCTACCATGCAACAGGTCAAAAATGGAAGCGTGCTGTTATCGAACCAAAAAAAGATACTGTCATATGCAAAAACTGCGGCTTTTCCAATCCTGATGATGCTGAAATATGCCAGCAGTGCGGATATGACCTGAATAAAGATATCGAAACCGATGCTGCTGCTGATGAAACCGAAGAAGCTGCCGAAGAAGTATTTCAGAATATGCTCGGCAGCGGAAAGCCATATCTCGGCTTTGATCCCGAGGAGGACTTAGGCGGCGCAACCGTCAGGGAAGTTTCCGATTTCGTAAACACCAATACTATATATTATCTTCCGATATTCAAGCGCATGAAGGATTTCGGCTCTAAGATATCATTCAATATCACCTGCCTGTTTTTCCCGTCGCTTTACTTTGCAAACAGAAAAATGTGGAGCTGGGCTATCCTTGCGACTATTGTCAGCGTTGTTCTTTCTGTACCGTCATCACTTCTGCTTATTGCTGATTATGCTGAAAACGACGTGGAGAGCATTCCGCAAACTCTGCTTGCAGTAATTCAGAACAACTGGTCATACCTTGACAGAACGGATAAGCTGTTTTCGTTCATTCAGCTTGCCTTTAACTTTCTGTTCTGCTTTATCGGCAACAGGCTGTATTTCCGATATGTTGTCCACTCTGTAAAAAGGATAAAAAAACACGGCGAACCGCTGACAGCAACTCAGCTTGGCACAGTCGGCGGCGTAAAACCGATAAATATGCTGTTTATCATACTCATAAAATACGGTCTGATATTTTTTACATTCTCATTCATCGGAACTTATCTCTCTTTATGAATATTGCTCCCCCCCTGTCAATGGCAGGGGGGGTTTTTATCATGGCAACAGCATTTACTTTTATAGATTAAAGCTTTTTCGTCGGTCAAGCCGAGGTATATGACTGCGGACAGTCCGTAAACCGTTGCTTCGCTCGGTTTACTGCTTCTTAGGGGGACTCTGTCCCCCTCGTACACC
>JAZUGG010000125.1:0-1816 GCA_045641105.1 Ruminococcus sp. | reverse complement strand
TGTATCGGCAAAGATGATGAAACTCTTGACGAGAGAATCGGCTACTACGGACAGAAAATCGTTCTTTATGCTCAGATGCTTGGATTGAACACATGCTGGGCAGGCACTTTCAATCCTAAGAATGTAAATGCTGAAATAAAAAGCGGTGAACGTCTTGCTATTGTAATTGCAGTCGGTTATGGTGTCAATAACGGAAGAGTCAGAAAATCAAAGTCCGCTGAACAGGTGGTTCGTGGCGGAACTAACGGAAAACCTGAGTGGTTTATGAAAGGTGTGGAAACAGCACTCCTTGCTCCTACTGCAGTTAATCAGCAGAAATTTGAAATTGTTCTCAATGACGATGAATCTGTTGATATAGTTGACAAGGGCGGTATTCTCAGTAAAATTGATAAGGGTATCGTGAAGTATAATTTTGAGATTGGGGCTCAGCGTTCATAATAGCAGCAAATGTCAAATACATGATTAATTATATAACCTGACAAACTTGCGTTATTTCATATTTGTACAAACTGCTTTGTATCAAAATGATGCAGATTTTCAAAAATGGAAATACACTATTCTGACAATTATCATGTTCGTTTTTTCTTAAAAGCTGACCATGTCTTCATAATCCAGCCAAGAACTGTTCCTACAAAAAGCGCAACAAGAACTGTTCCGATACCAACACTGCCCAGTGATTTCGTAATCACAAGACATAATATAAGTGAAATCAGAACAACTGTAACGTCAAATGCTGTTTTTATCTTTGAAAATGCAATTCCTGTTGTATCAGAAACTGCCTGCATAACTCCTTCTGATGCAAGTGGCATTATGTTTGCAGGTACATAGAAAAACAGCCCTGTTGCTATAATCAGTATACTTACAAAAATCATCATAATACGGATAACATAATTATCAGTTTCGGGCAGAAATGAAATAAGATAGTTGCTGAATGTAACGAAATATCCAAATACTATTCCGACTGGAACCTGCAGTAATGCACGTATTTTAAACTTTTTTCTTAGTATACAAAGCTGTATCAGCACAAGAAAACTCTGAAAACATATAGTAGCTTTTCCCATTTCTATATTCCAGCACCTTGTCATTGTGTAAGGAATAGAACTTACAGGTGATACTCCAAGGTCTGATTTTACTGAAACAGCTATTCCTATTGTCATTATAAAAAGTCCGATAATATATCTTGTGAACCTTTTTAAAATATCCTTCTTATTATTTTCCATATACACTTTCCTTTCTTTAAGACAACATAACTATTAGTATACTACTTTCAGCGCTGTAAGTCAATTAGAAAAAAAGTATATCGTTACGATTTAAACAATTAAAACAAAAAAGCTGATGCATTCGATATTTTTTTAATTATTTATAACCCGATAAGTTACAATACATATTATTAAGGCAATACCGCATAATTAATGTGTGAGTATTGCGAAGTAAATTTTTTTGTCAGAGTGCATAAAAACGACGCAGGAATGCTGCCGCATTTCAAGGAGCTTTTGTGTACTATGACGGAAAAAGTTCAAGCAAGACACACACATAGCCGTCAGGCGGTAATTATGCGGTGTTGCCTTAAGTCGGATGAATCTGCTCTAAATTCAGTTAAAAGCAATACCGCACAAAGCACATCTAACGGCTTTGTGCGGTATTGCTTTATAAACAAAAATAGAGTGACTTTTGTTTTTCTCCGTATTTTTAATTTCTAATCACATTGCTGTAATTATTTTTCGCACTTAACATCAATAATAACATATTCAGACTTTGTGCCTGTTTTAAATGGAATTGCCCATCCCGAAATACCGCTTGTAACAACAAAATTTGT
>JAZUGG010000124.1:0-36017 GCA_045641105.1 Ruminococcus sp. | reverse complement strand
CTTTTCCCCGTGTGTACGGGGGTGATCCTAATTGCAATGTTGTATTTAGCGGCAGTTGCAACTTTTCCCCGTGTGTACGGGGGTGATCCTTGCCTGATAGAGTGATACGCCTGTAAGACCGCTCTTTTCCCCGTGTGTACGGGGGTGATCCTAGTATAATCCGTCATTGCTTTTGATGCAGACACTTTTCCCCGTGTGTACGGGGGTGATCCTAATGCTCGGCTTTGGACTTTCCATGAAACTTTCTTTTCCCCGTGTGTACGGGGGTGATCCTATTAAGCAAGCTCGATATGATACTTTGTGTAACTTTTCCCCGTGTGTACGGGGGTGATCCTTACTGCATTTGTTAATGTGGAACTATCATCAGCTTTTCCCCGTGTGTACGGGGGTGATCCTAGTATTTCGGATAAATCATTTATCAGAGATGCCTTTTCCCCGTGTGTACGGGGGTGATCCTGTTACGGAAAATATCAATGTAATTATTGATATCTTTTCCCCGTGTGTACGGGGGTGATCCTTCGGTTTCTTCATCAACGATTTCAAATCCAAACTTTTCCCCGTGTGTACGGGGGTGATCCTTTTGTCAATTATATTTTATGATTTTCTAAAGTCTTTTCCCCGTGTGTACGGGGGTGATCCTAAGCTGCATATCCTCGATGTCACTTTCATCGACTTTTCCCCGTGTGTACGGGGGTGATCCTAATAGGGGTGACGATAATGGAAATATGGACACCTTTTCCCCGTGTGTACGGGGGTGATCCTAACAGTAACAAATGTGTTCTTGACTGTCACTACTTTTCCCCGTGTGTACGGGGGTGATCCTCAATCGTTTTACCGCCGTTATTCTGCCAAAATCTTTTCCCCGTGTGTACGGGGGTGATCCTTCATCAGTTCTGTTTCTGATATAGTTGTTATGCTTTTCCCCGTGTGTACGGGGGTGATCCTTAATCATAGCTTTTACCTCACTTTTTATTATTCTTTTCCCCGTGTGTACGGGGGTGATCCCAAAGGAGGTGACATCATGGGTAAAGTAGGAGACTTTTCCCCGTGTGTACGGGGGTGATCCTAATTAAATTTTTATCTGACGATTTGCGCTGAGCTTTTCCCCGTGTGTACGGGGGTGATCCTGTGATTTCGGGCTCTGAGAAAATTGTGCCATTCTTTTCCCCGTGTGTACGGGGGTGATCCTACGCCACAGCCTGTTAAAATTGCACGTTCGTACTTTTCCCCGTGTGTACGGGGGTGATGTCGGAATGGGGTGGATTTATTCAGCGGAATTAAGCTTTTCCCCGTGTGTACGGGGGTGATCCTAGCCATAGAAAGCATCTTAGCCAATCTACAAACTTTTCCACGTATGTATGGAGATACTTATGCAGTAAATGATATAACTAAATAAATTATGTGGAAGCAGAAATTAAATGAAAAGAGGGAAGCATATGAAAAGCAACAAAAAAGTCACTGATTTAATTAAAGAATTTGAGTATGCACCATCAACTGAACTATTGGCGCAGATTCCTTCTCATTTACAAAAAAGAGGAATGGTGGTTCGTGCGATTGATTTAGATGGACTTGCTTTGGAATATGTTGATGAAAAATTTAAAGATCAGGAACTTTGTGACAAAGCTTTTAGTCAAAATATCAATGCTATACGTTATTTCCCGGATAAATATAAAGATGCCGATAAATGTGATATAGCTGTAAGATACGATATAAGCAATATTGCATATATTCCAGATCAATTCAAAACAAAGATAATGTGTAGAAAAGCAATTAAAAACAGCGGAGCATTACTTGAATATATTCCTGAAAAATATAAAGATTACGAACTTTGTGAACTTGCGGTGCAATCAAATGCATCTGTTTTGCAATTTGTTCCGGATGTGATAAAGGATGAAAAAATCTGTGATATTGCTATGTCTCAGAATGGAAATAATATACAACATGTCCCAACCGAATTATTTAAAGTTGAATATATAGAATATATAATAAATTCGGATATAAGAAATATAATCTATATTCCGTCTGAATTAAGAAATGAAGAAATATGTAAAAAAGCTGTGTGTGCATATGGTGAGCTGCTTCAATATGTTCCTTACAAAACAAAAGAACTGTGTGAAATAGCTGTAAAGAGTAATGTATGTGCAGTTAAATTTGTTCCGACGGAGTTTATGACAAAATTTGTTATTGATATTATAATTGATAACTCTGTTAAATCTGATGGTGAATTGATATTATATCCTTTTAAATATATTCCAAAAGAAATGGTCAATGAAGAACTTGTTTTGAAATATTTAGCTTATAAACCCAAGACATTAGATACAGGACTTATATCATCATTATCTGACGAAGGTTTATTCAATGCCATAGAATTAAATGATGAAATAATAAGCTTAATTCCTAAAAAAAGATTTTCAGATTCTTTAATAAAAGAAATTATTGAAAATTTTCCTTCTTCAATTGAAAAGATACCTGAAAAAGTATGGACTGCCAAAAACAGTCAAGAAGTTTTTAATTATGATCATAAAAATATTTTGTTCATTCCGCAAATATTTACAGATATCAAGATGTGGTTGATATTTCTGAATGATCCATATATATATGGACGAACAGATGAAATTATGAGCAAAATGAAAAAGCAGATTTTAAATAATGAAAAAGTTATTGATGCACTAATTAAAAAATATGGAATACATAATGTGTGGCGTTGGATTAATGAAAACAAAAGAAACATTAGTAAAACAATTGAACAGGATGTCTTAGAGATTTATAGAGGAAACAGTATCAAATATGATATTTCCTGCGATTATGAAGATGAGTATAGTGGAAAAATGGAACTTTCTGCCGATATTGATATGGCAGTGACATATCAGGAATCTAAAACGGAAAGGAATAATTTTGATATTCTGTATATTACAGATATTCATCTTGAACATCAGCTGAAAGATGAATTAAAAGATAAATGCAATGTAATTGAAGAAGATATTATACCAATTATTGATGAGAAGATAGAAAAAATGCTGAAAGTTTATTATAATCAGAAAAATCAGAACAGAATTATTCTTATTGGTGGAGATGTTTCACACAGTTTTCAGCTTACTGAACTCTTTTACAGGAGATTAGCATATTACTGGACCGGCAAAATAGCAGCATTATTAGGGAATCATGAATTATGGGACAGAAGCTGTGACACTGTGGACAATCTGATTTGTAAATATAAAGAGAAAATTAATTCAATGTATATTTACGGAATTGAACATACATGGCTTTTAAATAACGACATATACTATATTAATTGTCAGAATAGATCTTCTGTTATAACTGAAAAAGAAATCAATGAATATGACGCTGTTTCCATAAGAAACATGATTAAAAATTCACCCGTTATTATTCTTGGAGGTATAGGCTTTGCAGGCAAAAATCCAAAATTTAATGCAGAAAATGGAATATATCGTGAAATGCTTGCAAGTCATGAAGAAGAAAAAATCTTATCTGACCGATTCTTAAAAGTATATAAAAAGCTGAAAGAAATTGTCGGTGATTTGAAAGTTATTATATTTACACATATGCCGTTTGAAGATTGGTGTGAAGATGCATATAATCCTAACTGGATCTATATTAATGGGCATACACATAAAAATATAATAAGAAAAATTGAAGATAAGTTAACAGTTTTTTCGGATAATCAAATCGGTTATCAGGCAAAAAAGTGGCAGCTGAAAAGATTGATCATTGACAGTAAGATTGTTAATCTATCCGACATCAAAGACGGCATTCACCCTATAAGCAAAGAAAAATATATTAATTTCAATAGAGAAAAAGGTATTATTTTACGAACAAATGGCAATAGTTGGAATGGTTCTGTTTCAGTTTTAAAAAAGGGTGATTTAATGATGTTTGTCTTAGAAGAAACACATGGATTGTATCTTCTTGAGGGTGGCAAAAAAAAGCTTTGAATAGAAATATCAAGTATTATTATGACAACATGGAATCATATGCGGAAAAAGTAAGAGAATTGTTACTGCCATTTTATAATGAAATGAAAAAAATATCGAAGGAGATAAAAAGTATCGGCGGTCTTGGAAATATTCATGGATGCATTGTTGATATAAGCTATTATAATCATATTTATTTGAATATAGCGGACGGATCAAAAACTCCATATTATGCAATTGATGAAGAATTTAAGATTCCTTACGATTCGTTATTAAATTTATTAAAAAATGAATTACCGCAGCTTGTTGATAACTATAAAAGCGAATCAGAAAAAGGTTATCTTGCTGAACTTGGAAACGTCAATAATTCTGATGAAGATATGGAGATATACAGTGATACATATATATATAAGCCATCAAATAAAATGCGACGTTTTCAATATTTGCTTGAGGATAATATAATTCGTATCTGGAATGATAGTATACTTGAAAAGTCAGCGATTGATTCTCATAATAGAATGATAGAATTATTTGACAAATGATAGACTTGTTTTTCAGCATAATGTAAATCTTATGGTGCCTTTCTTTATAAGCTTATACAGAAAACGTGTATTTTTCTTGGACAGCTGAACGGTAATATTGTCATAGCCAAGACGTTTTTTCTTGATCTCGTTGGTTGTATTATATTTGCTCATCATGTATAAGTATCAGCCTGCTCCGTAATGTATTCTCTGACAGTTGTAGTTGAGAAAGAAGTTCATCGCAGAGAGTGTTTTATTTGCAATATAACAAATTTGTCAATTATGCAAAAAGCTTTGAAAAGTAGAATCTGAATATATGATCGAAATTATTTTCAACTATTAAATTGCAAATGAAAATTAAAATTTGTGCCAAATAAAAGTATTATCTTGACAGAAATGTTTTTCAGCATAATGCAAATCTTTATAGTAAATTGATTTATTTATCTTGAATAACTCAAAATAATGTGTTATAATATAAAAAACATACAAGGAGAATTTTATGTCTGATAATAAGCTTGTCTTGATGATACCTATGACCGTTTGCAACGGGCAGGTGAAGAATACGTTCTTGAAGAACCTGAGGATGAGCTAAATGGATTTGAAAAAGAATTTATTGCATTCTCACGGGAAATTATGTACCGGACAGGTTACGTGTATAGGTACTGGAATTATTACACCGGAGAATCAAGCAAGGAAATATATCAGGAAGCCGATGCACGTATTATGGGTAAATGCCGGCTTGGTTTTCATACGCTTGATGTGGAAATGGCAATTGACGGGCTTAAAGAGAAAATGGGTATTTATAGTGAACGAAAAAAATAGTTCTGCGTTCACTATAGTTTTTGATTATATGGCATCTCTAAAAACCCGTTTTGAGTAAGAAAAAACCGATAGGTGCAGCAGATGCAAGGAAAGCCCTTGAAGGCGTGCTGTCGCACTACAAGATAGCTTGACACAGCAGATGCTGTGCATAGCTGTTTTTTCTCAGAAGGGGTTTTTAGAGGTGCCCTATAAATATAACAGCTATACCCCCGGCTATCTGTTTAACTTACATTTTTAGCCCTAATGTGATATTCTAAAATTAATTATTACGGGAGGACACATGAATTACAAAATAATGCATAAGAACGAGATAATTGCTCTTGCTGATGAAAACGGAATAAATGAAATATTAAATATATCGCTGTGTCCTGCCTGTTTTGCGATAGGTATGCCGCTTGAGATATGGCTCGACAACAGGAGCGTTGACATTCATCGTTCTCATTCTCGAAAGCTGTTCAAAGCACTGCGTCTCAGAACGCCTGACGATATTGAACAGGTAATTGACATTGGACACGGAATATCCATAACCGATAACTGGTGGATACAGAAAGCTGATGAAGAACTTGATTACAGCTCCCTAAAACAATATAACGAAGAAATCGCTGATATAGCACTGTATGGTTCTTCTGCTTCAAACAGCGGAAACACCAAAGGTTACCGTGAACTTGGCACAGTGGGAAGCTATGAAAAAGCATGGCGATATATAAACGGCAACTGGTATATGTTCAAACACGGAAACACACAGGAACTTATCAGCGAATACTACTCATATCAGTTCTTGAAAGCTATGGGAACTGATGTTGCCGAATATGAGATAAAGCACTCTACATCAGAAGAAACAGGCATCACATCAACAATTATCATCACAAAGGATTTTACAAACAATGCTGATGTTGATTTTGAACCTTTTTGCAGCTACTACACAGATCATGACGAGCCTGAGTATATTATACCGAGACTTGAAGAAAAGCTGATAAAGCCGTATGTAATGATGGTATTCTACGATGCCCTGCTCCACAACGATGACAGGCATAACCAGAATGCAGGTGTACTGAGGAACAGTTCAACAGGCGAAATAATCGGACTTGCTCCGTACTTCGACTATAACCTCGGACTTATCTCAACGGGTGTACCGAGAATAGATGATAATAACGGCAATGTGTTCACAGACAGCTTTCTTGCAAACGGAGTCTGCTGCAGCGTTTTAAAAGCTGAAATGCCTGATAGGGATACTATCATAAATAGTATATCAACAGCTGAAAGAGAAACCGCTAATGCATTCCCTGACATAAGAGCTAACTACGGCCTTATTAAGGATTATGTTATCAGGACTTATGATTATCTTGCTACTAAGCTATTCCAGAGGAATACTTGATATAAACGTCAAATTATTTGCATAATTGCCGTTTCGTATGAGGCGGCTTATGTTTTTATGTACTTACATATTATGAGCGGTATGATATAATAAAAAAGAAAAATTATGGCTGCTTTATGAAATAGAGTGCCACTTGAATCTACATATATGGAGTAAAAATGGAAACATCAGAAATAGGCGGAATAACCTGCCATATCATAATAAACAGAACTGATTTTCCCACGATATACTGGGGCGAGATGAATAACTGTTCCGAGACTGTTGAAAAAGTTCTTGCGCTGTGCAATGACGCAAAGTGCAATTATATCGTTTACGAGGTCAAAGACTGGAACGCTGACTTCTCACCGTGGGAGTTCACGCTGAACAAAAAAAAGTCATTCTTGGGCAGCGGATATCAAACGTTGGACTGGCTCATAAATGACTGCGTTCCCCACTGTGAAACCAGGTACAATCTGACGGGAAATCGCCTCCTCTGCGGTTACTCACTTGCAGGGCTGTTCAGCTTATGGACTTTCTATGAAAGTCAGGCATTCGACGGAGTCATCAGCTGTTCCGGCTCTCTTTGGTTCGGAGACTGGATAAGCTATGCCGAGTGCCATACCGCTCCGCAGAACAGCCGTGTGTATCTCAGTCTCGGTGATCGTGAAGAAAAGGCTCGTGACCGTATTATGGCAACTGTCGGAGACTGCACTCGCAGGCAGTATGAGCTTGTATGCGGCGATATAAATGTGTCTCGTCATATTCTTGAATGGAACAACGGCGGACATTTTAATGAACCTGAAAAACGTATTGCCAAAGGGATAAAATGGATAACTAACGATACATTATATGACAAAGCTGATGATGCAACACTGCATTAATGATTGGGTAGTGTGGTATTTATGACAGACCCATGATAATTATTTAAGTAAAAAAGTGCGTTTAATTTTGTCCCCGCAAAAGCGGGGACTGAAATAAAAAAATAAGGAAAATTGATTCAATTACGTTTTTGAAAAAAATTAAAATCTCAAATTTCTCAAAAAGAGGCATTTTTCGAGAAAATCGCAATCTGATTTTTCTAAAAAAACGTAATTGCTTAGGAAAATGTGATTTTTGATTTGAACGATAGACAATGAATCAAAACATGGAGGGTTGGTTATGGTACAGTATGAGAGCTTAAAAGATTATATCAACGAAAATAAGAAAGATGTTATTTTGAATAAAGCAAACGCTTACATTCAATCAAATAATTGCAGCCGCAATGATATCTTAAAAGATATTTCAATACTTTCTCTAAGATGTAACAATTTACCTTCCATGGAAACAAAGATTTCAATGGATGTTTCAGCCAAAGTTGTTGATGCCGACAGTAATGATACTAATAGTCGATTTTATTGTATAACCATAATCGGCAATGTCATCTCTGGATTTTCAAATATGACGATAGACTTTATTCGGGAAATAGATGAAACAGAAGTGCAGGAAGACAAAATAGTATCTTTATTTGGTTTGCCGGATATATCAAAAGATGATCTTGAAGAAAAAGCGTTGGAAGTACACTCTGAACTATATGCTCAAACTTGCAGTTATAATAAATACAAGTATAGGTTCAATCCAATTAAAATTAAAGAAAAATATAAAAAAACTGATAATATGTCTATGTGGCCTGCGGATCTTCCGGACGATTGCATGGGAAGATTATATCTCAAGCCATCAAAAGCCACTATATACAATATAGAAAATATGGACGAACCTTTTCCTAACACATATATACCAGCAAACTCTATTCTTCTTAACAGTAAATATTATAAAAATAAAATGTCGTCATATGATGATTTAATAATAGCTGCACACGAACTTGTACATTGGAACCTGCATCGGTTATATTTTAACATATTGCAGCTTATTGATGGAAACTACGAATGTATGAATTGTTCAGCTGAAACAATTATTTTTGATGAAACTTTGTCGCTAAAAGAGAAAGCATATTGGTATGCAGAATGGCAAGCAAACGAACTTGCTATACGTGTAGCTATGCCGAAACAACTTGTTGAAAAAGCAATAGCTGAATATACCAGTAAACTCGGCTATAATTTGAAAAAAATACGTGACAAAAAAACAATTCTCAAACAATTAGAAAAAGATTTTAACATTCCTAAAGAATTAGTAAAAAAACGTCTGCGTCAGTTAGGATATGATTTTGTTGACGGTTTATTAGTAACTGTTGACGGACAAACATATCCGGCGTTCACTTTTCCTCAGGGAACATTAAAAGAGAATGAAACCTTTATTATAGATCGCAGCAACTATGAGATACTGTTGAAAGAAAACAAAGAATTTGCTGAGCTTATAAATGATAGGATATGTGTATATACAGGATATGTTGTTTGTTTATATGATGCAAAGTATATTGAGCCTATTGTGACAGGCGAAAATTTAAGCTTTATTCTTACAGATTATGGACATAAACACGCTGACAAATGTTGCCTTATTTTTAAATCTTATCACGAATGTATCAGCAAAGTTTATGCATCTACTACAGGTAATTATTTATGTAAGCTGAAAGATGGAGCCTATTCTACCGAAAATGATAATAAACTTGAATTAACTGATGAAGCACTTGAATACCTTTGTATGTATGAAGATATAACAAAAGAAAATGAAATAGCTGATAAAATCATTGCTGAAATGAAAATATCCAATATCGATAATTTTCGCGATGCTCTTAGATTCCTTATGAAAAAGAAAAACAAGACAATTTCTGACATGGTTGATGAAAACTATTTAAAAGAAGAAACTTTAAAAGCCTATTTAGCTAATCCTGAAAAAAGAAAAAACAGAATCCCAAACATAGAAAATCTTATGATAATATGTAATAAGCTTAATTTAGAACGCAATCTTTCTATATATCTGATACACATGGCAGACTTGACTTTGGAAAATGGCAATGCAAAGAATAAAATGTATAATTTTTTGCTCTTAATAACAAATGCCTCTTTACAGGAATGGGATAAATTTTTGGAGAAAAGAGGATTTCCTCCGTTAATAAAAAATAAAAATAAATAAGAGAAAGGGGACAGAATGTCCCCTTTCTCTTTTCAATATATAACCAATTAATCTTAAATTTGCACTGTTACACTAAACGCAATCAAACAGCTATAATTAGGCATAAAAGCACAGTTTGGCTACGTGTAACTTTTTTGAAAAGTTAAGATTTAAAGTCAATGTGAATATTACGATACAATGAAATCTTCTATTTTGCGTTGTTTTTGGGGTACAAAATGTCCCCTGACATTTCAACAGATTTGTTATATAATGTTTTCATAAGAGGTAAATCCTCTAAAATAGTATAACGGAGGTTTTTTATGAAAAACTTATGGGATTTTGTTTATGAATGCGGCTGTGAAATTGAATTTGTATCTGAGAAAGCTGATGAGCTTAATGTGATTATCAATAATGAAGCTGACAAGCGCGCTAATGAAATAGCAGAGAAGAAGTTTAATGCTCGCAAGGAAGATTTCATGATTGATGCAATAAAGCAGCTTCAGGAAGAAGGAATAAAAAAGGAAGGTATAAAGTTATCTTCAGCCTCTTCGCTGATTAGTGAAACTTATTCTGTCGGTAACGTAGAATTGATGCCTTCTGATTTTGTTCCGGATACATTCGAAACAAATCAGCTTTATGAGGAAAATTTGTTGGTCAAAAACCAATACAGCCTCGAATATCATGAGATCAATAGTAAAACAGGAAAGCACAAGTTCGTCTGGAAAGAAACATCAGTATTGGTGCTTATTGTTAATCCTATTGCAACAGGTAAATGCGAGGCTATACTTGTATATTTAAATTCCATGAAAAATCCATTGTGCTTTATAAACGGCAACATCAGCGAAGAAGCGTTCCGCAAGCAGACAACTTTTGCCAGAAAGGGATTAAATGTAAGTGTAAAATTGCAGTACGAAAGCTTCTTGCATGATGTTCGTGAGTGCCACAATAAAATGTTCTTGACCATTCCTAAGCATGCTGGCGGAGTCAAACTTTCAAACGGAAAGTATACATATATATCGTCTGATTCTGTGATTCAGGGACTGGAAGACTTGTTTCCATCAGAGGTAAGGGAACATAAAATGGTTTCCTGTCAGCTCTTACTCAAAGACATGTCGACTATTTATCGTAATTCTCTTCCGAATAGAGTTGAATCTAAACTGGCAACCATAATACGTGTTGAAAGCATCCTCCTGCCCTTGTTTGAGGCAGCAGGTCTTCATTCTGATCACGGTTTTGTTCTTTCGTACAACAATGAACACTTAAAAAAAACAGCAATTGCTCTTACAAAGCGTAAGAATTACACATCGATGGTGGTTCAGGAACTTACTGATCGTATAACAAAAATAAGAAAAACACTCGTATCAGCTAACGACGTTACCGTCATCTTTACATTCTCAGACATTTTTAATGAAAAAAATACACTGGATAATGCTTTCAAAGAAATACTTTGGGATATCACTGAAGAAAACAATACCGAGGAAAGGTCACGTAAAATCATAACGTTTATCACAAATAACCCGGAAAGTATTCCAGAAGATTACCCTGTATACTATATCAACTTCGATGAAGAAAATACTGTCAAAAATTGGTCTAATTTGCAGCGTATGTCTGGAAAGTTTGACTATGTTTTTATTAATTATATTTACAGCAATCCGGACACAGCAGACCAGCTCATATACGAAGGAATTGAATCTGCTCGTCAGATGATCAGCAATTCTGAAGATATGGCTACAGATACCATGATAATGACACTTGCAACTGCCAATATTTTAATGCGATTAAACATTGTAACCGATTCTGATTTGGAAGCCATACTTCATTGGTTCATGACTACAGCGACATCAAAATCAACTATTAATGACGTTATCTGTTGTAAATTCAAAACGGCAGTCAGCACTGCTATTCTCAATGGAGAGCTTAAAATAGCCAAGCAGATTGGACCTTTGTATTACTCTGATGACGGATACACTGCCTTCATCAGAGACGAGGATAAGTCACTTAATTTAAACGATGACACCATAAAAAATGTCATTATGCCCAAAATCCCCTTAAATAGTATGGTAAAACTCAATAGATGCCTTTATTTAAAAGGACTGCTCAAAGGCAACCATACCAACAAAAGGAAACTAAAGGTTGCATATGATGCAGGAGTTCTTGAAGATATTGAGATATTCTCTTACTCAAGATCAGTGTTGACTACTGAGGCTAAAGCATATGTCGATGATATAATAAATAACGAATATTGGTTTACCGTTGAAGAATATCCAGCTGGATTTGTTCCGATACTTTATAATGCAGATAGTACAAAGACAGCAGGATATGTTTTCACCCCTGACATGGATGAAAATCTCCATGAGGTCTATTTCGGTGCTACCCGTTCTGGAAAGACATTCGCATTAGTCAACAGATCTATTGAAAAAGTTGAAGTTGAAGGTGCGGACGCTGTGATAATTTTTGACCAGACCGGTGGTTTTTCTCCACTGGAAATTGACAAGCACATAGGCACTGAACTTAGAGAAAAGTATTTCTTCTTTTGGAATGTCTACGAAGACGGACTTCCTATTGATCTTCTTGACCTGCGTGGCTGCTTGACCTACAAGGACAAGAAAGAACGATTATTAAGGGTTTATGCGATGATGTCCAGAACACTTGGCAGTTATGAAGAACAAATACTGAAAAATGCCATTAAATGTATGCTTCGTGATTTGAAAAATAATTCTGATATGACCATATTTGACACTTCCAAGTATATCTGTGAAAATACGGGTAAGGATGAAGCAGCAACACAAGACATGATACATCGTAAACTGCTATACAAGCTTGATGCTGTTCTTGATGATCTTCATGAAACCCCTCAAAGTAAGAACAACTGGGGAGAATTTGCTTCAACACAAGAAAGGCCTATAATCGTTATCTCAACTGGTGATGACTGTGTTGGCAAAGGCTCAGAAATCGTTGATATCCTACTCGAAAGTTTATACAGTTACAAGCAGTGTCATCCTTACGAAAGATTTACGGTTGTAGTAGATGAAGCGCAGGATTTATATCTCCATGAAAAAGGCGCACTAAACACCATTCTCCGCAAAGGAGGTAAGCACGGCATTACAATGCTGCTGGCTTCTCAGGCGTTTCCTGACCCAACAACTGCATTTGGAAAAGTTGTAGGCAACTGCGGCAGAACCCGTGGCTACCGTTCAAAAGGTAACGACCTTGCTTACTATGCTGACCGCTTCAAATGTGAAAAGTTTGAAGCAGATACTCTTCAGAAGGGTAATTGTTTCGATAATGGAATATTTTACAGCCGCTATCGTGACGAAAACGTTATAACAACGATTAAGGGAAAAACAGTAACGTTCGTACCTGCTCGAGACATAAATAGTATAAATGAAGATAAGCAGCCGTAATCCAGTCCGAAATAATGCTATTTTTGTATAACATTCAAGAATATCGGGCATAATCAAAACGAAAGGAGGTCAGATGCGTGGAGATTGTTGACAAGCGAAACAAAGGCTTCATTGAGGTATGGATGACTAATGCTGAACAACAGCAGTATGATTGTGCAGAACTGACGCATCTGCTCCTCAAAAATGCTGATTTTAAAAAGTGCAAGGTGGTCTTCTTCATGTCAGGGAAAGAGGATCTATGCAACAATACCAAAAAATTGCTTATTGCTAACTTGGGCTGCACTTAAAGTGCAGCCATTTATTTAGTCTTGACAAAAACAACTTACATATGATACAATGTTAACAGATGGATTTATTTTGTATAGATAACATTGTATAGAAAGGGCGGCGTTATGGAGAAGAAGCTTAGAATTGCAGGCTACTGCCGAATTTCGGTAGATGAAGAACTCGATAAGGATAACACATCTATTGAGAACCAGAAAGCTCTTATAACGGACTATGTGACACGAACATTTTCCGATGCACAGCTTGATATATTCGCTGACCGTGACCGTTCAGGCTATACTTTTGAACAGCGTGAAAGCTATCAGGAACTTCGTAAAATGCTTTTCCGCCACGAATATGATATCCTTATCATCAAGGACTTTTCACGTTTCTCACGCCGTACAAGCCGTGGGTTAGTAGAGCTTGAAGACCTGCGTGATGCCGGACTGCGTATAATTTCTATCGGCGACGGTATCGACTTTCCGACATCAGATGACTGGATGCAGATTCAGTTCCGCTTCCTTGTAAATGAAATGCCGGTTACGGACACATCAAAAAAAGTCAAGGCAGTTATCAACAATCGCCAGAAAGAAGGCAAATGGATATGTGCTGTCCCATATGGCTATGTTATGACTAATACCAAGACTATGAAATTCAAAGTTGATGAGCCGTCAGCAGAGGTAGTAAGAAAGATTTTTCAGCTTTATGCAGATGGCTGGGGCTATAAGAGGATAGCAAACTATCTTACAGATCAGCATATCCCCACTCCGAGAAAGGTAGAGGAAATGCGTAAAGAAGCTGATGGTGAGGAGTATACAGTACGATCTAAAGATGCGTGGAGCATTGTCACTATCAGCACTATTCTCAGCAATGATTTTTATATCGGCACTCTCAGACAGCGTAAGTACTGCCGAAAGAAGATAAACGGCGGCGATATGAAGCTACAGGAGACAGACCATATTGTTATCGAAAACAACCATGAGTCCATTGTAGATTACAGGCTGTTTTCAGCCGTTCAGGAGCAGATGAAGGGACGTTCTGTCAACAGATACCGAGGGGTAAAAAAATTTGAGAATATCTATACGGGGCATTTATTCTGTGGAGACTGCGGAAGTCCGATGTTTGCAATGAGCAGAGGTGATATCCCCCAAGCCTATCGCTGCGGAACATATCACAAACGAGGTATAAAAGGCTGTACCTCACATCATATCCGAGTAGAAGTTCTTGACGAAATGCTGAGATCGTTTATTCAGAAGGTAAAGGAAAATTCCGAAAATATGCTTGATACTCTGCAAAAGTCCATTGATAAAGAAAAGAAAGAGACATCTTCAAGCAAGAACGTTATAGAAATTCTTATGCAGAGAATGGAAGATGCCAAAACAGAAATGAAATTTCTGAGCCGTCAGCATATCAAAGACCTTGCCAAGCATCCTGATCAGGAGGATATGCTTGAGGAAGTATATCAGGAGCAAGTGACTGACCTGATGAAGCAGATAGAGGGCTTCCGAAATCAGATACAGCTTGCGACTGACAAGCATAATGCGATCATCTCTGTCAATCGGACTGCCGGAACAGTTATGGATGTATTTGATGCTATACTGAATAAGGATAAGCTTAATAAAGTTGATATTGACTTTATCGTTGACCGTATCGACATATTCACTGACCGTATTAACGTCAGGCTGCGTTCGGATATAGATGCTCTGCTTAAAACAGGAATGCCGGCTGAACTTCAGCCTGAAACTATAGGAGCAGACGCAAATTTTGATTCAGGCACTAAGAGATCCGATAACCTCACGCCAATCGCCCATATTACGACAAGTAAGGGCGAAATTCTTAGTGTCAATGTTATCAGTGAGGGCGACCCGCTTGAAATATACACAAACAGCGAAGGCGAAGTAATATTCAAGAAATACTCTGCGATAAGCGAGATGAGTGAAAATGCGCTGTATGTAGCGGAGATCATGTACAAGATCGCAGGCTGTCCTGTAGTAATTTTTGACAAAGACCATGTAACAGCGTCAGCCGGAGTGTCGAAAAAGGAATTTTCCGAGCGCAGAGTTACAGCACAGCTTGAGGAACTTATGGAAAGCCGTGGTCAGTATTTTTGTCCTGACGGAAGCAGCAACAATTTCTATCCGGCTGAGGGTACTGACAGAACAGCAATTGCGGCAGTTCCAATTATTACGGCAGGTGATGTTTCGGGAGCAGTTGCGTTTATGACCAGTGAAAAATGTACCGAAGTGACAGATCTGCAAAAGAGCCTGATAAATGCGGCGGCGCAGTTTCTGGCACGTAAAATAGAGGGATAGCAAAACGAAAAAGGGACTGTCGAAGCAGTCCCTTAAATTATTATAAGAATTAAAGCGGATCCATAACGCAGGCATTAACAACATTGCGTCTTACGCTTTCAATGCCGTTTTTGCAGCTGTCCTTCTTGACATAGCCTTCGCTTACAGCGATAATTTCGCCGTCTTTAGCTTTTAATCTGAATCTGAACTCACCGGCATTATCCTTATATATCTCGAATTTCGGGTGAGCCTGTGCCTTGAAACCATTAACTGTCTGATCCTCAAGTGAAGCTATAGGAGCATTCTGTAAAACGCTTTCGATACCGCCCTTAACTGAAGCAATGGAATTAAAAAGTTCGCCGCCTGTTACGATGATCTGACCGTTGACAGCCTTCAGACCGAAGTTAAAACCTCTGCTTGTTGATTTGATAATGAATTTTCCCATGATTTCAACACCTTTCTTTTCTGAACTATTTTTACTTTTTATCTCTATTTTTCTTTTTTTAAAACCAAGTGTGCTATCTTTGGTTTCTGATTATATTATACTCTATTTCCCTTGATTTGTCAAGAGTTTTTAGACAATTTTTCACATATTTTCTGCTCATTTTTGAAAAGTTTTAGTGTAAAAATACAATAAGGATTATCCAAAATAAATTATACTGCTCATTTCGATCAAGTCTTGCAAAAAAATAAAATTTATGATAAAATACTATTAATATGTTCCGCAAACAAGTTATATATATCAGGAAATTTTGTTTTTATACGGATAGGTTTCATGTCCATATTTGTAAAGCAATGTGACGAATTGCCTTCTGCACAAAGCTCACCTGTCTTTTTACTGACAATTCTGTAATTCAGGTGAAGTGTTACACCGTTAAATTTTGCAATCTGAACAATGACCTGAAACTCCTCATCAAATACCAGCGGTCTCTTATACACGCAGTTTACAGAGAGTACAGGCATCATTATTCCACGGGCTTCGATATCCTCAAAAGGCATTCCTGCCTCCTGCATGAAGAACACTCGTGTTTCCTCAAAAATCCTGATGTAATTTGAGTGGTGCATAATTCCCATTTTATCTGTTTCATAGTAGTATACTTTTCTTTCGTATGGTCTGATAGTGTTCATTTTATCGTATTCCTTTCAAGATTCAAGCTTATGACAATTTACTGTCAATTACCATTATATCACGATATATCTGCAATGTCAAAGAAAATATACAGGTAAATAATGGCAAAAAGGAGTGAAAATTATTAAAATCAAAAAAATCATAAGCAGACTTCTGAGCAGAAATGCGGCATTCATCATCATGCTTCTGCTCCAAATCGGCTTTGTATTTCTCTCGGTCGCATCACTTGGTGAGAAATACTACATTGTCTATCTTCTGCTGATTGCTCTCGACATCATTCTTGCGATATACATCACAAATAAGAACGAGCCGACTTCATACAAGCTGACATGGCTGATAATGATAAGTATATTTCCGCTTTTCGGCGGTATAACCTATATTTTTGTAAGACTTTCCAAACAGCAGCCAAAGCTTGCAGACAGTCAGTACCGTGAAAAAGCACGTCAGCTTCTCATTCAGGACAGTGAAACGGCTGAACAGCTTAAAGCCGAATGTCCTGATTCAGTCAATCTCTCACGCTACGTCACCAAATTCGGACTATACCCACTGTACTATAACAGTGAGACCGAATATTTCCCGCTTGGCGAGATACAGTTCCAGACAATGAAGGAAGAACTCGAAAAAGCAGAGAAGTTCATTTTTCTTGAATTTTTCATCATTACAAAAGGCGTTATGTTCGACGAGCTTTCAGAAATACTTATCCGCAAGGCAAAGGAAGGAATTGATGTAAGGCTGATGTACGACGGTATCGGAACAGGTATGCTGAACTCAAAGAAAATATTCGGCAAGCTGAAAGAAAACGGCATAAAATGCAAGGAATTCAACCCGTTCCGCCCTATGCTCTCGTCCATACAGAACAACCGTGACCACCGCAAAAGTGTGGTAATAGACGGCAAAACGGCATTCAGCGGCGGTATCAACCTTGCCGATGAGTATATCAACAAAATTGAGCGTTTCGGTCACTGGAAGGACACGGGCATCATGATACGCGGACAGGCTGTGCGAAATTATACCATAATGTTTCTTGCGCTCTGGGAGCCGCTCGGCACACCTGAAAAATATGAGCTGTTCTTCCCTGAAATTCCGCCGATAACCAAGAATGACGGCTTTATCCAGCCATTTTCCGACTCGCCGCTTGATGATGAACCTGTCGGAAAGAGCGTATACCTTGAACTTATCAACAATGCAAGGGAATATGTCTGCATCACCACGCCGTATCTTATTCTTGACGAGGAAATGACCAATGCACTGCGTTTTGCGGCTAAAAAAGGCGTAAAAATACAGATAATCACGCCTCATATACCGGATAAATGGTATGTATATATGATAGCATGGAACAACTACCCTGCCCTTCTTGAAATGGGCGTTGAAGTATATGAGTATACTCCCGGCTTTATCCATGCCAAAAGTCTCGTAGCTGACGGCAAGACTGCTGTTGTGGGCACGGTCAACTTTGATTACAGAAGCTTTTATCTGCATTTTGAGTCGGCATCAGTGCTCTATAACTGCTCTGTCATCGAAAAAATAAAGGCCGATTTTGATGAGACGCTGAAAGTATCACAGCTTATCACGCTCAATGACTGCGAGGCACGCCCCTTCCATATGAAAGCCGCAGGAAGTATTCTCAATATGTTTGCGCCGCTGCTGTAATAATTTTTTCATACACAAAAACAATTGCCGCAAAACAGACAAATTGTAGGGGCTGGCATCCTCGACAGCCCTTTATGGCAGATGAGAGAGTTTGGGGACATCGGGGATGCCGTTCCCTACAAATACATCTACACCACAAAAACTGCACGGAAATTCCTGTGCAGATTTTTTGTATCACTGTGAGGATTTGTCAGCGTTTTACGTGTAATAAATGAAAGGCGCAGTAATCGTCTTTCGGAAAGGAGATGTCTATGGATAACGGTGCAAGTAGCTACCGCCGTTTCCGTGACAATGGTGATGAAAGCGGACTTGCGGAAATCATCAGTGATTACAATGACGGACTAATTTTCTATCTGACAAGCATTGTCGGAAATATCCATACAGCAGAAGACCTTGCAGAAGATACATTCGTACTTCTCGGCACAAAAAAGCCCCGTGACAAAGGAAAAGGCTCATTCAGGACATGGCTTTACACCATCGGCAGAAACATCGCCATAGACTATCTGCGGCACAGCTCAAAATATACCGAGACAAACCTCGATGATACCCCTGAACTTGCAAGCGATGAGGAAAGCCTTGAAGCCGCATACATACGTGAGGAGCGAAAAATCGCCGTACACCGTGCAATGCGGAATCTTAAACCTGAATATCGTCAGGTATTGTGGCTGACTTATTTCGAGGAGCTGTCCAACAAGGAAACTGCAATAATAATGAAGAAAAACGTCCATAATATTGAAACTCTGCTGTCCCGTGCCCGAAAATCACTAAGATCACAACTCGAAATGGAGGATTTTGACTATGAAAAACCATGACGAAATGACAAAGGCTGTTTTTGAGCGCATCCACGAATATGAAGCCGTAAAATCAGCACGCCGCCGCAGAAATATTGCAGTAATATGCCCTGTATGTGCTGCTGCAATTGTTGGAGTAGGACTATGGCACAGCGGAATACTCACTCCGCCGCCTGAAATTTCAGAAGAAAACCAGTCATATATCGTACCTGCCACAGCAAATGAGGAGGTCACTTCCCTGACTGCCGCAGTCACCACATATTCATCAAAATCAACGGAAACAGCAGTAAAAAAAGCCGCTGAAACAACAGCGCAGACCGAAAAAAATGACATAATATCAACAGAAACAGACGAAACATCAGCAGAATGCGACGAGATCAGCGAACCCGAAACAGAAGTACCTGCCGCCGAGGCAACTGCCGAAGAAAAGCCTGTAATCAGCACAAAAGTCACAACAAAGCCTGTAACCACTGCACGTACAACAGCCGCAAAAACCGAAGCTGTTACAACGCAGACTGCCGCCGTGACTACAATGCCTGAAATCGAAAGTCTGGCTCATATGATACCTGTAGTAGAATACAACGGCGTGACATATGCATTCTGCCGTGATTCTTCGCCTTATACCGCAAAAGAATGCATTGGCAAAGCATCGGATTTTCAAGGTCAGTACCGTCTCCCAGACCAGTGGGAGGGATTCTGCGAACTGTACTGCGATGATCTTATCTATACCGCGAACGAAACCAATGATATACTGCTTGCTGTGTGCAGTGACGGAACTTCGTTTGCAATGATAAAATTTGATTTTTCTGAATAAACAGAAAAGGGACAGCCGAAACTGTCCCTTTTCCTGTATTATATTGATATTGATTATGCCTTGTTTACGCTTCCGAAAAGCTCCATCTTTTCCTTAACCTTAGCCTTGATAGCCTCGAAACCAGGTGCGAGAAGCTTTCTTGGATCAAAGCCCTTGCCCTGCTTATCCTTGCCGGCCTCAACGTAACCTCTTGTAGCCTCAGCAAATACGAGCTGACACTCTGTGTTAACATTGATCTTAGCAACGCCGAGGGAAATAGCCTTTGTGATCATATCGTCAGGGATACCTGTACCGCCGTGGAGAACGAGTGGCATTTCGCCAACTTCCTTGTTAACAGCGTCGAGAGTCTCAAAGCTGAGGCCTTCCCAGTTTGCAGGATATACACCGTGGATGTTGCCGATACCGGCAGCGAGGAAATCAACGCCGAGGTCAGCGATCATCTTGCATTCCTTAGGATCAGCACATTCGCCCTTGCCGATAACGCCGTCTTCTTCACCGCCGATAGCGCCAACCTCAGCTTCGATTGAAAGGCCGAGACCGTGAGCAGCGTTTGCGAGTTCAGTTGTCTTAGCAACGTTCTCCTCGATCGGGAAGTGTGAACCGTCGAACATAATAGATGTGAAACCAGCCTTGATGCACTTGTAGCAAGCGTCATATGAGCCGTGGTCAAGGTGGAGAGCTACCGGAACAGTGATTCCGAGTGACTTATCCATTGCAGCAACCATAGCAGCAACAGTCTCGAAACCGCACATATACTTGCCTGCACCTTCGGAAACACCGAGGATTACAGGTGAATTGCACTCCTGAGCTGTAAGAAGGATAGCCTTAGTCCATTCAAGGTTATTGATATTGAACTGACCAACAGCGTATTTGCCTGCCTTAGCCTTGTCGAGCATTTCTTTAGCATTAACTAACATAAATAAATTCCTCCTGAGAATTTTCTTTTAAAGGGCATCAGCCCCAACGTTAATATTATATCATACTCTTTTCCAAATTGCAAGGATTTTTTTGAGTGCAGGCTGAAAACCGCAATAATTCGTCAGTTTAACCATAAAAGCAAGATATGCCGTTTTCGTTATTTGTTTTCAGAGCCGCCGTTTTTCCATTCGCCTGAACCATCGCTTCCCTGCCATTCTGCAAATGTGCTGTCTTTAATTTTTTCCGTATCGGCATATGCAAAGCGCCTGAAGCCGAATCCAAGCACAATATATGTAATTAAAACAACCAACGGTATCATGAAAAACAGTGTCGGCAAAATCGGGAATTCATCCCAGATAGTATATCTGTCACCAAATCTTTTCTTATCAGCAAAATAATATTCAATTCTTGATGCCAGCAAAAGCAGCATCGGTATGCAGCATCCTATACACAGAAAAAGATTGTTCTTTTTAAGCATTGCTCTGCCGCTGTCAGGAGCTCTGTCCAGCGAGAACGGCATAACCGACAGTATTGATGTCACCGAACAAAATATCGCAAAAATATATATCAGAAATTCTATGTAAGGAAGATAGATCTGCTGCGTCAAGCCCTCTCGTAGTGCGAAAGCACGCCTTCGATGGCTTTTCTTGCATCTACTGTACCTATCTGCTTTTTCTTACTCAAAACGGGTTTTTAGAGGTGCCCATAAGTTAAGTGTATCTATGATATAACTATTTCATAATTTTATTCTTTACAAAGCGGAATAACTGTGGTATAATAAAAATGCTGTATAAATTACAGCCTGTTCCATTCACGATCAAAACGCATATTCAGCCGTTTTTTACGGTTGATAGAATGATTTTTTGAAGGAGTGTAAAAATCTGTATGAGCGATGGAAATACACGCAGAAATCAGAAAAGAAAAAAAGCCTCAACACGCTATAAGATCAGATATGACAGAATAGCCGCCGCAGTCCTTGCGATAGCCGCTGTATCTGTTGTAGGCTCGTCACTTATAAGCGGTCTTTCAGGCAAACATACTTCCGAAACTTCTGAAATCGTGCCGACAGCCGCTACGGAAATGCCGTCACAGTCAACCGTTGTTGACAACCTCGCACCAAAAGACGAAAACGCCGCAGGCATAATCCAGACTCAGCCTACCGAAACAGGCACTGACGTTTCAAAATACTCAAGCGAAGTCCACAGCAATGACGATATACATAAAGGGGATCTTGTTCTCATAAATTCCGAACACGCCTATACTTTCCCTGAAGGCGATGTGGAACTCACAACTCTCTTTGACCACATTGATACTGCATCATATAACGTATGCGACCTTGTTACCAAGCTTGACGGCAAAGTTATTCAGCAGCTCAACGGCCTCATGAAGGGCTTCATCGAACAGGGCAATGACAATGATATTACCGTAATCGGCGGATACCGTACCCTTGAAGAACAGAACGACAAGTACAACAGCGGTCAGTCAAGATTTCAGGGCGGATGCAATGATTATCACTCAGCAAGAACTTTCGATATCGGCATTTTCCCAAAAGACCAGTCAAGTTCAGGCTACTATTCTTCCGTCGGAAACTATTCATGGATAGACGAAAATGCAGCAGATTTCGGCTTCATTGTACGTTTCCCTGAAGGCAAGGACGATATCACAAAGGAACTTGCAAGAACCTATACTTTCCGATATGTCGGTGTTCCGCACTCTGTTTACATAAAGCAGAACAATCTCTGCCTTGAGGAATATATTGACCTCCTCAAAACGCATAACAGCAGTGATCCGCTGGAAATTGCCGTAGGAAAGGAACTCTACAACGTTTACTACGTTCCCGCTTCAAGCGGATCATCTACCGAAGTCCCCGTCCCGACAGACAAAACCTATACTGTCTCAGGCGACAATGCAGGCGGTTTCATCGTTTCCGCCCTTATGAACTGATCTCAGAGCACACCTATGCAAAAACGAGTGTACTTAGATATGGTACATCATAATTGCAGGTGTGCTTTTTTAAGAGGAGAATCAATGAAGAATAAAATAAAGATACTGCCGCTTGTTATGGCTGCGGCAATGTTTGCCATGTCTGCCGTTTCATGCGGAAATGATGAAAGAAGCGGCGGTTCAGGCTATATGTACAGTCTGACCTTGCTGAATAATCCACGTACACTTGATCCGCAGAATGCTGATGACGCATCTTCTCAGACCATTATAAAGAATATGTTCAGCGGTCTGCTTGATATTGACAAAAAAGGCAATATAAGCTGCTGCAATGCAAAATCATATGATGTGTCCGATGACGGTCTGGAGTATACATTTTATCTGCGTGAGGACAACTACTGGTTCTATGATATGAACAAGAACGATGTCATAGAACAGGGTGAATTTTTCCCTGTTGTTGCGGCAGATTATGTATTTGCGCTGAAAAGACTGCTTGATCCGAATATGCATTCACCTTATGCCAAAGATTTTATCTGCATTCAGCATGGTGAACTTATCAATAAAGGCGAACTTGCTCTTGAACTTGCAGGCGTGAGCGCAATTTCTGACTATGTGCTGAAAATCAATCTTGACTATCCATGTGCAGAATTTCCCGAACTGCTCACAACTCCTGCCGCCTATCCGTGCAATGAGAAATTTTTCAATGCCACTAAGGGCAGATATGGTCTTGACGATGAATCCGTAATGTCAAACGGAGCATTCTTCATCCGTCAGTGGTTCTATGATCCATACGGTCACAACAATATCCTGTACATGAAGAAAAATGACATAAATGAAAACGAAAGCTACGAAATATCGCCGACTTTCCTCAGCTTTGACATTCTCAGTTCCGAGGAGGACATCCGTCAGCAGTTCAAGGAGGAAGGTACTGCCTGTTTTGCTTCATATAACTGCTCAGGCTATAATCCTGAAAAATATGCAGTATCAAGCAGTAAAGCCGTAACTCTCGGCCTTGTTTTCAACCCTGATGATAAAACATACTCAAATCTTAACCTGCGAAAGGCACTGTCACTTTCAATTGACCGCAATGCACTCAGCAAACAGCTCAACAGCGATGTTTCTGCGGCATACGGCATAATTCCGCCTGCGGTACACCTTTTCGGAAGAAGCTACCGTGAACTTTCGTCCGACAGTCAGTTTGATGTTTATAACGTCACCGATGCCAAAAGCTACCTTGAAAAAGCAAAGTTTGAAATCGGCAAGCGCTCGGTCGAAAGCACAAAAATACTGGTAAATTCGGCAATTGTCAACTCTGGTGCTCTCCATGTTCTCTCGCAGGCATGGCAGGATACCCTCGGCATCTACATCGGCATTGAAGATGTCACAAATGACGAATTCTATGACAGGATAGAAAGCGGCGACTACAGTATCGCCCTCTACCCGATGAAGGGCAGAAGTTCAAGCGGTCTTTCCTTTATAAGAGCATTTGAGGAAACAGACTGTCTGACCGAATATTACGGCGAACAGACCTGCGGAAATGATATACTGAAATGTCCTTCTGCCGCCGCTCTCGTTGATGCTTACAGTGATGCTGAACGTGAGGTCCTCTCAGAATTCGGATTTATTCCGATACTTTATAAAAACTGCTACCTTATCGCAGATGCCGACAATGATGAGATATTCTATGATCCGTTCTCAGGCTCTGTTGATTACCGAAAAGCCAAAAATTATTCATGAAAAAAGGGATGCTGATGCATCCCTTTTTTGGCTTATTTTATGCAGACACGTCTGACTACTTTGTATAGTGTTTTTTGATTTATCTGATTACTTTTTTCAGAAGGAACATTCTGCCGCTGAACGGAGGAATATCCATTAAAAGTTTATCCCTGACATATTTCCAGACAGTTTTACCGTCGGGAGTATGTCCGCTGTACAGCTGATTATCCGAATCGAGCAGTAATTCAGGCTCAAAACCCTCACCTACTGTCACGGCATAATCAGCCTGAAACCAGTCCGAAAAATTCAGCACAGCAAGGATATCTCCGTCGGCGCTTTTTCTGCGTATTGCATATATACAGCGCTCGGCAGAATTGCAGTCATCCCACATAAAATTCGTCGGATTATCGTCATAGTGAAGTGCAGAATATTTCAGGTATATTTTATTCAGCGCCTTTATATATTCACGGAACGAGTCATGCATAGGATATTTCAGCATATCCCAGTCCTGTTCACGCTTTTCGTCCCATTCACGAAGCTGTGCAAACTCATTTCCCATAAAATTCAGCTTTTTTCCGGGATGAGCCGTCATGTACATATACATTGCCCTTGCCTGCGGAAACTTATCCTCATATTGTCCGTTCATTTTCTGGGCGATAGTGGCTTTTCCGTGCACGACTTCATCATGAGAAAGCGGCAGAATAAAATGCTCATTATAGAAATACAGCATAGAAAAAGTCAGCTTGTGATAGTCACGGGTACGATACATAGGCGCACTCTGGAAATATTCAAGCGTGTCATGCATCCAGCCCAGATCCCATTTATAATCAAATCCAAGACCGCCGTCAAAAACGGGAGCAGTAACTTTTGGGTATGCAGAGGAGTCCTCAGCGGCAATGACAGCAGAAGGGTGACGTGCTTTCAGTCCGCAGTTCATAGCCTTTATAAACTCAATTCCACGTCGGTTTTCACCACGGTATTCTTCTCCGTTGAAGAATATCACATTGCGTATCGCATCCATCCGCAAGCCGTCAAAATGATAGACCGACAGCCAGTAATCTGCGGCAGACTGCAAAAAAGAACGCACCTCGCCCTTGGCATGGTTGAAGTTGCGGCTTCCCCATTCATTATAGCCTGCCTCATCGCTTGGGAACTCATAAAGCTTAGTGCCGTCATATTCAGTGAGTGCATAATGGTCAACAGCAAAATGCACAGGGATAAAATCAACCAGAACACCTATCCCCTCCTTGTGGCACTTGTCCACGAATTCCATAAGTTCCGAAGGTGTTCCGTAGCGTGAAGTCGGAGCAAAAAATCCGGTGCTCTGATATCCCCACGATTCATCGCATGGGTGCTCATTTATCGGCATAAGCTCGATATAGTTATAGCCGAATTCCTTTACGTATTCCACAAGTTCATCCGCAATTTCGGAATAGCTGTACCATCCCTCCTGCACGGCAATGTCATCAGAATCCTCATCAGCGGCTTTTCTGCGCCACGAACCAAGATGAACTTCATATATATTCATTGGCTTGTCACGTCCGTCAGTGCGTTTTTCAAGCCATTCTTCGTCGTTGAAATGAAAATCATCGATTCTGTGTATCACTGAACAAGTTCCGGGGCGCACCTCCATGCCGAATCCGTACGGATCGCAGTGGTCGGTGAATCCGCCTTTTTTGTCATAGATACGGTATTTGTACCGCATTTTTTCCTTGGCTTCCAGAATTTCGGCTTCATAGAATCTTCCGTCAAAGACAGGCTTCATGGGAATATCCTTCCATTTGCTGAAATCGCCGATAACCGAAACTTTTGCGGCATTCGGAGCATAAGTTCTGAAAATAGTGCATTTATCGGAGAGATGTGCGCCGAGATACTCATAAGCATCAAAGCAGTCTCCGTTATAAAATTTGCTGATGTCCATAGGATCACTCCATTCTGTCAAATCATTCTGATAAAACAAAAAAACCATCTGCTTAAAGCAAATGGTTTTAATGGTGCGAGTAATGGGACTTGAACCCATACGTCATGCAACACACGCCCCTCAAACGTGCCTGTCTGCCAATTCCAGCACACTCGCATATTAATCTTAGTGAAGTTTTTGTGTCCCTCACCTGACTGCTTTAATATTATAGCAGATATTTTTTGATTTGTCAATACCTTTTTTGAATTTTTTTCAAAAAATTTCAAAAAATTTTTTTAAAGCAATGCCGCACAATGAATGTGCGGCGTAAAACAGCGGTTTTCAGGCTTAACGGCGATGCTTTGTTTTTTTCTCCTCATACATTCTCTCGTCAAGTTCCTTGAGGAATACATCAACATCCTTGCTTTCATCAAGAATACTCACGCCTGCAGAAAAAGAAAGTCTATACTGACGCTCGCTTTTTTTATTGAACTGATCAGTAGCAAATCGCAGGTCACCAATTATAGTGTCCATCTTGTCCTCGTTGTATTCAGGACAGAAGATAATGAACTCATCACCTGCAAAACGAATCGGAATAGTATTGTCAGGAATGCATTTTCTAATAATAGTTGATATATCACTCAGCGCATTATCGCCTGCCTCATGTCCATAGGTATCATTTATAGCCTTGAAGTAGTCCATATCGAGCATGATGCCGCCGACTTCCCTGTATTTGTTTCCCATATTCATAATGACGAAGTTCATGTATGTACGGTTATAAAGCTTTGTAAGCGGATCCATGTATGCGAGTTCATTCTGGAGACACATATGAATACCAATAAGACCGAGTGCCACACAGCACCATACAATTGAAACGCCGTACATGAATATCTGTGTCAGTGCGCCGACAGCAACAGGCAACAGGAACATCCATATAGGGAAGAACCGAAGTTTTCCGTTTTTGCGGTAATGCTGGAACTTTATCACCAGACTAAGTCCGAGATACATGGCAGTTATAACAAGATGAGAATAGCCAAGCGGTTCACGGTGATAGAAATTTTCCCTGTCAAACGAGAAAAGGAAACCGAACCTGAAGTTAAGAAGCAGTTCTATCATGCCGGCAAATGCCGGTATCGCAAGCAAAAGATATAACTTAGGTGATGTACGGTCATTTCCGTTAAGTCGCTGATCGACGTAGATACACCACAGGTATGAATCAATAATATTTGCCATATACAGCAGACTGTTGGTCAGCATATTGGCGGCTCTTGCAAAAATTGAACCATGGCCGTCAACCATAAATGAGATCATTTCAATAATACACGCAAATGCTGTAACGATTATAACAGATGTAAATAATTTGTCGCTGTTCTGCCCTCGAAGCCGGGCGCTTCTGCTTGTGATAAGCAGCACGACCAGCATAGCAAAACCGAGTAAATTTGTTGCTATGACAGCTTGTAAACCCATATTTTCCTCCAAATATTGCTCCACCAATTAAATTCTGAAATTTCTGCTCTTACTGATGCAAAAATAAGATGTATTTATATTATACCACCTTATATATTATTTTTCAAGAGAAATTCGGAAAAATTTACATTTTGTAAAAGAAAAAACAGGCGGAGTTGTTTACTCCGCCCAAAAATGTTAATATATAATTATGTTTCAGGAAGTGAATTAATCAAACCGAGCATATATTTCTGAATTGCAAGTGCATCAAGGTTTGTAACGCCGTCCTTATTTCCTGCACAGTCTGCATTAGCCCAGCCCTGTGATGTGATGTGCGACTTGTCAGAGCCGTTGATACCATACACGTCAGGATTTACAAGAGCCTGCATTATCATTACAGTATCAGCAAGATTTATCTGTCCGTCATTATTTGAATCGCCGCATAATGTCTGAGTATTAAATGGCGACTGTGGTTCTTCACCGCCTTCAGGCTTTACAGTTGTAGTGTCAGGATTTGGTCTTGTTATCGGGAATGTAGTACCTGTTATGATAGTTGTTGTCGTAGTAGTTGCAGTAGTTGTAGTGGTTGTTGTTTCTGTAGTTGTAGTAGTAGTTTCCGACTCTGTTGTAACTGTTGTGGTTGTTGTCGTAACAGGCTTTGTAGTTACAGAAGTAGTTTTTACCGGTCTGTCGCCTGTGCCGCCGAGACCGTCAGCCTTTGTGCCGTCAGGTTCTTCGCCGTAATAGAGCTTGCCGTCAACATAAACAGGAACATAAGGAGTTACAATGCCGTGAACAGTGCCGTCTGCGGAAGTAGTGGTCTTACCGCCGAGGATGTCCTTGTTGGAGAAGTCATTTGTTGCATCCCAGCCGCTTCCATAGTTCGGCATAACAAGTGCAAGGAGTATCTCACACTGCTGCATACCTTCTGAAATCGGGAGGACAGCACGTCCGTCAGGGAGATTTACCTCAACATAGTAGATATCTCCGTCATAGTGCTTGATGCCTGAGATCTCGGCAGGTGTAACGCCTGCATACATCTTGGACTGGTCACGGTCACAGCGGATAACAACGTCCTCAGGATTTGCGCCTGCGGCTTTGACCTCGCTGAGATCCATGTAGTAACGGAATGAGATGTTGTCCTGTGCTCTTGCAGGCCATGCGGAGTGGTTTGTGATCTTGAAGCTGATAGTCATACCGCTTGACTCTGCGCCCTTTGACTGACATTCAACATAGAATTCAGGGCCGTCATGAACCTCTGGTTCAGGGAATGACGGATCTTTTGTACCGCCGTACTTGTCAAGCATCTTGCAGAGCATTGCTGTGTAGCCTGCATTATAGTCTGTAGCTACCTCATTATTGATATAGTTCTGACGGTCATCAACGTATTTTCCGGATTCATCAGGGCCGCCTACGAGAGCGCCGTAAAGGATGTGACGATTTTTTTCAGGAACTGCAAGGTCATTTTTCCATGAGCCGTGAGCAGTTCTGTGGTGTGGATTTTCAGGAGGATTATTGCCGTAGCCGACAACATAGCTTCTCTTGTCAGGATTGTCACCGAGAGCATAATTTACCTGTGCTTCGGCAAATTCCACATACTTTGAAGTATCCTGATCCTTGAAAATGGTATCGCTTGCAACTGATGCAATAAATGCAGAAGTATTTGCGTATCTGAGACAGCCCCATGTTGAGAGCCAGCGCAGACCGCCGGGGAGTATCTTTGCCTCGTCGCCGTTTACCCAGCGGTCAAGGTGTTTCTTAACATGAGCGATATATTTTTCATCACCTGAATTTATAGCATAGAGGAGCATAGCACCCTGCATATTGTCGTCCCAGCAGTGAGACCAGCCGTATGCAAGTGTATCTCCTTCACCGAGCATAGTGCCGAGGTTAGGGATATAGCTCTTTGCCTTGTCAAGGTAGCTGTCGTCCTTTGTTGCGATATACAGCCAGTTAGCGGCATAGAAAAGTTCATCATAGAAATGGCTTGAACGATAGAATCCCGAAGCATCGCTGTCATTATATACGGCATCGCTCTTTGAAGCATCTGCAAGCTTGAAGATATTTTCAGCGTGTTTGAGATATGCGGCAGTCTTTGAGGAATCGATCCTGCCGTTAAGGGCAACTGAACCTGCGGCAAGAGCGGCAGCCATTTCGCCGAATACTGCGGAACAGCCCTCTGAAGATTTCAGAGTTTCACGAGCCTTTTCAACAGACGAGCCGTTGTCAGCCATACCATATTCAATAAGACCGATAGGGCCCCACCATGTATGGTCAACAGTACCGTTGCCGACCTGATAAACGACCTTTGAACCCTGATCACATTCTGCAAGGTAATCAAGAACAAATTCAAGGTTATTGACATAAGTAGTCATAAGATCAGCCTTTTCAAGACCGTCAGGATACTGATAAAGTCCCCATGCGAGCATTGAAGCTGAATATGCCATAGGAAGATTGAACTTTACGTGGTCACCGGCATCGTACCAGCCTCCGAGGATTTCATCGGACATAGTAGAATCGGTTTTCCACTCAACTCTGTTCCATTCAGGAAGCGGACCTGCCTGCTGAGCCTCATAGAAGAAAAGCGACTTGTCAAGTGCGTCAGCATAGTTCTGGTCAGATGCAGCCACGGAAGTGACCGACGGAACAGAAAATGCAGTTGAAGCGGCAAGCATTGCAACAGAAAGCAGACCGCTTGTTAATTTTTTAAGCATTGTAAAACTCTCCTCTCATTAATTATTCGGAGCATTGCTCCACCCTCACGAGCATACATTGCTATACAGTGTCATTATGACATATTTTTTACAGTTTGTCAAGTAAAATAAACATTATACACAGTATATAATATGTTGTTTCTCATGAAGTGCGTTCATTTTTTAGGTCAAACTGCACAGAAAAATGGCGTTAATCTGCGGAATCACGCTGTTTTTCTATACAATCTGCTGAAAAACTTATTTATGAAACAGTTTGCTGAAAAATCCGCCTTTTTTATTGTTTTCGGCAGGTCTGCTGTCAGCATCCGGCTGTATTTCCTCATTCTTACTTTCAGCGGCATTTCCGACAACAGGCTCTGTACCCTCGAATGCGCCGATTTTTCTGAGTTCATCAAGAACACGAGACACATCTTTTGAGATAGTTTCTTCATCGGCGTCATATTTTTCAAGCATTTTTGCGACTATTTCTTCCTGAGTGGTCTCGGTTTTCAGGCATTCCAGAATAAAGCCGACAGTAGGATTGCAGTGTGCCATACCTGAAAATTTTGCCGATGCATCCATAAGAATATTGTCGTCGCCTTCTGTGTAAATGATAAAGCTGTCTTTGAGTTTCATAACAATTATCCTTTCATAGCGTTATATGCGGTTTCTGCTGCTTCGATATCCATGTTGCAGCCAAGCCTCCAGAGCTTCACGCTGCCTGCAAGTCTGTCAATAAGCTGAAGTGTACGAATAAGTTTCTGCGGTTCATTTGGTCTGTATATCTGCTGAACGAGCATATTATAGGCATCTTTTTTTGTTATCTGCTCTATGTGGTTGTTTTCGGCACGTTCAAGGATACACACGGCTTTAAGCGGTACGCTTGTATTTGTGCTGAGGCGGTGCTTGCCGTCCCATGGAGTTCCGAAAATGACTGCACCATTGCCGTCACATCTTATTAGAGGCTTATCGTCGTTTATCATCATGGCTTTATCGCCTAAAAGCTGTCTCCAGAGCCTTGTATGGGTAGATTTTCCAGTACCGCTCTTAGCTGTAAAAAGATAGCCTTCGCCGTCAACAGCTATTACCGAGCCGTGAAAGAGAAATGTATCATATTCCAGCATTTTTGTGGCTATTTTACGATATACGGCAAGTTCTTCAAGATAATCGTCAGGAAAATGACGTATCTCATGTCCTTCTGCGATATCCTCTTTTTCAGATCTCATGCGTTCGTATTCAATATCTTCCTGTGACACTGCAGCTTCAAAATCAGGTTCATCATCTGTAAGATAGTCAGCACAGAGTTCATGAACACGCTGATAAATTGAAGTTATGCTTATTACTTTGTCTGCAATTCTGTATCGGTTAGTAAACATACAGTCCTCCTGTAAAAATTAGCTGTTAATATTATAACATATCAGAATGAATTTGTAAATCATTATTTAAAAAAACATGAAACCGATGCAGTCTCCGTGTTGTTATTAATAAAAAGTATTGTAATTTTTTTTGTTTTGTGATATAATGATAAAAGGGATTTTCTGAAATATCAATTTCAGATCATACGACATTTATCGGTGCTTGCAGAATGTGCCGAAATATCATGTTAAAGGAGATTAAGAATGGCTATAACTGAAGCAGTTGAAAACTATCTTGAAACTATCCTCATTCTTTCAAGAAAACAGCCTGATGTTCATGCGATAGATATTTGTTCATATCTTGGCTATTCGAGACCTACCGTTTCTATAATACTGAAAAAAATGAAGGATGATAAGCTTGTCATAGTTGATGATGACAACCACATCCGACTTACTGAAAAAGGCAAAAATGTTGCCGAAACGATCTACGACCGTCACACCGTTCTCACAGGATTTTTCGAGATGCTCGGTGTAGACCGTGACACTGCCGCCGAAGATGCCTGCAAGGTTGAGCATGACCTTTCCCAGAAAACCTATTCATGCCTTAAAGAATATTATCTCGGTCTTTCCGGAAAAAAGGAAAGCAGCGGAGGAAATAATGAATAAATTTGATAAATTCAGAAGCGAAAACCCTGTTTTCGTTTATAAATCGTATACTGTCACTGAAACCGACTCGGAAATAGAGGTAAGCTTTGACTTTTCTATTCCGTCACTTGCCGATTTCAAGCCGTCATGGACTTTCTCCAAGCCGCAGGGCGTAAAAATAAGCGGAAACCGTACCCTTGAAAGAATGTTCTTCTCTCTCGGCATGGCTGAGGCTGTAAGCTACTGGAAGGCTGTCTGTGCGCCTGAAATGCGTGTGGAGTGCGGCGAACTTGATGCCGAACAGGTAAAGTGGTGGAAAAAGCTCTATTTCATGGGACTTGGCGAGTTTTTCTATGTCAACGGCATTTCCGCCGATATGGACAGCTTCATCAATATAGTTCCCGTCGGAAGCTTTGACAGTTCATCAGAGGAATATCCCCGTGAACTGAACGGCTGTCTCGTGCCGATAGGCGGCGGCAAGGATTCCGCCCTCACCATTGAAACGCTGAAAAATGCAGGCATGAACTGCCGATGCTACGCCATAAACAAGCGCTGTTCCATCGAAGCTACCGTTGAAGCCGCAGGTCTGCCAAGTGATGCACTGATAATCTCAAAGCGCCATTTTGACCGCTCACTCATAAACCTGAATAACGCTGGTTATCTCAACGGTCATACGCCTTTCTCGGCTATTGTTGCATTTTCTGCTGAAATCACCGCATATCTGAACGGTCTGAAATATGTAGTGCTCTCAAACGAATCAAGTGCAAACGAAAGCACTGTCGCAGGTCAGGACGTTAATCACCAGTACTCGAAAAGCTTTGAATTTGAAAGCGATTTTCATGCATACGAGGAAAAATACCTTAAAAGCGGAGTTTACTATTTCAGTTTTCTCCGTCCGCTTGCAGAATTCCAGATAGCCAAGATGTTCGTGTCGCACCGCAAATATCTTCCCGTTTTCAGGAGCTGCAATCTCGGAAGCAAGGTATCTCCCGATATATGGTGCGGTGAATGTCCGAAATGCCTATTTGTGAGTCTTATTCTCTCGCCGTTCCTTAAAAGTGAGGAACTTATTTCGGTTTTCGAGCGTGATATGCTGAATGATGAAAAAATGCTTGAATATTTCATCGAACTTATCGGTCAGTCCGACCACAAACCGTTTGAATGTGTCGGCAGTATCGATGAGGTCAACCTTGCTGTGTCCCTTGCGATACGCAGAATGAACGCAGACGGCGAAAAACTTCCGCTTTTGTTCAGGGAATACACCGAACGTGGACTGTATGACATCAGCACTATCGACAGCCGCAATGAAATGTGCTGTAAATCGTTCAACAATGAAAATCTTCTGCCTGAACAATTCAGGAATATTTTAATTAAAGAAATGGAGCGTTTGCTTTGAATAAATTCGCCGAATATATAAGAAATTATACAAATGGGAAATCCGTATGTATTCTCGGTTTCGGACGTGAGGGAAAGGCTACTTACAAGATTTTTGAAAAATACTGCGCCCCGAGCGAACTTGTAATTGCCGACCTGAACAATATTGACCGCCTTGCAAATAATCTGCCTGAGCACGTCGGACTGATATGCGGCAAGGATTACCAGAAATGCCTTGACAATTTCGATATCGTCTTCAAAAGCCCCGGCATCGTTCTTGAAAAAAAGCCTTCCGAGCTTCATTGTGAGATAACTTCGGAAACACAGATATTCTTCTCGGTTTACCGTGACCAGATAATCGGAATTACAGGTACCAAGGGCAAAAGTACCGTAACTTCACTTATCTACCATATTCTCAAAGAATCAGGCAAGGATACTCGAATCGCAGGAAATATCGGAATCCCTGTGTTCAATATAGCTGACAATATCAATGAGGATACCATTATAGTCTGCGAGCTTTCATGCCACCAGCTTGAATATATGACAGTTTCACCTGAAAAAGCTGTTTTCCTTAATCTGTATGAGGAACATCTTGACCACTACGGCACTATGGAGAACTACTACAACGCCAAGAAAAACATCTACCTCCATCAGCATCCTGAAGATATGCTCTGGTGTGATGTCAAGCTTAAATCAGATGATATGCCGTCAAATGTAATTACTGTTTCAGGCAAGTCAAACACTGCTGATGTTTTCATCGTCAAGGGCAAAGTCTATGACTCATATGACGGTGAATATGAGATACCTGTAAATGACATGAAGCTTCTCGGTGCTCACAATCAGTACAATATAGCAGTTGTATGGGATATCTGCCGTCATATCGTTTCAAGACAGCAGTTCACAAATGCGCTTATCAGCTTCAGTCCGCTTCCGCACAGACTTGAATATGTGGGTACTTTCAAGGATATCCGCTGGTATGACGATTCTATCTCAACTGCCTGCGCAACAGCAGTTGAGGCTCTCAGAAGCGTACCGAATGCATCAACTATCCTTATAGGCGGTATGGACAGAGGCATCGACTACAAAATGCTTGCCGACTATCTTCTTTCACATGACTTCAACGTTATCTGCATGGAGGCTTCGGGAAAGCGTGTCTATGATATGATAAGCGATGCCAAGCCTGAACTTTTCCACTATGTTCCGCACCTCAAAGATGCCGTTGAACTTGCCGCCGATATCACTCCAAAGGGACAAAGCTGTATTCTCTCCCCTGCCGCCGCAAGCTATGGTATATTTAAAAATTTCGAGGAACGTGGCGACGCTTTCCAGAAACTCGTTTCAGAACTTTAAGTCTAAAAAAAGAGCACTTCAACCGGAGTGCTCTTTTTTATCTATATCATAAAGCTTTTTTTATCATGGACTTGCTGTAGAAATATGTTATCAGGAAATATCCGCCGTAAATCAGTGCAAGAATAATGCTTGTGCCGATTATTGAAGCTGCCATGCCTTCGTTGCCGAAGATCTGCAGTACATAATCTGATGCAAAACGCATTCCGAAAATCGAATGGATAATTGCAAGCAGAAGCGGTATGATGAAAAACAGTCCAGTCTGACAAAAGATAGATTTTGAGATATCCTTTTCGTCTGCGCCTATCTTTCTGAGCATTGAGTATCTCTCGATGCTGTCTGAAACGTCTGAAAGTGCTCTGAGTGCGAGTATAACGCCGCTTGATATCAGGAAAACAAGTCCGACATATAATCCTATAAAAATTCCCATTGCGCCTACACCTATCGTATCATCTACAAGTGCAATTTTGGTCACATACATAATTGCACCGCTTATTCCAAAATCTCCCGTATGCACAATTACGTCTATAAGCATTTCTTCTGTTTCATTTTTTTCAGCTTTGCTTTCAGCCTTGTAATTGCCGATAAGCGAGATATATAAGGCTTTCGCATTTTCCACTGCTTTGTCAGGAACAACGATTATTCCGTCATTCATAGCAGTGTTT
>JAZUGG010000123.1:0-37326 GCA_045641105.1 Ruminococcus sp. | reverse complement strand
CCTTCTGAGAAAAAGCAGCTATGCACAGCATCTGCTGCGTCAAGCCCTCTCGTAGTGCGAAAGCACGCCTTCGATGGCTTTTCTTGCATCTACTGTACCTATCTGCTTTTCCTTACTCAAAACGGGTTTTTAGAGGTGCCCTCAAATAAAGTAACATAGTTTTCTTCATAAAATGCATCTGCTTCACATTCATCTGAAAACTGTTGATCGCTGGCATATGCTATAAAGGAAGTATTTCCATAAACTTCACATAAAGTTGGTAATAAAAAAGTAAATGCAAGCAAAATGGAAATAGCCTTTTTTAAACAATAGTTCATATTAAATCCTTTCTTTAGACACATCTTAGAGATTAACATCTATTTCATGTGACTTTAAATGTTCCAAATTAATTTTTTTGTATTCAGTTGCTACCTGTAACAATTTCCGGCGCAAACTGTTATCAGTAAAAAAGCTGTATATTTCAGCAGCTCTTTCACTTGAAAAGTTATAAACCACTTTTTCGCCGCTGATTATTTTTCTCAAACGTTCTTTTAATTTTTCATTATCAGTCAGCAAATAAAGAAGTCCCTCATTATTTTCTCCTATTGATGAAGGGAGACAATTATGATCATACATTGCCGTAGTACATGATAACTTGTATTTTTTGAAAAATTCGATGCATTTATCTAAAGTATTCACTTCATTAAATACAGGCAGCATATGCTGTTTTGCAGCTTCAAAAGCTTTTTGCATAGCAGATGTCAGCGTTGAATAATCCTTGGATGAATAATTAAAAGAAAACAGTGAAGAAAAAACATTCCGATCAAATGATTCTCCCAATTGTCTTGAATAGAAATGAGCTATTGTATTATGAAACCAGTCATTTTCAGAATAACTTATATCAAAATCAAGCTTTCTCCTGTAAACAGTGGCTATTCCGCCAAGTATACTAAATGCTTTGTCATAGTGATGTGTCGGAAACTCATTTCTTATAGTGATGACATGAAGAATTTCACTATCAATAACCCTTATAAGGTAAGGATATCTGCCTTTAACTAACTGAAAACCGTATGCTTCAAGTTCTTTTCCAAAAATTTGTTTGAATGCAGCGTTAAGAGTAAGTTTTTTTAATGGCTTATCATTAGTTTTAACTTCTTTGAAATCCCAAAAAATAGTCTGTTCATCATCAGAAGCTTTGTCAGCAGAAAACAGTATATTGTCGTTATCCATACCAATAACTGACGCAAGAGATAGCAAACTTTCTTCAACAAAAACTTTTTCTGAACTGCATATTTCAGTGAACTGTTTCCATGAGCAACCATTCGTTAAAAATGCTTTCCAGATTTTTTCAGATGGTAATGGTATATCATCACCGAAATAATCATCAGCACGTCCCAAAACAAGTGAATCCGCTTTCTTACCATTGTCATCATACAAGTCCAGAATTGCACAGTCACTATCGATTACTGTTGTATTTACGCAAACTGTGTTCAGCATTTTAGCTATTCTACCTGAATCTTTCTGTGAAATCTGATTGCCCTGTTCGTATGACTCTGAACATATTGTCACCCACTTGCAATTGTCAGCAAAGCGAATGACGTATGAAAGCTCGCTTTCATCACTTTCACAGCATACATAACCGTTTTCTTTCATTTTTTCACAAAAATACGCTTTGAAACTTTCTTTATTAAGTTGTTCAGCATTGTATATTTGCGTAGATGTAAAAAAATCTCCCATTTTACTCCTCCTGGTTTTATTAAATATTGTTAATAATCAAAATATCAAACATTCATGAGTAATTATAATTCATTTATATGATTATTGTCAAGCAATTACATAATAATTAAATTAAAATCTATAGATATACTAAAATTTTGCAGCAAATGATGTCAGGTTAATGTCATATGAAAGAACATCTGCAAAACAGGCTGATGCAAAAGGTGTAGCCATACTTGTACCCGACATTTCCACAATATCATTTTCGGACTTTATTACGGCACTCAATATATATTCACCGGGAGCAGAAAAATCAATTTTTCCGTAATTAGAAAATTCGGAAATATCAAGCTTTGAATCTACTGATGAAATAACTACACAGTCCTCATTGGAGGCAAGCATTTCAAAGCCATCACCTGAATTTTTTCTGTCATTTCCTGCGGCAACGCACACAATAATGTCGTTTTCCTTTGCGGCTTTAACGGCTTCACTAAAAAGACTTGTCATGCCGCTTCCGCCAAGGCTCATGCTTATAATATCAACTTTTTGTTCAATGTCATACATCATAGCCTGAAAAATGTCGAAAATATATCCGCCGCCGTTGGCATCAAAAACCTTTATCGGAAGTATCTTCACGTTTCCATTTGTGGATGAGCAGATAATACCCGCACAGTGAGTGCCGTGACCGTCATCATCATCGGGTTTTGTGATAACGCTGTCCTGTAAAAAGCATTTTCCGCTGTCAAGAATACGTCCCTTGAACTGATTATGTTCATAGTTGATGCCTGTATCGATAACAGCAACTTTAACTTCAGGAAGTTCGCATTTTTCGTCTTTAAGGCGTTGGCAGAATTCATCCGAGCCTATCACATCTCTGCCCCATGAATCGATATGTTCAATGTCATTGCCGGCATCTGCATTTTCCATTATCCTGCATACAGTATCCGGTTCGGCATATTCAAGGGCACCTCTAAAAATCCCTTCTGAGAAAAAGCAGCTATGCACAGCATCTGCTGCGTCAAAGCCCTCTCGTAGTGCGAAAGCACGCCTTCGAGGGCTTTCCATTCATCTTTGGTGACATTATATATTGCATTTTTCAGAAGGGTAGAGATGCCCTTCAGAATGTTGACAGAACTGCGATACTATGCTATAATTACATTGTTTATTCCAATAAAGAGAATATGAAAGGAGAACAATATGCTGAATAAACTTCTTGATAAAATTGAAAGCAAATTCAGGCGGTTTGCGGTCGATGATCTTATGATATACGTCATAATCACGATGGGCGTTATCTATGCATTTGACTATATTTTATCATTCAATCCGAACACTGAGGTCTCGCTTGCCTCATATCTTGTATTTGACCGTGGACTTATTATGAAGGGACAGGTGTGGAGAATACTAACCTTCCTGTTTGTTCCGGATTTTGATAATCCGATATGGGTTGCGTTTGAATTGTATTTCATGTGGATGCTTGGAACAGGACTTGAAAAGGCATGGGGGGCATTCAAGTTCAATGTGTATTTCTGGCTTGGAGCGATAGGCTGTATGATCGCAGGAATGCTGCTTGGCTATGCAACGAACACATACCACTATCTCAGCCTTTTCCTTGCATTTGCCATACTTTATCCGGATTATGAGATACTTCTGTTCTTCGTACTTCCTGTAAAGATGAAATGGCTCGGCTTGATTGACGGAGCGATGCTTGTCTATTCATTTATTTTCAACGGAATCAATATGAAGATATTTATTGCGCTGTCACTCATCAATCTGATACTTTTCTTCGGCAAAGACCTTTACGATAAGATATACTACGCAATACGCAGAATCTATTATAAAAGAAAGAATAAATGACATATGATTTGAAAAAAATGTTGAAAAAGCAAAAAATAATAGTAATTTCATGCAGTCTGCACAGAAAAGTGCAGACTTCTTTTATATAACATATTGTGTAAAGTGAATAACCTATGTTGACTTGTATGAATTAAAGATATATAATTTAATCATGGACATACTGAGGTGTATCGTTCATGGGCAATGTTGACAGCAAATTCTGGGTGCTTGTCTCGGAGGCAAATGTTTTCAATGAGCAGAACCCATACTGTGCAGGCAGTCTGCATACCGTAGGCGGCAGCCGTGCGTTTTTATGGAAACCGGGCATAAAAGTTGAGGGACTCAGCATGAACAGTTCATTCCATACACCGTGGAGAGCAGTGGTAATTGCCGATAACCTCAGTGATATGTCATCAAGCGATCTTATTCTCAATCTCAATCCACCGTCAGTTCTGGAAGATACAAGCTGGATAAAGCCTGGCAAGGTTGCATGGTCATGGTGGAGCAGCGGCGGCGATTCTCCAATTGAATATCATACACAAAAGGATTACATTGATTTTGCCGCAGCAAACGGCTGGGATTATGTATGTCTCGATTTCGGCTGGGCACTCTGGGACAGCAGTGCCGATAAGGTTCGTGAATTGTGTGAATACGGCGCAGAAAAGGGAATAGGCATATTCCTTTGGTACGGCGTAAACAACAGCAATCACTCAGGATACAGGGACAGTGCAGGTCATCCTGCATATCCGTATTATTCGCTTCTTGATAAGGAAACCATAGTTCGTGAGTTTGAGCGTATAAGTTCACTTGGCGTAAAAGGCGTAAAGGTTGACTATTATGAGAGTGATACACAAAAAACTATGGAGCAGATGAGAATGTGTGCCGAGTATGCAATGGAAAACAAACTCATGGTGCTTTTCCACGGCTGTACAATGCCGAGAGGCGAGAGCAGAACATATCCGAATGTAATCTCATATGAGGCAGTCAACGGTACGGAGTATTATAAATGGGGCTCAAATCCGTCACTTGCCAACAGAATAACATATACATTTCTAAGAAATACAGTCGGTTCAGCCGACTTTACTCCTACAGGCGTTCCTATTCAGGGAGTCAAAGCTACGGCAGGATTTGCACTTTCCGATGTGGTGAATATCGAGTCAGGCGTACAGCATTTTGCTCAGTCTGTCTATACCTATGAGGGAAATGCGGCACTTCCGTTTTTAAATGACGTTCCTGTGAAATGGGACGATATGTGCGTAGTTGACGGTTATCCGATGCAGTTTAATGTGACCGCAAGAAGAAGCGGAAGCGACTGGTATGTCGGTGCATCAACAATTAACAAGCGCACTGTTGAAATTCCGCTTGCAAAGTTTATCAATGATGACGGCGAATACACAGCCTATATTTTCGGAGATAACGCAAACGGTACAAAAATCGAGGTCACTGTCCTTTCAGGTCTTACAAAGGACAGCGTGATAAAGCGTGATCTTCTCCAGAACGGAGGATTCGCAATGAAACTCACCAAGACCGCTATGAAGCTTACCACAAAGTATTCCGCATATGACTTTTATGAGGCAGAAGATGCTGTCCTTTCAGGGGAGACCGCAATTAGCAGCGGCAAATATTGTTCAAACAACTCATATGTGGGATACGTGGGCAAGCGTGGCAATGACGTGACATTCAATAATGTAAACGTTGACAGGGCAGGTGAGTATACTTTGAGGATTTACTACATCTCAGGCGAAACACGCAGTCTTCAGGTAGGAGTTAACGGCATTCAGGCGGCAAAGCTTGACGGTCTTTTTGCAAACAAGAATGACTGGTCAGGAATTTGTGCTGTGAATACCAAGGTGACACTTAAACAGGGCGCAAATACGATAAGGCTTTACAATGACAATGCCTATGCGCCGTCAATTGACAGAATTGCTATCGTGCGTTCAGATGAGGAAATACTTGTTGGTGATCTTGATTTTGACGGAGTGATCGATTCACTTGATACGGCACTGCTTAGAAGCGTAATTGCTGACGGCACAACAGACAGCCGTATGAAATCAGCCGCAGATTTTGACGGGAACGGAAAAATCGACAGCAATGATCTGAAAGCGCATACCCGTTTCGTGCTTGGATAATAAAAAGCACCTTTAACGGCGATACTCATATAGAAGTTTGTACTCTTTATCGGGGCAAACCTTTTTCAAAAGGGTTTCCCTCAATAATAAGTACAAAGTTTCTATATAGGTATCGCCGTTATGAGGTGCTTTTTTGTTTATCCGTTAATGTTTGATGTCATTTTGTTTTTGTTCATTACATATCCGAGAGCTGAGCCTGTAAGACCGCCTATGATATGTGTGAGATTTGAAACATTATCCTGAACCGCAACGCCCTCATAGACTTGCTGACCAATATAGATCGCAGCAACGAGAATGAATGTAAGCGGGATTGCACCGTCCTTTATGCTGGTGATGGAGGCAAGGAGAATAAATGCGAAAACCACGCCGCTTGCGCCAAGAAGCATAACCTTCGGGAAAAAGATGAAGTGGATAATACCGGTCACGAGAGCAGTTGCAAGTATCACAAAAAGCAGATTGCTTGAACCGTATTTTTCTTCAAGCAAAGGACCTACAACGAGAAGCATCATGATATTTCCGAAAAAATGCGCCCAGCCTGCATGGCCAACGACATGACCGAAAAATCTGATATATGTAAGCGGACTCAGAAGTGACGACCTGTAGACACTGAAAAGGTGAAGTGTTGAACCACCGTGAGTGATCTTGTCAATGATGAGCACGACAAAACATATAAGCGTAAACCCCAGAACGACCGGAGAATTGAATGAAATCTTAAACTTCTTCATAACAGAACCCCTTTATAATAAATTTTAGATACATTATAGCATGAAATATGCAATATGTCGATATATAGCAAATATATAGTCTACGGATAAAAGTGCTTTTTATTCAGGTTTCTTTTTGCCGCATTCAGGGCAGAAAGCGCCTGTGCTTGAAGCTCCGCAGGTACAAGTCCATCTTGATGTTTTGTCGGCGGTTATTTTTTTGCCGATATTTGTGATGAACGAACCAAACTCATTTTTTGCAGAATCAGCCGCACCCTTAATGACGTTTTTGGCTTTTTCCACAGCCTGTTCAGTTACGGTTGGTTCAACGACTCTCGGAACATATATCTCACCCTTGACAGCACATATCAGTCGGTTTATCATTTCGGCGGCAGTCTCTATTTTCTCTTTCGGAACAGGGAAATACATTGCTTTGCCGTCTGATAATATCAGAGCAAGGTAACTTACCATAAGCTTTTTCACGGGCTTGCATTCGGAAAATTGGGATATATCCATGAAATTTTCTTTTTTTGTGTAAATTCGTTTATTGGTAAATATAATATCCGAACCGTCGCTTGCAGGATCAAGATTTCTTGAATAGTGGTAATAACCGAGGATTACTTCGCCTGAAGCAAGTCTGTATGATGAATAATTCTGATTTGCAATGTCATCATCTCTTTGGATATCAAGACCTGTCGTCTTTTCACATTCGTTTTCAAAGCCAAGATATTTTTTATTCGGAATATAGAAGCCATAGCATTTTTCATTGCCCGAATTATCGTCGCACAGACCTGTGCCGATAATGATATTCTGACATTCCGAAGCATTCAGTATTCTGAACTGTCTTGTGAGAATGAGCAGACACTTATCATCAGGGATTCGTCCGATAACGCTGTCCCTGAATGTGTTGACACCGTTTTTTATTGAATTATAGGCATCAATTATTTCCTCAGAGGACATATGCGAGGCTTTGAACGTATACTTTACAAAAATTTCACGTTTAGCGATTTTTTGAGCCGCTTTTGAATTATGATAATTATATCTTTTCTCCTCAGCGGTAATAAGCTCTTTGACTTTTTTGACGGATTCCATGTCAGCGGTGCTGTTTGTCTCATAGATACGCATTATGGCGTGTTCGATATGATCTCTCACATTAACATATGTAAGAGCGGCAAGGCGCTGAATATCGCCGTCGATGTCACCATATCTGTCAAGTATCGCAAAATAGTACTTTTCCTCAGACGGATCAAGTCTTAGTGCCTCAGTAATAAGACTGATGGCATCATTTTCAGGAATATCTCTTTCCGAAACGATTCTGAAATTTGCGGCGGCTTTTTCCTGTTCTTCTTTAGTAACTGGTACAAATCCCTTTATTTCGTTTTCAGCAAACTGTTCGGATTTAAGTCGGCAGCAGCTGAAAATATCATTCCACAGGCATTTTTTTAGTGTATCCTGCATTTTTTCATTGCACATCAGCATTTCTGCGCATGATGAAACAGCCTTGAACATATCCGAACTGCTGTAAAGATTGTATTCATATCCCGGTTGGATGAACTTGTCAAGAACATGACTGCCGCAGACTGCAATGAAGCATTTGTTGAAGCCGTCAACGAGACTGCGGAAGAATATACCTGTTTCGTCGGTCTTTTCGCTCATCTCAGAGTATTCACGCTGGGTAAGTTTTTGAATATAATTGAAGTATTTGTATCTTGAAGGCGAACAGTCCTTGTTATGGCTTTTGATATAGCCTGCACATTCAGTAAGCATCTGTGGCGTTTTGCTCCGGCTCATCAGCTTATCAAGAAGCTGTGTCATATCCACATAAATACGCCTTTTTTCAAGTTCAAAAACTATTTCGGAAACAGCTTCTTTCAGCAGATTGCAGTATTCCATGACAAATCTGTCACGTATCTCGGTATATTTGAGATACACCTTGTAATCGTCAGGCGGAAAGATAAATTTAAGATCGATGCAGAACGATGACGAGGTGTTGAAAATAAAGCCTGACTGGAGGCTGTTTGTGATGTTGAAAAAGAATTTCTTATGCTTAACAGGCGGAAAAATAGTCACAAATTTCTCCACGGATTTGTCAGCAGTTGTTTTGTAGTGTGACTTCATGCGTACATAGCTGATTTTTTCATCTGAAAGTGTCAGGCTGTGTCCGACAATGTCAAACTGGTAATTCATAAACCCATCTCCTTATAATCGAAATATCATGCAATTGTCTATATAGACAATGTAATTATATCACAAAATTTCTGAAAATGCAAGCAAAAATCAGCAAATTTCAACGAAGGATTTTATATGGAAAGTGACATAATTGTAATGAAAATGTCACACAAAAGTGATATTGAAGTGCTATAATAATTACAGCAGAAAAAATCATACAAACACAGGAGGTAATTTTATGGAACTTCTAAAAATAGAAAATCTCTGCAAAACATACGGAAAAGGCGAGAACGAAGTAAAGGCGATCGACAATATATCATTCACTGTACCGAAAGGTCAGATGCTTGCAATTATCGGTCCAAGCGGTTCGGGCAAATCAACACTTCTTCACGTTCTCGGCGGCGTTGACCGTCCGACTTCGGGAAAAGTTTATCTTGACGGTCAGGACGTATATGCACAGAACAACAAGAATCTCGCAATTTTCCGCCGCAGACAGGTAGGGCTTATCTATCAGTTCTACAACCTTATTCCCGTGCTCACTGCCGAGGAAAACATCACTCTGCCGATGATAATGGACGGCAGAAAACCTGATAAGAAGTATCTTGACGACCTTCTTGAACTATTGCAGATAAAAGAACGCCGTTCTCATCTTCCGTCACAGCTTTCAGGCGGTCAGCAGCAGCGTGTATCTATCGGACGTGCTCTTTATTCATCACCGCAGGTGATTCTCGCAGACGAACCTACAGGCAACCTTGACAGCAAGAACAGTGTTGAAATAATCAATCTTCTCAGAAAGTCAAACAAGGATTTCGGTCAGACGATGCTCATTATCACACATGATGAAAATATTGCTCTCAAATGTGACCGCATTATTGCGATTTCAGACGGAAAAATCGTAGATGACCGCCTTACCGGTGTAAACTAAGGAGGGATATCCATGCGTTTTGAATCACTTCTTACCATGCGGTACATAAAATCCCAGAAACGCCACTCTGCGCTTACGATTTGCAGTATTGCGATATCGGTTGCACTTATGACGTTGATTTTCACTGCCTACTCTACCTATGAAGGAATAAACCGTGACCGACTTCTTCTTAATTCACCGTTTCATATGGCTTTCTGTCATATCACAGAAGAACAAGCTGACGGGATACAGAATTTCAGCGGTGTCAAAAGCTCAGATGTCATGACTAATAAGGACGGGACTAATACAGTAACCATAAATTTCAAAAAGAAAGGTATCGGGGACGAAAATGAGTTTGAACAGCAGCTTGCCAAAACGTTGGGTATTACAGAGGAAAAGCTGCAAAAATCAATACATGGTACATATGAAGGTATAAACTTAAATCTTGAAAAGTACACAGATTTTACTATTATAGAAAATTACGAACTGATGGAAGCTGACCTTGTAACAGATAAAGCAATGTTCAATAAACTGGCAACAATATGCATTGTGTTTTTGGGTGCGGTCATATTTGCGCTTATGCTCCGTTTCATTATCGATACCGCTTTTGAGATATCCTCAAAGGAACGTGAAAAGCAGTTCGGCATTCTCCAGTCAATAGGTGCAGAGCCTAAGCAGATAGTGCGTATTATCACATTTGAGGGACTTTTTCTCTCGGTAATCGGCGTACCGGTGGGATTGATTCTTGGCACAGGTGTAACATTTGCTGCTTTCTGCTATATTGTCGGAAGCGGAAAAATGGATATTTTTTTCACACAGGAAGTTGCAGATAAGATACTGCATTTCCATGCCGATCCGCTTATGCTTCTTATAAGTGCATTGACAGGTCTTTGCTGGGTATTGCTTTCGGCATACGGAACAGGTATGAGAGTTATAAAAATGTCACCTGTTGAGGCTATTTCAGGACGAGCTAAAAAAGTAACAAAGGTGCGCAAACGTTCGGTTCTCGGACTTATTTTCGGTTTGTCAGGCAAGCTTGCCTCACGAAATGCACGCCGTCAGAAAAAGCGCTTCATCATCACTATTATATCGCTTACGCTTTCATTTGCACTTTTTGCAGGCACGTCCTGTATTATGAACTGCTATTCTGAATTTGTGTCTTCAATGTATTCCGAATTTGGCGGTGATTTCTGTATTATTCTTAATTATTCTAAAACTCAGCCGCTTTCATTTTGTGAGCAGATAGAACATATTCAGCAAAGCGGCTTTTTCAAGGATCTTGATTATGCAGTATCAAAATCATTAATAAATACAAATTTAAATAACGGGAAAGAAATACGTGTGAATTATGTCAGTGAATATGCATATAATTTGAATTTCTTTGGTGAACCGCCAATTTCGTATGATGAATTACTTGCTTCAGGCAAATATCTGCTTACAGTTTCAGGCGATCTGCCGATGACTGATGCCGATAAAGTGAGCGGAAAGATCACCAAAAGTGATTTTTCTGAAAATAAAGGAAATTCTTCCGGAAACCAACCAAAGAGAACATATACTGAACATACTTTTAATTTGATCGACTGCGTAAAACTGCCGTCTCCTTCTGAAAGGGGTGGCATATACAGTTTGATGGGCGAAATGTATATTGAAAATCCTTATTATATACTGCTTGCACCTATTGAATGCTTTTCGGCAAGAGATTATAAGCTTTACGGCAAATCTCCGTCAGTAAGCTATCTGGACTGCAATCTCGCAGACGGAGAATCACATGAAGAAGCGGTTGAATACATCAGAAGGAACGAGGAAATATCAGATTATGAAGATTTCTATGCAGAAGCTGAAAAATCACGTTCTTATCTTGCAATTATCAGAATATGCGCTGAAATAGTCATTGTTCTGCTTTCAATTGTTGCCGCTGTGAATATGATAAACATAATCTCAACAGGCATACTCAACCGTAAAAGTGAAATTTCGGCAATGCAGTGCGTAGGCATGACGGAAGGACAGCTGTACAAAATGATAATTGTTGAATGCATAGAGTATACGCTGTTTGCCGCAATAGCCGCATCAATACTTTGTGTGCTTGCAATATGGGGTACAGAACAGTTCCTTATCAGTGTTCAGCTCTTTAATACTGAATCTGTCGGAACGCTTATTGACTATAAAGAGCCTGTTATAAAAATTTTACTTGCTTCAGCATTTGCCCTTATTATCTCAATTCTTGCAGGCATTATTCCTTTGCGCATTATGCAAAAGGATTCACTTGTAGAAAGAATACGCAGTGTTGAATAATTTACCGCATTACCGCACAGAGCTGAATGCTCTGTGCGGTATCTTTATATTGTATATAAAATAAATTTTACATATTGATATTTTTTGTTGATAATGCTTGACTATTTGGCGGAAATAAGTTATAATATAGTATGGGAATTAGTACAGACTGTATTACATACAGATAATTTCAAAAAGCTGTTACATATTTCTATTTCAATTTCACACACAACCCACCATTTATCTCATTTCAGGAGGCAGCTATGAAAAAAATATTAATAACAAATGACGACGGAATAGAAGCATCAGGTATAATCAGACTTGCTCAGGCAGCTTTGAAATACGGCGAAGTATGGATAGCCGCACCTGTTCATCAGCAAAGCGGCGTGTCACACAGCATGAACTATCAGACACCTTTTGAAGTCCGTGAAGTTGATTTCCCTGTGAATGTTGCAAAGGCGTATTCAATTGACGGTTCACCTGCGGACTGCGTAAGAGTAGGTGTAATCGCTCTTATGCCCGAAAAGCCTGACATTGTTTTTTCAGGCATAAACCGTGGCTACAATGCAGGTACGGACATAATGTATTCTGGAACGGTAGGTGCTGCATTTGAGGCTGTTTTTCAGGGAGTTCCTGCCATTGCATTTTCAGAGGGAACTGACGGTGCTGAGGAGATAACCAATATTTATCTTGATGAGATCATGGGCATTGCACTTGGCATAAAGACCGAACGTGATGCAATACTCAATGTTAATTTCCCCGATTGTAAGCCGTCAGAGTACAAAGGCGTTCTTTATGACAGATTTATGTCGCATCACTGCAACTGCTTTCATTATTACAAGCGAGCTGTCCGTGATGACGGAGCTGTTACTTATGAGGTTGACAGCGTATACAACGGCGTGACCGAGGAAGGCTCTGACCTGCGTGCATTGAACGATCACTACATTTCAATTGGTAAAATATATAATCTCAGGTAGGAGGTAACAGCGGATGCTGTTTGATAAACTTTTTGGCGCACTAAAAAGCAGTAAAAATGATGATGCTGACCTTGATGTTATGGACGATGATGATATCGATACTGTCAGACCAATGGATATCAACAAAAAAAACGCCTCTTATTCGGATAATCATTTTGTCTGGGTGATAAGCAATGCCGCAAACAAATCAAAAAATGACTATATCCTTGACGTTTGCCCGTATACTTGTGAATTTCAGCGCATTTTCCTTATGGACAGCGAAAAGAAACTACAGAAAAAAATTGCGGACATATATCTTAATAAGCTGAAAAACTGTACTGTTTCCGAGCTTATCAGTTTTTCATATGAATGCCGTGGAGGCTGGTATGAAACGGATTTTATGTTCTGGAATGAAAAATTCAGGGCGGCATCTTTTTCAAGGCAGAAGTTTCTGCACCTGAACAGCGAACAATATGCGGCTATGCTGTGGGTTGGCTGTTTTGACTCAAACGGTTACTGCCGTGAGAATTGTCTCAATGAACTGAATAATTCCATGGCAGTTTTTTATTCCGACAAGTATAAAACAAAGCTGTCATGTCTTATTCCGTTTGTGCTTAGAATGATCGACAATGTTGAAGTTACATCAAAAAAAGCCTTTTCCATGTCAGTATCGGCAATAAAAAAGGCTGACAAAAAAGAATTTTCAATATATCTTCCTGTACTTGAGCACCTTATGCGCTCAACGAAAGCAAATAATGTAAACTGCAAGTACATTTCGGATATGTTTGCGGAAAAAATGAAAGCTGAATTTGCAGGCTGTGAAGCCGCTGAAATTGCAGGGATAATCATGGAAAACGGTTCGTCATTACTGAGTTTTACAGTAAAAAATCCGATTTTTTCGTTTGAGCAGATGAGTGAACTAATGAAATTCTTTAATGATGCAAACTATAAATTAAAGATTTTCAACGGCATGATATCATTTTACGGAGACAGACTTTCACCTGACGAATATCTGAATGATAAATGCCGTAGTATACGGTATTCTGCGGCAAATTTAAAATATGAAAGAGAAGGTCTGCCGTGGGACGGACTGTATGATACTTTGCTGGACAAGTCAGCTTCATTGCGTGAACTTGCGGTATATGTACTGAATAAGCATTATGGTCTGAACGCTCATGATTACTACTGTGACAAGCTTGCTGAGGTAAAAAATTCAGGCGATAACAGTCATATTGCTGTGTGCCTTACAGGTATTTCCGAGCATGGCGGCAAAGATGATCTGCCTGTTATAGAAGAATATCTTGATGCTGAAAATCCGCAGATAATCAAGGCGGCGGTCACGGCATACGGCAGAATAATGGGTGAAAACGGCAAAGATGTTTACTGGGAGCATATCACAGGCGGTAATATTTCGGGCATGGTAACTGCTTTCCGAATGGCAAAAAAATATCATGTACGTTATCCTGAAAAAGCTCTGTATGACCTGTATCTTGCAAATATCGGAACAAAACGCAGTGAGATAGCCGTAAAACTTCTTCTGGATAACGGCACATGGGAGATGATCTGTTACATTCTTGAAATATGTGATGACAAAAATCTGCCGTTATCACTGAGGCAGCTGATAACAGCGTCATTAGGACGTCGTTATTCATACAGAGAAAATGTAAGTTACGATGAAACTGAAAGAATCAATGAAGTTCTTGAACGCAAAAAAGAATTTCTGCCGTGGGAGGTATATCATTATCTCAGTCTTGAACTGCGGCATATCCTGAAAAAATAAAGGCAGCACCGTACATTTTTTGTGCGGTGCTGCCTTAAAAATTTATGTGCATTTCTAAAAAACTTCTGAGAAAAAGCAGTTCTTAGAGATGTCTTTATTTCTTTTTCTGAGCTTTATCGCCGTTTATCATGTAACTCAGATTTAAAACAGCAAAAATTACAGTGACGCAGAATAATGGAAAGATGCCTGTATTGAAAAGAAATGCGGCTATTATAGCGGCTATAATCATTATCGTACAAACCAGATTAGTAATGCGAATTGCACCGAAAGCCGATTTATACATGATAAGACGTTCTGCTTCATCACACTGACTGACCCATTTACTGATGAATTTAAGGTCAATAATATTAGCAGTTTTTTCAGGATTAAGCTTTTTTTCAATTCCTATTGCCTTGAACTGTATAAACAGGTTGATAAACATAAAAACCACAAAAACTATTATACCTGCAATGAAAAGAATTTTTTTAATATTATCATCTGTATATGTATCAGTGCATATTACGACATAAAACGCACTTATCATAAAGAAATAGATAATTATCAAACTAAGCTCCGAAACTATCATCGGCTTGTCCAGCTTTTCTTCAAGCTTATCCCAGAGTTCATCATTTTCATTATCTTTTTGCAGTTGTCTGTAGGTTTTACAGCATGAAAAATACAGCGCAAGACCGATTATCACAGATAACGCTGAGAATGCAAAAAACGTTGGAAATGCACATCTGTACAAAATATCTGACAAATTTTCCTTCAGACTGCCAAGACTGTTATTTTCTATCAGTCTGTATGTGAATCTTCCGCAAAAAAATCCTCCTATTAAGCATACCACCATAAAAAGTATGCAGATAAAAGCTGCTTTATTCTTACTGTTCTTCATCATCATTTCCCTCCACATATTCAAAAATATCTTCTACCGTACAGCCGCATACCTTTGCGATTTTCAGCGCAAGCGTTACTGAAGGTGAATAGTCTCCACGTTCGATCTGACTGATAGTCTGACGTGAGGTCTGAACAAGTTTCCCCATTTCCTGTTGGTTTACGCCGAGTTTAGCCCGATATTCCTTTAATCTGTTATTCAAAGGCATTTTTCTGCATCACCTTCCTGTGAAATACCACACCATTTGCTTTTTTCCACGGTAACGGTATTTCCGAACATAAAATAGTATGCCAGACCAATTAAAAAGGCTGCTTTCAAACTTTGTGTAATACACAAGATGGTGAGGCATCCGATAATAAAATACATGATTTTATCAGACTCAGAAGTGGGGATATTGACCTTTATCGTTTTTCTTACGAATATTTTCTCGCCCCATTCCACGCCGCACAGCATACCGAATTCGATTTTTTCACGCATTTCAGCCACGATTATGTCCTCGATTTTTTTTCTGGATTTTTCGGCATCATCGGAAAGAAATACGCCGTCAAGCCTCATTGCATCTTTATTGTTGCCGTATATGAACTTGTCCACTGAATTCTGTTCAGCAAATTTTGCAAAGTAATTTTTTACAAGCACGAATGCATATACCCCAACGCATTCTTTTCCGCTGAATATTGCATAAAGTTTGCCGCCGTTCATAACAGCATTTTCAGATGCCTCACGAAGCTGTTCGTGTTTTTTCATAAAATCGCTTATCACAGCTTTTGAAAAGGCTCTTTTTGAGATACTTTTTACATTGAAATTGTCTGCATTACCAATATACATAATATAATCCCTCCATAGCAAATGACAACTTTGTTTTGCACTTTGACAACTTTCTTTGTCAAATTACAAGTGTATTATATCATTGACAACTATTCTTGTCAATAGGTTTTGACAACTTTCTTTGTCATTTTGTAACTGTGCTGAATTTTTGCTAACGGATAATTTGATTTATAGTGCATATTAAACAATAGAATAAAAATCTCCCCATGAAATTCATGAGGAGAATAAGTTTTCAGAGATGTCTTTTATACTGTTTGTCTGTAGATACGCATATCAAAACAAGCGCCGCCTTCAGGTGAATTAAGAGCCTGCAAACTGCCGTTCTGAGCTGTAACTATACGCCTTGCAAAAGCAAGTCCTATGCCGTATCCTGATTGTGAAGAATCATGTGAACGGTAAAATCTCTCAAAAATATGCGGAAGTTCTGCTTCATCAAAGCCGTTTCCGCTGTCGGTTATGGTTATTCCTGTATATATCGGATTATTCAGAACATTTATCACGATTTTTCCGCCTTCAGGAGTATGCTCCATGCAGTTTTTAAGCAGATTCAGCATAGCTTCGGCAAAATACTGTCTGTCGCCTTTAAATGTACAATCAGTATCTCCCGTGACCTCAACTGCAATATCTTTTATTTCAAGGGCAATAGAAACGGGTTCAAGTGCATCTGCTATTATGTCACGGCAGATTATTTCCTGAGTACGGAACTGAACTGCACCCGCATCTATTCTTGAAAGACCGAGCAAAGTTTCAATAAGCCATTCCATTCTTGTGGTAAGCGAATAGAGTTCCTGCATATATTCGCTTTTTTTGGAGCGTGGAAGGTCAGGTTTTCGGAGCATTTCAAGCAGCAGAACAGCTGATGTAAGGGGGGTGCGGAGCTGATGTGAGATATCCTCCAGAGATTCTTTCATGAACTGTTTTTCCTCTGAAAGAGCGCTGTTCTGTTCACGCAGTCTCAGCGTCATTTTGTGTATTTCGGCAGTCAGTATGCTCAGGTCATCGTTGCTGTAATCTTCAAAAATAACCTTGTCATCGCCACGCAGTATCCTGTCAATGTCATCGCATAGGCTGATCGTGATATTACGCCGCTTTCTGCGGTAAATTTCAGTGCTTATGAAGATGATGAGAAAAGCGGCGGCAAAGATTATGGCAGAAGGAATGCTGAAATATGCACATCCAGCCGTGCCGATAATAGCTGTACAAAAGAATATGATGAACAGATTGCGGTCAATGTTCATCTTTCCACCGCCTTATAGCCCATACCACGGACTGTTATGATTATTTTCGGATTCTGAGGATCATCCTCGATTTTTTCACGCAGACGCTTCATGTATACATTGAGGGTGTTGTCGGAAATATATTCTCCCGATACCGACCACAGTTCCTCAGCAAGTCTGTCACGGGACATAAGTTTTTCCTTGTTGGTGAAAAACATTATGAGCAGTTTGTATTCAAGAGCGGAAAGAAAAATTTCCGTGCCGTTTTTCATAACAACGCCCCTGTTTGGATCAATAGTTATATCTGCGCATGATATCACAGTGCTGCTGCGGCTGCAGCGTCTCATGGCGTTCCGCATTCTTGCAAGCAGTTCACGGGGACGGAATGGTTTGCTTATGTAGTCGTCTGCGCCCATATCGAAACCAGCGACTGTACATGATTCGTCAGCGGAGGCTGTGAGAAATATAACCGGCACTTCCGATACAGCACGAATTGCCGAACATACGGAAAATCCGCTTCCGTCGCCAAGTGAAAGATCGAGCAGAATGCAGTCAAATATTGAGTTTTCAAATGCTTTCAGTCCTGATGTCTGACCATCTGCATGGGTAACTGTATAACCTTCGGAAGTAAGAAAGCGTGTCAGATTTCGGGCAAGCTGAATATCGTCCTCAACAAGCAGTATTTTGTTCATGATATGTTCTCCATTAGCATTGCTCCGCCTGATAAACTGCTGTAATTCAGGTATCATATCCTGCGCAGTTTAACTGACGGAGCAATATAATTGAAATATTGATTTTTAATTTGCAGTCATTACAGATTTGTCTGAACTGACTGTATCTTAATTATATCATAATTTATCAATTTTGCCAAGTAAAAATTTCTGTAAAAGAACAATATCTCCGATATCGAAAGTATTATTGCCGTTTATATCAGAATATGAATCGACCATATCCTGTAACAGGAGATTTTTTGCGATGATAAGGTCAAATGAATCAACGATGCCGTCGTCGTTGAAATCGCCCTTGATATCTTTTTTAACTTTATTTATGATGATATCGTTTTTCAGCACCTTTGCCGAGCAGTTTGCGTCGAAAGTTTCAATTTCAAACTCAACTCCGCCCAGAGAGTCATTTTCTTTGATTTTTTCCATTGCTTTTACAATGCCTAAAACGTTGATAGAACCGTTTATTGTTTCACCGGCTTTTTTGTAAAGATTATCCTGACGTACACACCAGAACCTGTAATGCGGACCACCGACAAAGAGATCATATTTTAATGCATTATAATTATCGGAATAGATATCGTATTTTACGCCGTCAACAGTAATAGTACCGCCTTTTTCAAGTCCTGCGGAAAAGAACTTGTTATAGCCCTCGACGATATTAAGTTCGATATTAGGTTTATCGAACCATATCTCTGCGCCGAATGATGAATATCCTGTTTCATCGGGGCTGAACTGAATGCTGTAATCGATAGATGTATTATCAATATCAGAGTAACAGCATTTCGCAGAGTTCTCCTTTCCGACCATGACATTGCATTCTAAATCGGAATGGCAGTCACAATCAAAAGTACCGTTTCCGTTGTAAGTGAAATCAAGTGCATTATCAGCTTGTGTGAAAAGGTTTATGTCATAGTCATCAGCATGGAGATAACGCTGTCTTGTATTATTCATGCTTATCTTTCCTGGCACATCGGCATTTTCTGAGAAAGCGCATTTTGATACCGAACATTTTCCAAAGCCATCGCTGACGAAAATACCTGCCTCGGCATAGTCTATCGTATCAATGTCAAAACCGAGTTTTCTGTACTGTTCAAGATGATTGCTGATGTTTATGTTTCTGTCAAATTCATAAACATATCTGTTAGAGGTAACACTCCAAAGTGCGGTACGGCCTTTTTCATCAGTTGAAACGTAAACAGAATATTGAACATCACCGTCATAGAATGTGCCGAGATACATTCCGGAATAGTCAAAATTATCCATAGCCGTAACAATATTGAAAGAAAGCTTTGAATCATTGCACGTTCCGGAGACTATGAAATTAGCTAAATACTTATCATATTCTATAATACTTCCGGCTGTGCTGAGTGTAATATTCTTAAGTTCATCAATTTTCTTTCCGCCGTACTTCTTACCGATGACCATTTTTACAGGCATAGTGTTTTTCCATGAAGCATTGAATGAACCGTCATCGCCGATATCAAGTATGGCTTTATCATTGGAATTATCTTTTGCTACTTTATAATAAATGTCACCGTTTCTTATAGTATCCGTATCGGTAATAAGTTCGCTTGTATTTTCAAGTTTTTCAGCAAAAACTACTTTGTTTTTTATAATATCTGCAAATCCTGAACCGCCTTCTGAAAGAATGAATGCGCCTGCACATTCAGGAGTTCCGCACTTTATATCAAGTTTTTTCCAGGCTTCGATATGTTTTGAAACGTCAGTATATATGCCTTCCTTAGCACTGATCTCATCATATCTGGCTGTTTGGCGGATGCTGAAAATAATGGTCTTGTCGCCCTGTTTTTCAACATATACATTATAGCCAGCGTTTGAAACAGTGATAGCGCCGATGTAGTGAGTAATTTTCTGATGCTGGTCAGTATTATTTTGATTTATGATGATTCCCTCAGAAATATTGCCGTTATCGGTAAGAAAACAGCCGTCTATGATGCGGAATTCGGTATTTTCATCAAATCTTCCTGAAACTCCGTAATATGATGATTTAGAGGCTTTTTTGATATCAACGGCATAATCAATGGCAACATCAAAATATTCTCTGCCTTTAGTACCGCCGTATGGGGCATAGCACATTGAAAATTCGTTTATTCCTTTTCCGTTCCATGAACAGTTGAATGTACCGTCACTTTCATATGACATTAAAGTGGTATCATCCTTGTTTCCCTTTTTCAGTGAATACTCATAATCACCTATGTAACCGATTTTTGAATCAGTGGCACAATCCTCCATAATTTCAACAGCGGATGTGTAGAGTTCAGCATTATAGTCATTTTTCAGTATTTCAGCCGACCCCTTGCCGCTGTCTGATTCAACGGTAAATGAGACAGTATGTATTGCTGACTGCGGGTGGTTATATTTTTTCAGTGCATCTGCAACAGCAAGAACATCTATACTGCCTTCACGGATACTGCTTTCCTCGGTGTCTGAATCATCAGCCTGTCTGACTGCTAAAAATTCATTCACTCCGCCTAAGAGTGTCTTGTTTAAAAAAAGAGTATATTTTTTCCCTTGTGAATCTGTGTAATCACCCAGTTCGACAGCATCCTTTTCCATTACCAATTCTCCGCAGACATCCTCAACGACATAGCAGAAAGAAGCGACGGCATCAAACAATATTTCGCATCCATAGAAGGAATTGCCTTCCTGCGGCTTGAAATCGATCTGATAATCGAGTGTGACTTTTTTGTAATCAGAGACAGCGTGGTTTCTGTCAAGTTCGATTCCGACATTACTGCCGCAAAGCGTTGTGTTATCCCATGAACACTTATAGGTGCCGCTTTCTGTGAGATCCATCTGCATAAAGCAGTCGTCTTCACCGAAATTATTAATGAAATATCCGTTTTGCAGTCCATAAACCGAGCTGTTGAAAGAAGTTCCGGTGTCTTCAATATATGGAAGTGTGATAGTGTAGCCGCCTGTACCTATAGCTGAGGCAGAAAATGACAGTGGAAGTGCTGAAACGGCGAGTGATGCAGTCATAATACAGGCTGCTGCCTTTTTGAGTAGTCTTTTTTTCATGGTTCAGTAGTCCCTTCAATATATATTTCAGTCAGTAAACTGACCTATGCTCTTATGGGCACCTCTAAAAACCCCTTCTGAGAAAAAACGGCTATGCACAGTATCTGCTGCACTTAATAATTCTTTTTTACTCAAAACAGGGCTTTAGAGATGCTTTATATATAATTTTAACATATGTTTTCAAAAAAAGCAACTCATTTATTGCGAATTACATATGATATATATCTTTTATATATAAACTAAGACATAATCTGTTAAAAACACGTTTCTATAAATTAACTAAATATTAATAAAACAAAATGATTACTTATTATTTACTGTATAATTGCACAAAATTACTGCTGATTGTATAAAATGCTTTTTGAAAATCAATTAAATGCGAAATTTTTCTATATTGGTTAATTATTTAATATTAGAAATACTATTGACATAATATTGTTTTGGGTATATAATAGACTTAAAGTTACAGAACGTAATATTTACAAGAGACAATAAATTAGTACATAGTTTTTAAAAAATCTTATTATTAACTGCAATAAAGCAATGTGTTTTTCTGCCGATAAATGAATTTTTATCAATAACAGATATACATTTACTCCTGAATATATTCAGGCTGTTACAGTTAATAATGAGATTTTTTCTCATTTATAAGGAATTATTAAATTATAAACCGTACATTGTCAGGAAGTGAGGCAATGTACACACATCCATAGGAGGGTAATTGAAATGGAAAATAAGAAATTATTGAGGAAAGCCGCTGCCATCGTATCTGCTGCTGCACTGCTTATTGCACCGGGAATGATTTTCCCTGAGTCAGGTCTTTCAATATCTGACAATGCAATAACTGCTTTTGCAGCATCAGGTCAGGACATTGCCAATAAGGCTATCAACGTTGTTGACAAGTACAGAGGCGATATCGGATGCGGCGGCTCGGATGACGGAGACTGGTGTGCTCTTTTTGCAACAAGCCGTGCAAGACAGGCTGGATTTACAATAAACTGCCAAAAGCCTACATACTGCACCGAACTTGTATGTGACTTCATTTCTCAGGGACTGTATACCAGCAGAAGAACCGAAGCATATTATACATCACAGACAAGCAGATATGTTTCATCGAAATCACTTCAGGACTGCTGTGATACATCATATATCCCACAGCCGGGTGACCTTATATTCTTCAACTGGCAGGGTGCAAGTGAACCTCAGACTGACCACGTTGGTATCGTAGAGTATGCAAGAGACGGCTATGTACATACAATCGAAGGAAACAGAGGCGGTTCATCATATGTAAGAAGATATACGATCCCGCTTACAGATTCGACAATTCACGGCTATGCTACACTTACAGGCGCTAAGAAGAAGCCGCAGGTAAAGATAACAGCCGCTTATGGCAGCCGTGCAAGAGCCATTGAAGAAGCTGCTTCAAGATTCGGCAAATCATATCCTTACAGCATCTCATTTGTTCAGGAAGTTCTCAAAGCCTGCGGTGCAACAAGCTTTGCAAGCTTCACAAATCTGTCCATCAACAGCGTAAAGAATGACTATATTGCAAACGGAGCATATGCTTCTGCTTCATCAGGCTATGTTCCACGTCCTGGTGACATTGCTCTCCTCAACCTTGACGATAAATCTGATGCAGACAAGATGGTTCTCGTTTCATCAGTCAGAAATTCAGAGGTTTCAGGCTTCAGCGTTGACGGTACAGCCAAGAACGTAGGTGTTATTAACAAGAGTCAGCTTATCGGCTATATCATTCCTTTCTATGCATATGATGATACCTGCGATATTGACCGTTCAGGCATAGTTGATTCAAAGGACTTAAATCTTCTCAACAGTGCACTTCTCGGCGATTACGAACTCAGCACTTATGAGTTCTACTGTGCTGACGGATGCGCAAACGGTTCTATCTCAGCTTCCGATATAGTTGCTTTAAACCAGAAAACAGCCGGAACTGTTCTTTACAGAGGTTCAAGTTCAGCTCTCAGCCACGAAGTTGGTCATAAGTCAGGCAACTACTTCAATGCAAATACAGGTACCGACAGAAAGTCAGGCTGCATGATCTACGGTCCATATAAGGCACTTTCAAGTGCAGGTGCAAAGAAAGCTTGCTTTACACTTATGGTTGACAACAACGATGCTGAAAGCAACAAGGTTGCTACGATCGATGTTTATGACTCAACCTCAGGCAGAGTTCTTGCTTCAAGAGATATTGCACGTACAGAATTTGCAGCTCCTTGGACATTCCAGGAATTCCAGCTCGACTTCAACTGCCCGAATAAGACGGACAAGCTTGAATATCGTGTTCGCTACTATGCAAATGTTGACCTGACGTTTGATAAAGTTGTAATAAGAAACAACTAAGAGCTGATATTAATTTGATAACCTACCCTCTCACATATAGCAGTCTCCGCAGGCAGAAGCTTTCGGAGACTGCTTCCCTTTTTATGGCATCTTTTAGGCAATATCGCACAAAGCACGTCTAACGACTTTGTATGATTTCAACTGATACGGTGCGAACAAAATATCATTATTTTACTAAATGTTGATGCAAAACTGTCAAATTCAGATAACATTTTAATTAAGTTGACAAGTTCACAAAACTGTGATATAATTGGTTTAGCAAATTTCCCGCAGGATTTCATATCCATTGCCGTGCCGTTTTTGAGATTTCATTTGGCATGGCATAACCAACTAATTAGTTTCACTATGTATTTGATTTAATACAGGAGGGCTTTTATGAAACTGAAAAAAATGCTGGCTTTTACGCTGGCTCTAACATCTGTAGTTTCGGGGATGAACTACAAGATCGCTGTTTCGGATGTTGCGTCAGTCTGCGCTGCTGAAAACGAAACGGCATCAGGGAAATGCGGAGAAAACTTAGTCTGGACTTTAGACAAAGAAGGAGTACTGACAATATCCGGTACAGGCGATATGTATGCGTACTCCATTGATGATCCTGCGCCTTTCTGCAACTATAATGTAACTTCTGTCATTATTGATGACGGCGTTGCAAGTGTTGGCGCACAAGCTTTCAATATGTGTTTAGAATTAGAGAAAGTCACTATTCCGGAAAGCGTTTCATTTATTGGCGAAAGTGCATTTGCATTCTGTTCAAGCCTGAAAGAAGTTGATATTGCAGAGGGAGTTATGATCATCGGCAACTGCAGTTTTATGTTCTGCGATTCGCTGGAATCGATATATCTGCCGGACAGCGTATCTTTTATCGGATATTCTGTATTTTACGGCTGTTCTATGCTGAATGATGTACGGATACCCGAAGGTGTCAGAGATATTGGTATGTCAAGCTTCAACGAGTGTATTTCACTTTCAGATCCATTGATAATCAATAACACGCTTTATCATTCAAATCAGGTCGTTGACGGAAAACTTACCGTTCCGGATGGCGTTACAGCCATTGATGAATCAGCTTTTTACGGGCGCTCGGATATTACCGAGGTCGTGCTGCCTGATTCACTTGAAATAATAGGAACAAATGCTTTTGCCGACTGTGAAAATCTTGAAAAGGTAAATATTCCTGAAAGTGTAAGATCAATTCAGCCGGGGGCATTTGCACAATGTCCTTCATTGAAGGAAACTATTATTTTCAAGGATATTTTTGTTCATCAGAATCCTGATGAACCGGAGGTTTTCATTCCTGAAGGAGTAAGATACATAGACAGCTTTGCCTTTTACAAATGTGATAAGATCGAATCTGTTGAACTGCCGCCGACAGTAATTGAAATAAGAAGCAATTCATTCAGCTACAGTTCATTGAAAAATATAACATTTAATTCGGATATTCCTGAAATTCCGGCAGGTGCTTTTGCATACTGCGAGCAGCTTGAGGAAATAACAATTCCGAAATCAGTAAAAACTATAGGTTCAAATGCGTTTGATACCTGCAGTGAGCTTAAAAAAATCATTTTTAATGATGGTATCTCCGAAATTGGAAGCGATGCCTTTGTAAGCTGCAAGCATCTTGCGGAGGCTGAACTTCCTGACAGTATTGTAAATATCGGCAGTGAGGCTTTCATGAACTGTATTTCTCTTAAATCTGTCAGACTTTCGGAGCAGCTGACTGCAATAGGTGACAGAACATTTATGAACTGCGGTTCTCTTTCAGATATCTCAATTCCTGAAAAGGTGGGGGAGATAGGTGAGAGTGCTTTTCAGAACTGTTCAAATATCACTGCGCTGACAATTCCGGAAGGGGTTGACGAGATAGGAGATCAGACATTTGAATGCTGTTCATGTCTTGAAAGCATAAGTCTGCCTGACAGTGTGACAAGAATAGGTATGTCTGCTTTTGAAAGCTGTTCGTCATTGACATCAGTCACACTTCCTGAAAATCTTGAAATAATTGATGTTGGCGCATTCCGCTATTGCTCGGAACTTCCTGAGCTCATTATTCCAAATCATGTTGTAAGCATCGGGAAAAATGCATTTGCCTCATGCAGCAAACTGAAAAGTGTCAGTCTTTCTTCATCAGTTAAAAATATCAGCGTGGGAGCTTTCAAAGAGTGCATTTCTCTTGTGAATATCTCAAAGGCTGATGGAATTACAGAAATTGCTGATTCATTATTTGAAAGTTGTATAAGTCTTTCTGAGATAACGTTTTCCGAGAATATTACCAGAATAGGAAATTCGGCTTTCATCAACTGCATGGCGCTTACAAGTGTCACTATTCCTGATGCTGTGCAGTCTATCGGCAACAATGCATTCTTCAACTGTGAAAAGCTTGCAATGATAAACGGAACGAAAGGCTCATGTTCAGAAGAATATGCAGAAAGGGCAGGAATCCCGTTTACAGCAGTAAAAAAACCTGATACTGCTCCTGAAATCTCAAGCGGTTCAGGCGATGCAAACTGTGACGGTCAGGTAAATATGGCTGATGTTGTAACAATAATGCAGTTTTTTGCCAATCCTGATGTGTATCCATTATCTGACGAAGGACGAAAAAACGCAGATGTTATCGGAAACAACGATGGTGTTACCACTATTGATGCGTTTGCTGTTCAAAAAAAGCTTCTTGGTCTTAAATAATATTTTAGGCAACACCGCACAAAGCACGTCTGTCGACTTTGTACGGTGTTGCTTTTATGCGGTTCTGTTGACAGCAGAACTGTATTTTTTTATATTATGCTATTATTGGAAATATATTGACAAAAGCTTAAATAGGTGTTATAGTTATATAAAAGGTGAATTCATTGTATGAAAAATATGCATACCTGCCAAAATTTTACAGTCTGTTCAGGAGGAATACTATAAATGAAGAAAAAAATCTCAGCATATTGGAAAATAGTTATATTTTTTGTCATCCTTACAATTATTCTCGGCTTGTCTACGTTTTCGACAAAATTCTGTGACTGGTATGCCGACAATATCTATGGTGTTATCTGTGATGCAATAAGTCATGTTACAGGTCTTATTCCGTTTGCGCTCGGTGAGATAATGATGTATATCGGGATACTGCTTGTTATTTTCGGCATTATTTTTCTGTTTTTCCTTATATTTCTGCACAAGAAAAAAGGTTACAGAAAATTCTGCGGTTCATATTTCAAGACATTTCTCATGCTGATCGTTTGCCTTGTTTTTGTCTATATGCCTGTATGGTTCATTCCGTTCAGGGGTTCGGTTCTCGGAAAAGGCGAAAATACTCAGCGCACGGAATTCTCCGCTGATGAGGTAAAAACTCTTTTGCAGTATGCGGCAGACGGTGCAAACAGAGCGGCAGAGGAAATCGAGATCAATTCTGACGGTACTGTAACATTTCCGCCGAAAAGTGAAGTATATAAGAAAACGGCTGATGCAATGAATGAGCTTTCCTCAGAATACAGCCGTTTAAAGGGATACTATCCTCCTGTAAAAACTGCGCTTTGCTCGGATATTCTTGACCGTATGGGGATCGGCGGCTACAATTATCCGTTTACAATGGAGCCGACTCACAGCAAATATCTTACACCGGACTGGGAAATTCTTCTTGATGCACATGAGTATGCGCATCATAAGGGATATTACAAGGAAAATGAAGCCAATTTTCTTTCGGAGATTGCACTCAGCAGAAGTGACGATCCATTCCTGAGAATGGGTGCATTTGCGGATATGTTTTATTATCTGGTGGACAGCTATCTTGAGGCAAATGACAAGATATTGGATGAAATGATGAAAAATGGTGAGATCAATGAAGAAAAATACAATGCAATGAAACCGAAGGAACGTCATGATTTCTACATAGGGATATTTGGTGAAACTCCCGAACTTAGTGAAAGGTATAATCAGATATCATATGCGGCATCGCAGATAGAGAAGGAGATATATGAAGCTGATCCGCATCCTATTGACAATATGCCTGCAGTAAATGAGGTTATCGAAGAAACAGCAGATGTTGGCTGGGAGACACAGGGCGAAATACTGAAAGAAAATACATATGATGGTGTAACACTTCTGCTTCTACAGTATTTTGACGGAAAGCTGTACTGAAATATTGCCGTAGATCGGGATTATTTCCGATTTACGGCTTTTTTATGTTCTGACTTTAGGCAACACCGCACACTCTTTGTGCGGTGTTGCCCGAACACCCGCACCCTCCCCCATACCCCCGCAGTATGCGGCTTCACCGTTTGTATATTTTTTAAATGCTGTTACCGTGATCTTTGTGCAGTGTTGACTTGAATTATTCATAAAAATGTGATACAATGTATTTTGCCGTTTGACGGTAATAATTCAGTGCAGTATATATTGCACGGAGAGGGATATTATGAATATAAAAAAATTAATTGCAGTTATTGACTGTGCGGTCATCTGTGCGGCGGCTTTTTCATGCAGCAACAATAATATAAGTTCGCCCGACGGAACAAGCAGACCTGTTTCAGATGAATCGTATGTGGAGGTAGAGCCGGAAAGCACAACGGCTGAGAATACCACGGAAGCCGAAACTGCCCCGAAATCAGATGCACAGTTGTCAGTATCTGTCAAACTTAACAGCAGCTGGGATTCCAACGGCGCAACGACATACGATTATTCGGTGAAACTGACAAACAATTCAGACAAACAGATAACTGGCTGGGAAATTACGCTTCCCATAGGCGACGGAAAGGTGAGCACGGCATGGAGTACTAAATATACAGAGAATAATGGTACAGTCATCGCTGCCCCCGAAACTTACAACGGGACAATTGAGCCGAATCAGAGTGCTGAATTCGGTATGCAGATAGTAGGCGGAAACGGTATCGATGAATCAAAAGTCACCGTAAAATCCGAAGGCAGTGATGTTACGGCAAATGTATCACAGAAAAATGAACAGAATAACAACAGCAGCGGAAATAATTCGGACAGCGGCAGTATTCCTCCAAGCAAAGCCGCAGAAAATGTTCCTGAACCGTCAACTGATGACTGGCTGTCAGCAAAAGGATCAAAAATAGTTGACAAGGACGGCAAGGAAGTATGGCTGACAGGCTGCAACTGGTTCGGCTACAACACAGGTACAAACTGTTTTGACGGACTGTGGGCGTGTGACCTTGACTACTCAATAGCATCGATTGCAGACCACGGCTTCAATCTGCTGAGAGTTCCGATTTCGACTGAACTTGTAAACAACTGGCAGGACGGTACATATCCGCCTGCAAATTATAATAATGCCACGAATTCATATCTTAACGGCATGAACAGTCTTGAGATATTTGACCATATGCTTGGTCAGTGTCGTGCAAACGGAATCAAGGTCATGGTTGATTTTCATTGTGCTGTTACCGATTCCATGGGACATATGAAGCCGCTGTGGGTTGACGGAAACATTAAAGAATCCGACTATTTCAGGGCGCTTGAATGGATATCAGACCGTTATAAGAGCGATGATACAATTATTGCCATTGACCTTGAAAATGAACCGCATGGAAAGCAGAATGAAAATCCAAGAGCAAAGTGGGACAGCTCAAAGGACAGTGACAACTGGAAATACATAGCAGAACAGGCGGCATCAAAGGTGCTCGGAAAAAATCCGAATCTGCTTGTAATGGTTGAGGGCATTGAAATATATCCGAAGGATATCAAATCAAACGGCGGATTCACTTCACAGAATGAAGGAGATTATTTCTTCAACTGGTGGGGCGGAAATCTTCGTGGAGTTGCAGATAATCCGGTAAATATCGGAAAATATCAGAACAAGCTTGTATATTCGCCTCATGACTATGGCCCTGCGGTTTATCAGCAGCCGTGGTTTCAGAATGGATATGACTATAATTCCCTCCAGAAGGACTGCTGGTATGATAACTGGTTCTACATTCAGGACAAAAATATCGCCCCGCTGCTTATTGGTGAATGGGGCGGATATATGACCGAGCCTAACTTGACATGGATGACGCATCTGCGCAGATATATCAAGGAAAACAAGATTAATCATACATTCTGGTGCTTCAACGCAAATTCGGGCGATACAGGCGGACTTGTGCTTGACGATTTTACCACATGGGATAATGAGAAATACAATTTTGTCAAGGAAGTTCTCTGGCAGAAAGACGGAAAATTCGTCGGTCTTGACCACAAAATAAAACTCGGCACAAACGGAATTTCTCTTTCAGAATATAAATAAAGGCTGCATGGACTGCAGTATATTCATAACGGCGGTACTCATACAGAAGTTATACTATTTATCGGGGAGAACCCTTTTTCAAAAGGGTTTCCCTCAATAAAAAGAAACAATTTTCTATATGAGCACCGCCGTTATTGAGTATCACTGCAAGTTTTTGCAGTCTTTTTTATTTGAGAATAATCAATACAAAGCCGTTTACAATGCCGTATCTGAGGGTTGAAAGTTTGCTTTCAAGTCCGAGTTCATTGAATGCAAGACCGATTGCTTTTTCTGCATCCGCCTGAGTTAAAGATGATGTGCAGCGAACTGCGAAAGTTGCTGTATCAGCAGTAACATTTTTTACTATGCAGTTCTTATATGAATCTGCGCTGTCAGCGATAAGACCGTTGCTTGCGTAGTATTCCTTTGAATTATCTGTTGCAACATAGTTTTCAACAACTGTGTCAAGCTCAAAATCCTTGTCCTTTGAGTAGCCTGTTTCTTCTGCGAGTTTTGTATCAGCTTCAAAGAGATAGTATGGGATACCGCTGTTTACTTCATTGTTTGTGCAGTCAATTTCATACCACTGACCGTCAATTTTTACCATGTTCCAAGCGTGTGGGAGATTGCCGTCGAGATAGCCTGTAACGCATACTGCATCAAGTCCGCAGAGATCGCTGAGTACCTTGAATGAATATGCATATGAAGCGCATACGCCCTTGCCGTTTACGAGAATGCCGACAGTGTTGAATGAGTCCTCAAATGCGAGCATTTCACCGTCCATGATGAAGTTTGTAGCTTCGGCAGCTTCGAGTGCTTCATTGTCGTAAACTGAGTTGTGTACGAGATAATCATAAATTGCAAAAACCTTGTCAGAATCTGACATACCGTCAGTGATAATTGAATTAACTACTTCATCAGCCTTGTTTGCGATAGCAGTCTGTTTTTCGGCAATAGTAGCCTTATCGTATACATATTCAACTGTGAATGTCATTGTGTTGTAGTTGTAGCCATACTTAGTAATGCTGAGGATATAAGGGTTCTGATTGTAAACCTTATTGAACACGTCAACGAGGTAGTAAGGATCCTGAAGTGACGGGAAAGCCTCAACGGAAATATCTGTATTGCCCTGAACGAGGTTGAGAGCAAGCCATTCTTCCTCTGCGCTTTCAGCGTTTATGTATACGCCTTCCGGAGCATTTTCAACTGATTTGGAGTTGCCGTGTGCGATGTGATCCTTAGTGTTATCCTGTTGTTTTTCAATAAGATCAGGATCATTGTTTTCGTCAGGTACATCTGTCTTTTCAGGCTTTGTTTCGTTTGGTGCCTTTGTAGTAGTAGTAGCTTCTTCCTTGGATGTTTCATCAGCTGTAGTTGTTTCTTCAGCCTTTGTTTCGGCTTCAGTAGTTTCTTCTGTAGCAGCTTCGGTAGCTTCCTGAGTTGTTGCTTCTGTAACTTCTTCTGTAACTTCCTCTGTCGGAGGTTCTGTTGCCGGTTCATCAGGTTCGTCAGGAACCTCGGTGGTGTCAGGTACATCACTGTCAGGAGTATCGCTGTCATCAACAGGGATTATCGTTTCTACTTCGATATCAGGGATTCTGTCAACATCATCTTCAGGATCAACATTGCCTGAATTGCTGTCAGAAACTTCAATATCAGAGATATCAATGCTGTCATTTTCAATATTTAAGTGACCGTTGATTGCAGTACCGGCAACTTTATAGTTGAATATTCTGTCACCTGTAATATCGTCTACGCCTTCTGTGTAAATAATAGGATGCTTGCTTATTGTGCCGTCGATGTTGAGTATTTCCATTTCAGCAGGGATTTCGTCAATGCTGTTTATGAAGCTGCGGTTAAGGTCATCGCCCTCTTCTGTTGCAGGCTGATACGGAAGTTTGAGGTCTGCTGTAGGAATAGCAGCGCTTAGACCGCTTTCTACGCCGTTTACGATTGCACTTACGTAATATTCGCCGCATACGTTGTAGTTCTGTCCTGAGATATAATCTCCAACCTGAACAAGACCGTGACCATTTCCTGAGAAGTCGTCAAATTCACATTCGGTAGTTTCATCATCATAGAGCAGTGACATACCTTCATAGCCGCTCTTTGAACCGTTCATAGGGTGATTATTCTTACCGGTTCTAAGTTCACTATCGACAAGCTTGTAGACGATATACTTTTCAGCGCCCTTAACAGGCTCCCATACGAGCTTGAATCTGCCGTCTGAATCAACCACACCCTTAGCATTAGGGGCCTGAACGTTATTTGATACAGTAAACGGGATAATGATAGGTTCATCAAGAAGGACAGGTTCCGGTGCTGTCATATCATAGCGTACAGCGAGGTAATAGATCGGAGCGTTTCCCCATGTGCAGATATCGTTGTAAACGTAGTCATGAGACTGTGTTTCGGTTTTGAGTGTAGGTGACATAGGCGAGATAACAACTGTAGTGGAATTATCATCGTAATCTATGTCTGAATTGAAGTAGATAGCGCTTTCATCGGTACATTCTGCATCAGTGTGAACAGTAACGAATTCAAACATATCAACGCCTGCGTCAAGATAGCTGAAATTGAAGTTGAAGGTGAATTCTTCAGTCTGAGTTACGTTGTAAAGCGGCATGATAGTATTTTCGTCATCAACGCCGTATCTTTTCTTGATATCCTCAACGCTTACTGAAGCGCCGTATTTTCTTGTTTCTCTTTCTGTTTCAGTAGTTTCTTCCGTATTGTTTTCTGTCGGGATGTTTCTGTCAGGTGTTTCCTCAGATGAAGAATTGTTTTTGCCTGAACATCCTGTCATAAAGAACAGTGAAGCACAAAGCACTGCTGAAAATCTCTTTAACTTGTTCATAATAATATCTCCTTTTAAATTGTAAGTGCGGTGTTTTTACCGCTTTCATAAATAACACTTTGCATCATTCAAAAAGGCTGCAAATTTTTCAAAAAAATTTTTGCATTTTTGAAAGTGAATTTTTGCGGTGTTTTTACCGCTTTCATAAATAACACTTTGCATCATTTCAAAAGGCTGCAAATTTTTCAGAAAATTTTTATTTTTTCTGAAAAAAGATGTTTTTTCCCGATACTTCGGTAAATTTTCCGTCGGTGACTATAAGCTTTTCGACACTGCCGTCGCTGAAAACAAGCATATAGTAGATTTTTTCACCGTTCGGACAGCTTTCAGTGAGTTCAGACTCTGAAAGCAGTTCTGTGATTTTGTCTGCTTCACTTATATCTCCGTCGGGAACGGATGTGAAGTTGTTGTCGGTGTTGATTTTTATGCTTACAAGTTCACCTGAATTGATCTTGCTGCAAAGCGCATCAGCATAATTCTCGGCATCTGCGGAATAGCTGAATGATTTCATTCCGCCTGTTGTCGCCTGATTGAGATTGATATCAGGTGTATCCGGGATACTTGCTGAGCTTTGTGAAGAATGATTTTTTCCTGAAAGGCTGAGATAATTGCCTCCTGCGCCAAGTATAAGAACAAGTGCGGCAGCGGCAGGGATAAGCTTTGCAACTGTGAAGCTTTTGCGTTTTGCCGAAGTCTGTTCCTGTTCAAGAGTAACGGTAAGCCGTTCAAGGAATTCAGGTGAGGGGGTGATCTGAGAAAAATCCTTTTGATATTTCTCTTTCAGTTCATCAGACATATTGTCCCTCCTCCAGTATCTGTCTCAGCTTGTCCCGTCCACGGGTAAGCTGTGACTTGACGGTTCCTTCTGTATTGCCTGAGATCTTGGCGATCTGCTTTACAGAAAGTTCCTCGAAATAGAAAAGGTGAATTACCGTTCGGTATTTTTCGGGCAGTTTTGCGACGGCATCGGCTACGCCTGTAGGTTCTTCCATTTCATAGGTGACATTTTCAGCCTTTTCAATTTCCTCACGGTGTCGGTTGTATGCGCTTGACACAAAGGATTTGACGGCATTGACTGTGACTTTTAAAAGCCACGCCTTGCGGTGTTCTTCGTCTTTAAATGTTTTATCTGCACGGATATATTTCAGCAGAACCTCCTGTGTGATATCCTCGGCATCATATTTGCTGCCGAGACGTGCATAGGCAAGTCTGTATATCATTGCAGAATAGCGGTTTACAATTTCTTCAGCCGAAAGCTTTATGTCGGAATTATTCAAGTTCTGACCTCCCGATGATAATTCATCTGTATATAACACTTTGTAAGCAGCCAAAAGGCTGCAATAATTTTTTCGTTTTTTTCATCATTCATTATACCACATTATAATTGTATAAGCAAGAAAAAATGATGATTTTCTTTAATGCAATAAGCTAAAAATATGTGCCGATTATAAAAATATATGTCAAAGTGACAGATACGATGAGTTATGTCAAAATCAGATATTACTATTTGTAAAATATCAAGAGAAAACATTTAATTATTTTCACTTGATAACATAAAGTATATCTTGCAGCAAAAATCATTGGATTGGTAGCATATATTGCGTAATACAGGCAAATAACAATATATTAACAACTGTATAATTCTGTTTAATATGCATATAAGTTTTGATAAACATTGTATGAAATAACAATTTTTATTGCTGTTGGTTGACATTAAACGCAGTATAGTGTTATAATAAGTATATAAAAAAATAATGAACATATTTTAGCATAAGGTTAAACTATAAAAAGGAGTTTTCATTCTGATATATGGATAATGTTGATAAAAATACCAATAGCAACTCAACTAATGATAAAAAGAAAAAACATTCTCCAATGAACCCGGTTCAGGTATTTTTACTAAATCTACTGATTGTAATAATATCGATATGGCTGCTGTTCGGCTTTGTACTTTGCTTCACAACTGCCCCGAACGGCGATATGGCACCAAATATCAAGGAACATGACCTTCTTCTCAGCTATCGCCTTGAAAAGAAGCTGCGTGCGCAGGATGTAGTGGTAATAAGAAAAAACAACATCACATACGTTGGCAGAATTGTTGCGGTAAACGGCGATGAAGTGGATATCAGCGACGAGAACAGGCTGATGATAAACGGCAGTTCAATGATAGAAACAAATATCTATTCCGAGACACCTCGTTATGAAGGATTCGTGGAATATCCGGTTAAACTTGGAAAAGGCGAATATTTCGTGCTTGCGGATTCAAGAAACGGCGGCGAGGACAGCCGCTACTACGGTACTGTAAAGGACAGTGAAATTGTCGGCAAGGTCGTCAGTGTCCTCAGAAGAAACGGCATCTGATGACGGCGAGGTGGTATTCTTGAAAATCATAAATAAGTTAGCCGAGGCGGCAAACCGAATACTTATGTTCGGCATACTTTTGTTTGCAGCGGCTGCAATAGGCTATGGAGTCTACGTTCTGTGCGATATCCTCTATATTAAAAACAATGCATTTGTATCACATGATCTTTTACAGTACAGACCTGCGGTAAATGTATCAGAGGAGGAGGGCGGCAGACCTGAAAGCTTTACGCAGCTGAAATATATCAATCCCGATACAGTCGGCTGGGTGGAAATATTTGGTACACACATAAACTATCCCGTCGTTCAGGGAAAAAATGACCTTGAATATCTGAACAAAGATATTTACGGCAATTCCACACTCTCAGGCTCTATCTATCTCGCATCCGCCAACAGCGGTGATTTCGGGGACTGGTACAGCCTTCTTTACGGACATCATATGGAAAACGGAGCAATGTTCGGGGATATTACAAAATATCTGAACAAAGATTATTTTGATTCTCACAGAACAGGCGTTCTTCAGACAGAAAACGGCGAGTTTCTTATTGATATTTTCGCCTGTGTTTCGACAAATTCCTATGAAGACACGATATATAACGTTTCCGAGGGAGCAGAGGAAAAATATCCTGAACTGAGGGAATATATCAGTTCACATTCGGATAATTCGGCTGATATTCCCGAAGATGTTGAAAACAGAAAGATACTTGCATTCTCGACTTGTACAGATGCTACCACAAACGGCAGAATTGTACTGTTTGCAGAAGCAACAAAGGTGGAGGCAGGACAGACGGTTGTTATCCCGATATATGCGGTCGAAGAAGAAAAAGAGCCTGTGCTGAAAAAGCTGACGGCTACCATTGGAGATATCTCATACGGTTCGCAATGGGCATTTCTTAATCTGGTCTGCGTGGTGTATACAATTATCACGCTGTTTCCGATATTGTCGCTGAACCGCAAGTACAGACAGATACGCTACTCCAAAAAGAAATATCGTGAAATTGAGAAAGAAGAAAATATTGATGATGTAAAAAAGAAAATATACAATGATCTTAAAGGCTTTGTACGAAAAATGCATTTCGGAATGCTTCTTGAAGCTCTGATAGTAGTTGCATCTGTAATTGTATTCGTACTTACGGAAAATATCAACGGCAAAATTATTATAAGTGATGAATGGACATGGCTCATGGTAGTCATGTCGGCATCATCGCTCCTTGCAGATTTCATATGTTTCAGATATCGTGGAATTCGTCCGGAAAATGATGAAAAAACAGGATAATATACATTTAGATAGTGACATTTGATTTCAATTCCATGTTTTGCGGCTGAAATGCTGACTATAGAATGAGGAGGTGAATCATATGAACAGAACTACAGGAAATAAAAAATCGTTTATATACAGAATTTTTGCATTTGTACTTTCAGTAATGGTTGTGATCTCATGCAGCCCTGTTGAGGCTATGGCTGCCGAGATCGGGGAGTATCTTGACAATATGCTTGAATATCAGCAGATAGAAGCATTTATAAGTGATGACGGCACGGAAAAAGTCGCACTTGACGGTGAAATGCCTGTTGATGCGGAAGTCTGCGCAGAGCCTGTTGAAAACAGTGAAAGCTCGTCAGTATGTTCATATGATATCACTATCAGCAAAAACGGCGAGGAATTTCAGCCTGAAAGTGACAATCCTATCAATGTTGAGATAAAGAATGTTCTTATTGGTGCGGCTGTTGATGCTGAATATGAGCTTCAGTTATGGCATATCCATGATGACGGCACCCGTGAACAGGTAGAGGATTTTACTGTTGACGGTGATACGATAAGCTTTGCGGCTTATGGTTTTTCCGTTTATGAGGTAATTTCTGAAAATAACCCTCCGCTCAGAACATATGAGTTCTACCGTGGCGGCAATGCTTATGAATTTACTCTTGATTCAGGCGATACCGACTGGAAACAGACTGTCAGGAGCGGCGAAAAGCTGACAGTTCCTCAGCTTCCTGCCGACAGCGTTGGCGATGCAGTCGGCCCGACATTTATCGGCTGGTTTGAGACAGATGACGGAGAAACGCCTTCTTCCGATGAGCCTTTCGACTTCTCGGTCGCTCCGACGTTTACCACAAGTTCCGTCCAGAAACTTATGGCTGTTTATTCCTACTGCGCATACGTTATCTTCCATGAGCAGTATGACAGCAAAAAAGGTGTATCGCCTATCATTGCTACAAGGCGTGGCGAAAAAGCTTCTGAAAATTCAAAGACGACAATTCAGATAGGCGATATGAAAGTATCATACGACAGCAGTATTGATACGGTTGACGGCGAGGAACAGGCTTCACAGAAGGTATTCGTGGGCTGGTCAAGAACGAAAGTAGAAAAGGCAGGTACACTCGTTAGTAATAGTGGTGAAATAGCAGAGATAATTGAAG
>JAZUGG010000122.1:0-3338 GCA_045641105.1 Ruminococcus sp. | reverse complement strand
GCCGCCGCCGAAGCCGCCCATGCCGCCCCACATACCGCCGCCGTTATTGCTTACCTGAAGTCCGTTAGCGCTCTTGGAGATATTGGTTTCAAACTGATCGGCTGAGAAGAAAAATCTCGGATCAGCCTTAACATGGTCACGTATCAGTGATGCGATCTGTTCAGTAGTCTGTTCAGGCTGACTGTACATATCAACAATTTCCTTAACATAGCCTACATACATATCGTAGTATTCAGGAACCTGCAAAAGTTTCAGAAGCGGACGGTCATTGACATTAGTCTGGTAAGTTGCTGTCTTGATGTCCGATGTTGCAGATGCGCCGTAGTCCATAAAGTTACCGAGTGCAAGGTTGTAGTCCCAGCCGACATAGCGCATTTTGCCGTCGTTGTACATGAGGTAGTAGTTATGTGCAAGACTGCCGTTATAGCTGTCATAGTTGCAAAGTACAGCATTTACTGCAAAGCCTTTGAGGAAGCTCGGAACATCGATAACGTCCTCAATGAACTTGTAATTGCTTGATGTAAGTTTATTTATAGCCTGTTTTACTTCATCGATATGAACATACTGATCGTCATCACCGAATTTGACATCGAAGCTGTCAAGCGGCATATTCTGTGTGAATGAGCAGTATGTGTTGGCATTTCTTTCAGATGCCTTATAGAGAACAGCCTCGTCATCTGTAGCAAAACGTTCTGCAAGCGTAGTTCCCGGCTGTTCGCAAAGGAGATAGAAGCTGTACGGCTGACCATTCAGCGTCATATCTGTGTATGCAACGTCAGGAGCATAGCCTTGAAGCTCATAGAAAGCGTTATAGCAGATAACATCTCTCATGCATGACGGATCGGAATACATATTGTTCATGCAGAATTCGGTAAGACCGTGATAATTCTGATGCTTGTCGAACTCGTCAAGTTTAAAGCGGAAGCTGAATTTATCACCGCCTGATGATGAAACAAACAGGAGTGAGCTGTTGCCCTTTGCACGGATGCCGACATTTTCGAGTGTCTCGCCGTCGATGACAACATCGCACGGAACATATTTCTCCTCACTTGCACTCTTTATGAAGTTATTCCAGTCATTTTCATTCATCTTGATATCAACTGTATGAACCTGTGACTGGTCAAAGAAATCGCCGTAGAGAGTTTCTGCATCGTCGGTATTATTGACATTTGTATACTTTTTCGGCAGACCTGCGGTTATCGGAGAGCCGTCGGAAGTGAGGTTCTCAATGCCGCCTACATAGAGTTTATACGGAGTTGCAGTATCGAACTTAGCCGATGAAACAATAATATATCTGAACTTCTTTGTTGTATCAACTTCAAAGAGAATATCATTTGATGTTGTAGTAATTGCAACAGGGTTGTTTTTCTTCCATTCCTTTACAAGGTCGAACATAAGAGTCGGAGCTTCAGTGCTCTGGATAGTCTCGCACTGATTATCCGTAGCAGTTGCAAGAACTTCGCCGCCTGAAATATTTACTGTACCGACAGCAGTAAGACCTCTGTCGCCGAATGCCCTTACTTCACCGCCGCTGATAAGAATATCAGTTTCAGCCTGAACAGCGTCCTTTGCGGCTTTTATCTTGACATCGCCGCTTTCGATAGTAACGCTTCCCTTTGAGGATTTCAGACCGTCGCCCTCGGAATCTATCCTGAGCTTTGCATCCTTGACAGTAACGGACTTCTTGCCCTTTACGGCATCATTTCCGTTTTCAGTGTCAAGGGTTTCTATTTTAACTGTACCGCCTGTGAATTTCAGGTCATTATTGCATGAAATTGCACGCTGTTTATTTGCGGTAACAGTGAGTTTGCCTGTACCTTCATCGCCGCCCTTGATGGTGAAATCGTCCTTTGCTTCGATAAGTGCCGCATCAAGGAAGTCACCGTCATAAAGCTTATCGCCGTCTGTAATTGTATTTTCTGTGCCGTCTGCAATTGTTATTGAAGTCTTTTCAGCATTCTTGACGAGAATTGCAGGAGCATTCTTTCCTGTGATATTTACGCCGCTGAAAATCAGCTTTACAGTGCCGTTGTCAACGGTTTCATCCGGTATATCAACGCATATCTGACCGTCATTGAGAGTACCCTTTACTGTATATGTACCCGAATGTGAAATGGTCACGATACTGCCGTTTACCTCTGCATATTTGCCAACAACTGAGATAGAACCGCCGTTGAGTGTGATGTCTGTATTTACCTCCTCAAGCACGATCTGCTGAGTAGTTGTAGTGGTTGAAACGGTAGTTTCTGCGGTCGTTGTCTGAGTTGAAACCTGATAATCAGGAGAATATGATTCAGGAAGCTGTGCAATGCCGAGTATATTTTTCTGGATAGATAATGCATCCATATTAGTAATGCCGTTTCCTCTTTCGGAAACATCTGCATTATCCATGCCGACTGCTGTGATATGAGTTGCATCTGTTCCGTTAAGTCCGAATTTCGGCGGATTTGCAAGTGACTGCATTACAAGCACAACATCGCCCATGTTGACATTTCCGTCGCAGTTTGCATCACCAAAAACCACATTTTCCTCTGCACCGTGAGCAGTCAGCATCATGCCTGCAACAGGAACAGAAGTAACAATACACGCTGACAGTATACCTGTAAGAAGTGTACCTATCTTTCTTTTCTTCATAATAATCATCCTCCTGAAAAATGAGAACCTGTCCACAAAGAGGTATAAGATGCAGACAGGCTCGTTTCTTGCAGTATTGCCTTATCAGGGTATTGCACCGTACAAAGCTGTAAGGCAATGGCTTTGTGCGGTACGTCCTGTATAGAATAACAGCAGACCATGTTGGTGTTCAGCACAGGTCAAGGCAGTGCCTGCCTCAACAGTATTATGCGGGCAATGATACTCTCTGTAAAATACTGTACAAAATGGTCATACTGTAATTCCGCTGTTTATATGATATTCAATTATCCTTAAAATAATCTTAATTTTGCCTTAAAAAATGGTTAAAAACGCAAAAATTAAATCGCAATATCTGGGCAATGAAGCTTTATAGGTTAATATACAGGCATTTTCGTGCATTCAATTTATTTTAAGGGCATCTCTAAAAATGGTTTTTTAGAGATGCCCTTAAGCAAAAAATCAGGCAGACCTATAGCGGTGATACTGATATAGAAGTTTTTACTATTTATCGGGGCAAACCTTTCTGAGGAAAGGTTCTTCCCCGAACCCCTTACCAAAGACTTTCAGTATTATGGCGTATCTTATACAGGACATATGTCCTGTATAAGATACGCTAAAACACCCAAAAGTTTTAGGAAGGGAGTTTGAGGGAGAACCCTTTTTCAAAAGGGTTTCCCTCAATAATAAGCATAAAGTTTCTATAT
>JAZUGG010000121.1:0-71381 GCA_045641105.1 Ruminococcus sp. | reverse complement strand
TGTTCTTTCATTTCTATTATTTCTTTTTCATATTCCTGTATGTGTCTGTAACTTCTTGCCATAAAAAATCCCTCCTATGGTTTTTATTATACCATAGGAGGGCCTTTTTGTCACTGTTCGTTTTTACTGGTTCGGTTCAGAACCCTGTTTTTTTCTTTATGTATCAATGTTTTCTTTCTTTATCTTTCTGTAATAGTAAATGAACGCCGGAAGGTTGATTGCAAGCGCTCCGAACCATGCAGATGCTTCTGCAAATGCTGTAGCCCTGAAACCTATCCTGTCCAGAAACGTAATGATAACGGATATTCTCATAACCATTTCAACAATTCCCGATATCATCGGCAATGTAGGATGCCCCATTCCCTGAACTCCGCTGCGGAAAACAAAAAGAAGATCAACTCCGAAAAGCAGTGCTCCTGCTATCGGAAGAAACTGTGCTGCGAGCGAAAGCGGTTCTTCACCGCTCAGCATGATACCTGCAAGCTGACTCGGTAGGAATATCATCAGCGAACCAAGGATAACATATGCTGTGACCGCTATCGCAACACAAACATACAAGCCCGATTTTATGCGGTCATATTTTTTTGCACCGTAGTTCTGACTTGTATATGCAGACATTGTGTACCCTGCCGTACACGCCGGCTGCATGAACATATTGATGAATTTGCCGCAGGCTGAAAATGCTGACGTAAAAGCAACTCCCATCCTGTTGACAAAAGACTGAACAACAACACAGCCTATAGCTGTAATTGAATTCATGAACGCCATCGGAAGTCCGTTTCCGATTAGTCTGCCATAAAAAACACCGCAGCCTTTAAAATCCTCCCTGCAAAGATGTATCTCATCGATACTTCCAAGTTTTTTAAGGCATATAAGTGTGGATATTACCTGTGACAGCACAGTCGCTATTGCAGCACCCTCAACGCCTGTCCCGAATCCGAATATAAGCAGTGAATCAAGGGCAAGGTTTACGAGCGATGACGCAATTATTGCATAAAATGGCGTTTTGCTGTCGCCCAGCGCTCTCAGTATTCCCGAACATAGATTATACGAAAGCGTGACTGCAAGTCCGCCAAAAATGAAATATCCATATTTCAGACTGTCATCCACTATCAGCTCATTTGTCTGCATTATTTTCAATATGTTTCTGAGGAATGTCAGGCTAAGTACCGTAAGTCCTGCCGCAATCGCAACGGCAAGCCTTATTGATGCCGCAACACTCTGCCTGAGCCGTCTTATATCCTTTGCGCCGAAATTCTGGGCAATGATTACAGAAAAGCCATTGGCAAGACCTGTTGCGAAGCCGAATATCAGGAACGTTACCGATGACATATTTCCAACCGCCGCCAGTTTGTCATCACCAAGACCTTTTCCAACTATCGCCGTATCAGCAACAGTATAGAACTGCTGAAGCATATTCGTACACAGCATCGGAAAGAAAAATTTCAGTATCGTTGATTTTACGTCACCCTGAGTCATGTCTGTCGTGCCTGACATAAAAACCGCCTCCTTTGATAATTATACTCAGCCACGAAATAAATTATATCATATATCTTGCATTTTTATTTGAAATCGTATATAATAAGAACAGAGAGATTTTATCGCCTGATTTATATGGTGAAAAGAAAGTGAGACATCATTATGGACACAAATAAGGAACTTAATTACAAGCTTTATCTTCACAAAACTACAGGATTTGTCAGAACTTCATTCAATATGGAGTTTGAACGCTATGCCGCTGTCAAAAACGGCAATGTGGAACAGGTGAAAAAGAATCTTATTGAGATAAAAAAGGATTTCCTTGCAGGAAAAGGCAGATTATCCGATGATCCTGTCAGAAATATCCGATATCATGTCATTATTGCAGCCGCACAGGTATCCCGTGCCTGCGTTGACGGCGGTATGCCGCACGATACAGCCTATACCCTGAGTGACATCTATATTCAGCGTGCAGACAAATGCAGCTCAGAAAGCAAACTTATCGACATTCTTGAAGAAATGCAGATCGATTATGCCTCACGCATGAAAAGCATGAAAAAGGAACAGGTTATTTCCCTTCACATAAGAAAAAGTATTGACTATATATATGAACACCTGAACGAACAGATAACCGTCAAACAGCTCAGTGCTCTGGTAGGACTTAATGAAAGCTATCTGTCAACACTTTTCAAACAGGAAACAGGTTCATCTATCACAGAATTTGTTCATACAGCTAAAATCAAGACTGCGGAAAATATGCTGATATTCTCAGATTATTCATCATCAGAAATAGCGCTGTCCCTCGGATTTTCCTCACAGAGCGCATTTATTGCTTTATTCCGCCGCATCAACGGCATCACTCCGAAAAAATTCCGTGACCTTTATGCAAAATAAAACGTCAAATGCTCTTACCGCATCAGGTAAGAGCATTTCTGTTTATGAAAACAGCACGTACATATCTTCGGCTCTGAAATTTCCGTCTGCTGTCTCAATCCTGAAAAATACGACGTTTTCAGGCTCAACATCTATTATTTCGCCATTTTTCAGCATATCATCTTCAATTTCTCCTGCATCAATGACCTTTGCCTTTGTTCCGTCACCGATTATCTCAGCATAATAATACTGTATTCTGCGTTCTTGCTTTACAGCAAACTCTGCTTTGAGCGAACATTCATTATTTCTGAAATATTCAAGTGCATAACCGAACAGATTTTTATATCTCAGCGCTTCATGCCTGTTGATCTTTGAATCATATGCATATGACAGCTTGTCTCTTTCTTCTTCAGGAATATCCGCTATTTCCGTAATAACATTCTTTTCCTTATCTGTATTAAAACAAAGCTTTACATTTGCAAAGGCTGTATCATGTTCTGTTATACCAGCCTCCCATATAAATCTGACATAGTATTCACCGTCGTATATCAGTCCTGAAGATGCCTTTATTCCTTCGTCAGGCATATTGCCAAGAGATATGGATTCTGCGATTTTTCCAAGTATATTCATGCAGAAATGCATATCCTCACGTTTGACATTCTGTACTGCTATTTCTCTTGAACCAAACACATTCAGTCCCATTGTTGAAATATTTACTGTTTCATCATCTTCGTCAGATATAATGACATTTAAATTAATCCAGTCCATTACTGCCGGCGGAGCTTTGCTCAATGCGACAAACCTCAGCCATACCGATGAAACAGCTATTGCCGAGTTTATGCTGACTGCCACGGGACATCCGCCTGTATTCAGTCTGTCAGCAATAGTCATTACTTTCAGCAGTTCATCATATGCACTGTTGTGTATCTGCCCTGATGCGATAATAACCATTTTTCTGTATTCTTTTATCTCATCCTCAGCACCTTCGGGAAGATAGTATGTGCATCCTACATTAATCTCATCTTCAAGCACATCTGTTTTTAACGCCGCAAATCTCAGCAGCTCACCGTTTTTGGCTGTACACAGGTATGAATCAACATTCGGCTGTTTCTCATCTTCTTCCGAAACATCTTTACAATCCAGCACTTCTTTCAGTACATCCATTATTTCTTCACTTGACGGAATATCACTTTCATCTTTGAACAATACACCGAATGAAGCCGCCATAGGTGTTACCTTGCCATGAAGCGGAAGCTTTATCTTCTCATCAGATGATTCAGGAAATTCAAAGGACAGTTCATCGGAAAACATGGTATTTCCGTTGCGTTCATCAAACTTTTTGCCGATATCCTCGGCAATTCTGCCGAAATACTCTGCAAGTTCATCAGTACGGTAAATTCCGTTCTGACTATAAAGTTCAAAATCAGAAATGAGACTAAGTTCGATTTCTTTCGTACCGTCACTGCTCATTTTCTTCATAAGTCTGTGTGCTGCATTTGCAAAATGGAACTTATATGACGGATTTTTCAGCTTTATCCATTCATTCATGCACTTGCAGAAAAGCTGATATGCATATGCAGGAGAAGTAATCTGTTTGAATGCAATGGTATATGCACACTGCTTCATTGACTGTACCACATTATCGCCGATATAGAACATCATAAGGTTTGAATAATGATCTGCTTCATCAAACATTCCGTGCTTTGCAAGATCATATGCCATATCACCAAAAAGCTGAGGCGGAAAATCATCATATCCGTATCCCTTGTCAAGCAGTTCATTCAGCATTGATATTGCTTTTTCAGGCAAACCAAGCATAGTTTCAAGGTGAATAAGTTCGCTTTTTTCATATATCTCGCCGTCATCCATTTCCGAATGCTCATACTTCTCCAGTTCAAACCAGTCTTTATAAGCCTGTTGGCAGTCTATCGACTGGTATGCTCCGCATTTTTTCAGATAATATGACCTCAGAGTTTCACCGTTTTTCAGCAGAAATTCCTTGTAGCTGTCAAGATACTTATCGATCTGTTCCTTTGATATCTGATAATAATAGGGGCTGTCCTCAACTATCCACTTAAACGGGTATACAAAACTGTCTGCTGGCATTACATCGGGATTTTCCTCATACAGCTTTTTTAATTCTGGAAATGTAAGCAGTCCTTTAAAAGTATCGCCGTAAAAAACTGACTCTTTTATATAGTAGTATCTTGCCCACATCATGTCCTTGATATTTTTTTCGTTATCAGATTCAGCAATGGCTTTTTTCAGGTATGCAAGTCTGTCCTCTCCATGCGGAAGGCTGTTAAGATAATTATAATTTATCATAGTTAATTGCTCCTTAGTTAATATTTCACTTCAAATTATACATATTATATCACATATCAACAGATTAATCAAGCGGTTTCACACAATAATATCCGACTAAATTTTTCGTGAAATAAAATCAAGGTCATCAGAAGTGCTTTAGACGGCATCTCTGATGACCTTGTTAATTATGTTATCTTGGAATCGGAGCCATAAGAACTTTTCCTGTTCCTCTGTATACATTTACCAGTCCTTCGCCGCTGACTGCTGAACCGAGGAGAGACTTCGTTGATTTCTCAACTGTGAAATTAAGGCTTGATGACCAGCATACTGCCATATTTCCATCAATTTTCAATTCTTCACCATGGATGTCTATCTCAATAAGTTCGTCAAGAGGAACATTGCTTTCAAGAGCGGCAATGCCCTGACCGCTGAGACAGAGATTGAACAGACCTTCTCCGCCTAAAAGTGCGGATGAAACGTTTGCTCTTGAAATAACTTTTTGATTTACTGTACCGTCACAGGCAAGGAACATTCCGTCTTCAAGAACTATGCCTGCGCCCCACTGTGCAACATCAATCAAAATAATATGTTTATATGTAGGTTCAAGCATAAGTATTCCGTTGCCTCTGTAAATAGGCTTAACAGCACTCTCTTTTGTCGCTGCGCCCTTGAACATCTTGCCAACAAAATCTCCTACGCCCTTTACACCTGTTTCACACTGGATATTTCCGGCTGTCCATTGCATTGCGCCGGCTTGCAGTACCGCAGAATTACTGCCATCAAGCATAACGATAACCTGTCTGCGTCTTACATTCATTTTGCTCATAAAATATTCATTCTGAGCAGTTAATGAGTTTACGCTGAGATCTTTCATATGTTCAAGGACACTGAAAGCACCCATTGTATTTACGATTTTGCGGTTTTCATTTTCGAGATTAGCGATATTCGTATCTCCTTGTCCGCCCATTGTTCCACCCATCGGACCATTCATTGGCACATTCATTGATTGATTCATTGGCTGCTGCTGAACATTGACTGCAACTCTGTTGCCGCAGTTAGGACAAAAAGACGAGCCATCTTTAATAACGGAATTGCAAATATTACACTGTATCATGATATTTCTCCTTTTATAAAAATTTATATGTGCATCAATTATTTTTATTATACACATAAAAAAAGAAAAGGTCAATGCTTTCATAAAAAAACTGTATATAATTACAAAAATTCAAATTAATTTTGTTAATGATGCTGTTATCTCCGTAATTATGCCTGAAATCAGCTTATCAGAACATATTCAGAATATCAACATTATGTATACTTGCTTTGAATTATCACAATATGATAATTCATTTTACGTAATTATGTACAATAAGCGGCTATATGTTTGTGAAATACGGAAAAAACAAGAAATTTTCATAAAAAAACTTGCATTTTGGTGATACTTGTGGTATAATGTACATAGAAAAAGAAAACATGAACCATCCGCATATAAACAATATCAACAACATCGTATGAGGGGGCATTCATATGTTGAAAATAGCACTTACACTCATTAGCTTTATCGGTTTTGTGATAGTCAACAAGCTGATAATACTGCCGCTGGGAGCATACTATCAATCACAAAAGCTTCCACTGCCAGCCGTCGGAATGATGGTGGGAATCATCGTTGCATTAGTCGCAGATTTCGCCGCATTAGTACTTACAGCATCAGATCCGATAAGAATTGCAGCAGCAGTTATCATGATACTCGTCGTTAAGCACGCTACTATCTGCATTCGTCAGATAAAGTTGGAAATAGTCCTTATGATGAGTCGTCAGACCGAGTCTCGCTAAATTACGCATTCTACTTCTTCTAATTATACCTCTTTAATGGAAATACAGCATGACAGAGCACGGTCATGCTGTATTTCTTTTTTTATGAAAACTGCCTTGATAACATATTATACACCGCATTCCACAAGAAGTCGATCAACGCATTATTTTTCCTGTTTCTGTGCATTTCATTTATTTTATTCTTGACTAAGTTACAAAAATATGGTATAATTAAGCAAAATTCTGATGTTTTTACTATATATTTTATATTGCCGAAAGGACGATAATTATGGAACAAAAACTTATTAAACCACCTGTAGAAATACGCTATGCTGATGAACTTGAAGCACTCAGATCAGCTGATAATGACAACAAAAAGCCGCAGAACTGGAAACTTTCACCTAAAGCAGTCAGGACATTCATTCTTGGCGGAAAAGTTCAGACTCCCGACGGCACCGTTGATATCCCGAAAAAATTTTATGGAAATGATGCTCTTGTTGAAAGATGCATAATCACCCTTGCCGGAAACCGTGGACTTATGCTCGTTGGTGAACCGGGTACTGCTAAAACCATGCTCTCGGAACTTCTCTCAGCCGCTTGCTGCGGTTCAAGCACGAATACCGTTCAGGGCACGGCAGGCACTACCGAGGACATGATAAAATACAGCTGGAACTATGCCCTTCTGCTCTCAAAAGGTCCGTGCCGTGAGGCACTTGTCCCCGCTCCGCTTCTTGTCGGAATGGAACAGGGCATTTTCGCACGTTTTGAGGAAATCACACGTACTCCTGCCGAAATTCAGGACAGCCTTATCTCCGTCATGAGTGACCAGATACTAAATATTCCTGAACTCGGTGATGACGGTCTTGTTTTTGCCCGTCCCGGATTCAATATAATCGGTACTGCAAATACAAGAGACAAAGGCGTAAACGAAATGTCAGGCGCTCTGAAGCGTCGTTTCAATTTTGAAACAGTTGAGCCTGTAAGAGATGTTCGTCTTGAAAAGGCTATTATTGTACGTGAAGCTGAAAATCTCGCCGCCGCAGGTCATATTGATATGCCTGTTGATACAGATGCCGCTGAACTTCTTGCAGTGACTTACCATGAACTGCGTGAGGGCGTGACCGCAGAGGGTACTATAGTAGAAAAGCCCTCCGCTGTTATGAGTACCGCCGAAGCCGTTTCAGTTTTCTACCAGACTATCAGCCATTCATGGTACTATGGAAACGGTAAGACCGATATCGGCATTCTCACCGAAAATCTCCTCGGCGCAGTCTGCAAGGAGAATAAAAATGACCTTGAAAAACTAAAGGGCTATTTCAGAACAGCCGTCAAAGAAAAAAGTGCTAAGGTTGGTGGATTATGGAAAGAATATTCAGAGACAGCAAAGCTTCTGAAATGATCCCATGCAGTTTTGACCAGCCGCTTCTGCTTTTTCCTGTAAGGCATCACAGCCCTGTATGCTCTTTTCAGCTTGTCAGGACAATAAATGAATACAAGCCTGAGATTATTCTCATAGAAGGCCCCGAAAATGCAAATGAACTTATTCCGTCGCTTACTCATGAGGAAACTGAACTTCCTGCCGCCCTGTATTACTTCTATAAGGATACAAAAAAACTCATAAGCGATGAGGGCGGCGACTATAAATGCTACTATCCGTTTCTCAGTTCCTCACCTGAGTATAATGCCGCAAACGAAGCAAAAAAGCTGGGTATACCTGCAAAATTCATCGATCTTCCCTACTGTGAGATTCTCATAAGCACATCAAGTGGCAAAGGTCTGCGCAAAAATGCCGAAAGACATTCATATGCTGATGATTCAGGACTTATCCGAAGTCAGTTCTACAAAAAAATCTGCGAGAAAACAGGTCTGCGCTGTTTTGAGGAATTCTGGGAGAAATACTTTGAAATTCAGGGACTCCGCCTGAGTCCTCAGGATTTTATAAAGCAGATGCATACATACTGCATCCTTTCACGTCAGGACGTTCCTGATGAAGAACTTGATGCTGACGGTACGAACGTTCGTGAAAATCACATGGCTGTTCGTATCTCCGAGGCTATGGAGCAGTTCGGAAAAGTTCTCGTCGTTACAGGAGGTTTCCACAGTATCGGTTTATATACCCTGTTGCAGAACAAAAGCTTCAAAGCGCCTAAACTCCATAAGATTCCGGATAATTTGCAGGGAAGCTATCCAATGGCTTATTCATATGAAGCCGCTGATGCTCTGCACGGCTATGCATCAGGCATGAGCTACCCTTTTTTCTATGACTCAATTTCAAAAAAACTTGCTGAAAACGATAGTCCGGAAAATGTCTACAATGACCTTACTCTCGACCTTCTTGTGAAAACATCAAAAGCATCTGCAAAAAAGGATATTGCTGTTTCTACCGCTGATGTCACATCGGCTTTAAGTCTTATGCAGGGACTTGCCGCCCTCAGAAATTCCCCTGAATGCGGTATGTTTGAACTTATTGACGGCATCACAAGCACTTTTATCAAGGGCGAAAAAACAGTTTCATCAGCTATGCCCCTTGATATACTCAAAACTATCGCTACAGGTGAAGCTGTCGGAAAAATCGGCGATAAACAGCATATTCCGCCACTTATAACCGACTTTGAAAAACAGTGTGACAAGCTTGGCATCAAATATACATCAGTTGTGCCGAAAACGCTTGACGTTCCACTGTTCACAACTCAGAAAGGCATAGAGCAGAGCCGTTTTCTGCATAGAATGATTTTTCTTGATACGGATTTTGCAAAGCGCAAAAAAGGTCCTGATCTGCGCAATAATAAGGACAGAAGCCGTGTTCATGAGGAATGGAGTTACAGACGCACACCTAATGTCGATGCCGCTCTTATTGACCATATGACAGACGGTTTCACTATTGAGGAAGCCTGTTCATCATTTGCGGCAAAGAAAATGAAGGCTGAACGCCGCTGTGACAATGCCGCAGATATCGCTGTTGACTGCTTTCTTATGGGTATCCCGCTCAGTGTATCAGAATATGAACAGCTTGATTTGATTCTGACTAATGACGGCGATTTCTTCTCTGTCGGCAGAGCACTTCATAAATTTGAGATTCTTCACAGTCTCCGTCAGCTTTACAGCTTTGATGATGCAAGCTCACTCAATTACATTGAACGCTGTTACGATAAACTCATTTCTTCCCTGCCGTCAATGGCAGATGCACCATGTGACGTTGCTGACAAATGCACTGATATCATGCGTGAGATGTTCTCCGTTGCTTCAAGAATACTTCCTGAAAAACTCGGCGTTTTTGAACAGTCTCTCCTCACTCTTGTTGAAACAGCAGAAAAAGAACCGTCAATTTTCGGCTCTGCTATGGGCATTCTATGCGCAATTGATCCCGACAGACGAAGTGATGCTGAAAACGCTATGGCAGGTTTCCTGAAAGGTACACCTGAAATAAAAAAGCTTGGTGCTGAATATCTGCGTGGACTTTTCAGTTCGGCAAGGGATATTGTTCTCGCTGATGATACATTTATGAATATGACCGATACGCTCATCACGGAAATGGAATATGATGATTTTATGGATATTCTCCCGTCAATGCGCCTTGCATTCGGTTATTTCACGCCTGATGAAATACAGACAATTGCCGAATCTGCGGCAAAGATCAACAATTCTGATAAAAATGACATTCTTCATAAAAAAGGTATCGATGAAAAACTTTTCGCTTTCGGAGAAAAAATCGATGCCGATATATGCACTTCGCTCGGAAAGGAGGCGTGGCTTTCATGAACAGCAATCCGGAAACTTCTGTAAACAGGTGGAGGCTTATCCTCGGCAGTCTTTCAGACAAACAGCTTTCTTTCTCAGGAAGTACAAGAGATGTGGCTTCATTTACGGATATGGAACAGCTTCTTGACTACCTGTACAGCCGCTCTCAGGGTGATGATGTACGCACAGGCGAACGTGGCGGCAGTCTAAGTCCGTCAGTTATTTCAGCCGCTGACTGGATAACTAAGGTACGAACACTTTTTCCAAAGAAAACCGCTGAAATTATGGAAAAACACGCCCTTGAAGAATTCCATATGACCGAACTGCTTACTGATAATGATGTACTGCAAAAAATTACGCCTGATATGGATCTGCTCAAAACCATTCTCCAGCTGAAACATCTCATGAAAGGCGAAGTCCTTGAAACTGCCAGGAATATCGCCCGTCAGGTCGCAGAGGAACTGCGGCATAAACTCGAAAATGATGTAAAGCGCTCAATTCTCGGACGTATCGACAGAAACAGCTCAAGTCCCGTACATTCGGCAAGAAACCTTGATATCACCAAAACGATTCGCAGAAATCTCAAGAATTTCGATACAGAATCGCAGAAGCTTATTTTAAAGGATATCTATTTCAGCAACCGTGTCAAAAAATACAATAACAAGCGTGTTATTATTGCAATTGACGAAAGCGGCTCGATGACAGGCTCTATCATTCACAGTGCTGTAATGGCTCAGATAATTGCAAGTCTGCCGTTTGCTGAACTGAAACTCATTATTTTCGATACCAGTGTTGTTGACCTTTCAGACTATGCTGATGATCCTGCACAAATTCTTATGAGTGTTCAGCTTGGCGGCGGTACTGATATCGGAAAAGCCGCCGCATACTGCGAACAGCTTATCGATACACCGCTCCAGACTGCTGTGATTATCGTCACTGACCTGTATGAGGGCGCATCAGAAAAATATCTTCTCAATACAAGCCGCAATATCATTACAAGCGGCGCAAAACTCAGCTTTCTGACTGCTCTTGATGAGGAGGCTAATCCTGCATTTGACCGCACTCTCGGTCAGAAACTTGCGGATATGGGCGCATTCGTCGGCGCTATGACACCTGAACAGCTCGGCGATTACCTCGGCAGGATATTCAGCTGACGGTCAGGAGGTGCAATTATGAATGAACTTATAAAAGCTGTTGCGGCGGCTGATGAGGATTTTCTCGTCAGTCTCGCAAACAAGGGACTGTATAAACGTGCTGTTAAGGATATTGACGGCGTTGCTCCCGATATAAAAATTAACGGCGATACGGCTGAGGTTTCCGTCAGCGGCGAAACAGTCACGCTGAAAGCACCGTTGACGGAATGCAAATGCTCATGCGTTTCACGTACTGTTTGCAGGCATATTCTATCGGCTATTCTGCTTATGAAAAGCACTGTTCCCGAATCTGCGGCTGAGGAAGCTGACAGTGAAAAAACTGAACCGCAGACAGAATCAAATTCAGAAGATGTTCCCGAAAAAAAGCCCGAAACACAGCCTGAACCTGAAATTGCGACCGAAAAACTCACCGAAAAACAGATAGAAAAAATCAATCTCTGTGCAAAGCAGTCTCTTGCGTCACTTGAAGATATCCTTAAACATGGTCTTGTGCGTGTTCCTGATGCGGAGGCTGAAACACTTGAAGTCAACGCTGTCCGCTGTCATTCGCTGAAAATGGCTGATGCGGAACGTGCTGTACGTGACCTCGGCGGCAGACTTGGCGACTGTATTGCAAGACGTGCTTCGTTCAGCATACGGGCATTCTCAGAAAAATTCTTTGACTGCGTGAAGCTTCTCAGCCGCCTTTACGAAAAGGATATCACAGCCGAAGAACTTGGTGTTTTCCGCCAGAAATATGATTCATACGGTGACAAACTGACCATTCTTCCAATCGGTCAGCGGCAGGTCTCAGGCGGCGAGTATGAGGGCGATGTGTACTATTTTCTGAATATGGATAAGAATGCAGAACAGCGTTTTCTTACACTTTCAGACCTGCGTCCTGTATTCTATGAAGTATCCGAAAGACGTCGGACTGCCGTACAGAATGTAGTTCCGTGGGGACTCGGCACTCCGCTGAAAAATATGATGCGAACTCAAATGGTTCTTGGCAATGCCAAAATAAACGGCGGCAAACTTTCCTCCTCTCAGGAGACATCACTGCTTTCACAGGCTGCCGCAAATCTTGACTGCCATGAGATACATGAGCTTATTTATGACGACTTTTCGGCTGTTTGCACTGAACTTTTCAGCCGTGACATTCAGAGCGAGGCTGACAGACTGTTCTTCATTCACCCGACAAAGATAAGTTCTTCGACATTTGACAAATATACCCAGACTTTTGTCATGAATATTGAGGACTGCAATGGCAGAACGACTGACATCAAGGTGAAATACCGTGCCGAAACCAAAGATTTTATTGAAACTCTTGAAAAAATCGGCAAAAAAATACTTGAAAATCCTGATACATATTTTGTCATGCTGGTTTCTGCCTATATCGATAATGGGAAACTGAATTTCTTTCCTATTGAAGTTTATGATTTCATCACTCCTCAGCCGCACAGAAACTATGTTCTCCCTGATGAATACCGTTTTTCTGAAGAAGATGCATATTATGCCCGTGCTGTTCTCAATGTCCTCGGAGATGTTCAGAATAAAATCGAACTTACACTCCAGTGCGGTCTGCAATCCGGCGTGATAAATGACAAAGAACTTGAAAATAAAACAAAAAACTGCGGTTTGAAAGGACTTGCAAAAATGACTGCGGAATTTATGTCTGCCGCAGATTCATACCGTCACGGCGGTGATAAAACCATCACAGACATTATCGTGCTGATGAACGATATTCTTACATATATCGCCGCTGCACGCAAAAAACTTGAAATAATAACTGCTATGCAGTGAATGAAAGGATGATATATTATGATCTACTCAAACGGCTCTAACAAATTCGACAAACTCTCAGAGGCTATGACAGGGCTCGGAATCAATGCTGAAACTATCGGCAATTTCATTGCGTATATCGATACTGACAATGAACGTGACAGTAAACTTCTTGATAACATTAAAAGTATTCCCACAGGTGAGAGTTTTTTTTACAACAATGCTACATATAATTTTTTTAATGCTGTCACTTCCGATATCAAAAAGAAAAGAGATGACGAACTTACTCAGCGTTTCATCATTGCTCTGTATAAGCTTACAGGCAGTGATTGCTGCAAATATCTCAGAGGTGCTTATGATGATGCAAATGCAAAGATAAAAGATGCTCTTATTTCAGAGTACGGCGAAGCTGATGCACAGGTGCATATCCTCATAGCTTTGAAAGATGTGGAATGTAAAAATACTGAACTTCTTTTAAAAGCGGCTGAAATTACAAGAAAAAAATCAGATTATTATTCAATTTTATTAAGTACCAGAATCCTTCAGAATCAGCCTCTTCCAAAGGATAAAAACAGCCTTTCTGATACCGCAGAAAAAGCTGTCAGAATTATTGAGGATTACTTCTCAAATCATAGTGTTGATATTTCAGGATATTATAGTATCAGTAATGACCTTGTTGCTGTCGGCGAAGGCTCATTCTTCTCCGAAAAGCTTAAAAAGCTGTTCAGCGATAATATTAAAAAACTTGATATCGACAGTATTATACGATGCAGCTATCGTTTTTCAGACAGATTTTTCGATGCTATTACAAATATTCAGGAATTTGTCAATGCTGAATACATTACCGCTCTTGCCCAGCACTGCCTTGATAAAAAAGAAGTTTTCAAAAGACTTGCCCGTGAATATACAGAGGATTACGTTTCTGCCATTGCTGCAAGTGACGCACCTGACATAATAAAAATTATGTATAATATTCTCAAATCCGAAAAGCCGGAAATAAAAATCGACATTGAAAAGCAGCTCTCTGACATTAAAATGCAGATGGTCAATACTGTTGCCGCTAAGTTTGATGACAACGATGCTTCTGAGGCTGTCAGAAATTATCTTCTTGGAAAAACTACATTCAATGAGATATATCCGCTGATAAAGGATAAGAAAATCGGCTCATACCGCTGGAAAAACGGCAGTTCATACTGTTCTTCATACGGTTTTGATGAACTTATATTGCACAGTATATTCGTAACGCTTCTCTGTACAGACGATCCAAGCAGTAATATATCATATCATACAGGCATAAGTATGTCAAAAAAGGAAAGCAAGCTTATAGATGCTATGATGAATGAGAAAATTCCTGCCGACGTTGTTCTTTATATGCTCGGCAATCTTATGGCAGGTTTCTATTCATACAGCATCAATGAGGAAATGAGCTTTGCTCTGAATGCTCTTGAAAAATATCCGAATATATTCTCGGATGTCAAGCCTGACGGATTCCCGCTTTATTCACGTTTAATTCTTATTGATGTCATAGGCAAAAATCCAAACAGAAACAAGGAACTTCTTCTCTCACTAACTTCGGATACAAGCAAAGCCGTAAAAGAAAAACTTATCCCGATTATCGCAAATTCCAAATGGGATGACGAAATAGCCGCACTCCTTTTATCAAAAAAGAGCGCAATTCGTGAAACAGCTGTTTCAATAATCGAGAAAAAAGGCGCTGCTGAATTTACCGATGCCCTCAGCAAGGCTCTTGAAACTGAAAAATCCGATAAACTCAAAAACAGGATCGCCGTTCTGCTCGGTCAGAAAAATGTATCTAATGATACTGCTGCTGCGGCTTTGTCAATTGAAGATGAAATTAAGAAACTTATCGGCGGAAATCGTGCAAAAAAGATAGACTGGGTATGGGAAGGCAAATACTCCCCTGTTCACCTCAAAGACGGCTCTGATGAGTCCTCGGATATCCTGAAAAGCCTCATAATGTGCTATGCTCCGGAGGCAGGCATTGTCAATCCTATCGCAGAAAAATTCTCAGATATGCTGAACAAAAATGACCTTACTCGTTTTGCAAACGAACTTTTCGGCAAATGGGTTGAAGACGGTGCGGCTGCCAAAACAAAATGGGTGCTCTATTTCTCAGGCGTTTACGGCGGTTCTGATATGATAGACAACCTTATGTACTACATCAAGTATTGGGCTGAAAAAATGCGAAGTGCAATTGCCGCAGAAGCTGTAAAGGCTCTTGCTCTCAACGGAAGTTCTGCCGCACTCATGAACGTGGACAATATGTCCCGCAAATTCAAAAACAAACAGGTACGCTCTGCCGCTAACAATGCCCTTATCTATGCCGCTGACCAGCTTGGCATCACCAAAGAGGAGCTTTCCGACAGAATTGTTCCTGATATGGGATTTGACGAAAAAATGTGCAGAGTATTTGACTACGGCAAGCGTCAGTTCAATGTTTACCTCACTCCTGACCTTGAAATCGAAATATTCAACGGTGATAAAAAAGTCAAATCCATGCCTAAACCTGGTGCTTCTGATGATGCTGAAATTGCCGAGAAGTCATACAATGAATTCAAAGAAATGAAAAAACAGATGAAAAATGTCGTTGCATCACAGAAGGCTCGTCTGGAATATGTACTTATGTGCGACAGAAAATGGACTGCCGAAAACTGGAAAAAGCTTTTTGTTGCTAATCCTGTTATGCACTGCTTTGCTATCGGTCTTATCTGGGGCACATACGAGGACAGCAAGCTCGTCACGACATTCCGCTACCTCGATGACGGCTCATTCACCACTTCCGACGAGGACGAATTTGAACTGACAGAAAATGCACTTATCGGTCTTGTTCATCCTATCGAGCTTACCGAAGATGAGCGCAGTACATGGGCTGAACAGCTTTCGGATTATGAGATAACTCAGCCATTCCCACAAATTTCAAGAGAGATATTCACCGCTGAGGACAAGGAACTTTCAAAGAATGAGATAGACAGATTTGACGGTGAAGAAATCGATAATCAGGCTCTCTGCGGAAGAATGACAAAGTACGGCTGGGATAAAGGTCAGGCTCAGGATGCAGGCTGGTTCATGGAATTTCTCCGCAAGGATATCTCTGGCCTTAAACGCAATCCTGACGGAAGCTGTGAAAATCTCGGATATATCGCTGAACTTTCGTTCTCAGGCACATATATCGGCGTTTTTGAATACGGCTCGGAAGATGTTACTATTGAAAAGCTCAAATTCTTCAAAGCTTCCGATTACAGCAAGCCGATAAATATCAATGATGTCAACAAGCGCTATTTCAGCGAAGTCATTCTCCAGCTTACAAATATCATCGGCAAGGGGAAGGAATAAGAATATCAATAAATGAAACGAAAACTGCATCATACCGAATACGTATGATACAGTACAAAATAAGGCGGCAGAAACTCATCTGCCGCCTTTCTGTTACATTTTAGTCGTGTTTTACTTCGGGGTAATACCCTATCATTCTTTCAACAGCCTTAATAGCATCGTTGACATCATCGTTGATAAGATACTTTGCATAGCTCATATATCTCTTAATATTGCGGTATGGCTCGATAACATCCTGTATTGCCTCCGAATATCCCGTATCAATGATAACCTGAGCTATTTTTTTGGCTTCTGCGACAATGTTTGCTCTGAAAGCGGTATGAAGCTTTTCTTCAAGATTCCAGACCATTGAAGAATCTGCTCCAAAATATTTTCCGCCTGTTCCATGTTCAAGTTGTAATTCGTTAAATTTCATAACTCCACACTCCTTTATAATTGATTAATTGGTATATATGAAAGAACAATGCTTTTACTTGATTATACAATAAAAATCAGTGTTTGTCAAGCCTTTTTGTACAAAAACATTTAAAATAGTAAACCGCACAAAAACATATAGTGTTATTTGTGCGGTATATACCATTATTTAATTCTTTTTATTTTGCTTAATGCCATTCTCAATTTCTTCTGCCCTCAGAAGTGCGGTATCGATATGATCGCAGAAGTTTTCTCTGCCTATCTGTTCAAAGAATCCAGCCTTTTCCATTGCTTTCATCGGCTGTTCATTTACATGAGAGAATATGACCTCTATTTTATGCTTTTTGCATCTTTTGACTACACTCATCAGCATTTCAACACCTGAGGCATCAATCGCAGGAACATTTCTCATTCTTATGCAAAGTACATCAATATTCTTATCGGAAAGAACAAATCTGAACTTGTCCGTTGCCGCAAAGAACATAGGACCGTTTATTTCATAAACACGGGTTCTTTCAGGAATTTTTTTCAGGAGGATATTATCAGGATCAGTTTCCTCATCATCAACATCAATCCATACATGACCTTCTGTAACGTCTGCCATACGCTTCATAAAGAGCAGAGCGGCAAGTACAAGACCTACACCAATTGCAACAACGAGGTCAAATACAACCGTAAAAATAAGTGTCACAAAGAGAACTGCAACATCGCTTTTAGGTGCTGTACGAAGTGTATTTCTGATATTTCTCCAGCCGCACATATTATATGCTACAACAAAAAGAATAGCCGCAATTGTCGGCATTGGAATAAGCGATGCTTTCGGCATGAGAATACATAGAATAAGAAGAACAACAACTGAATGAACCATGCCTGAAACAGGTGTTCTGCCGCCGTTCTTTACGTTTGCGGCTGTTCTTGCAATAGCTCCTGTTGCAGGGATACCGCCAAAGAGCGCAGAACCGATATTTGCAGTACCCTGTGCAATAAGTTCCATATTTGAGCGGTGCTTTGAACCTACCATACCATCGGATACAACACATGAAAGCAGTGATTCAACAGCCGCAAGAACAGCTATTGTAAATGCATTCGGGATAAGTGCCTTGACTCTTGCAAAAGTCACGTCAGGAATTGTGAGATGCGGAAGTGACGATGATATCTGATACAAGTCACCTATGGTATTGACTTTCATATCCGAAAGATTTACAATAAGCGAACATACAAGAACTGCTATAAGTGATGCAGGTATCTTTTCAAGCTTTTTTGGCCAAAGAACAAGTATCGCAAGTGATATTAGACCAATAACAAACGCCTGCCAGTTAAATGTGTCGATGCAGAGGAATACCTCCTTTATCTTATCAACGGTTTCTATCGGTGAATTTTTGAAGGTAAGGCCAAGAAAATCCTTGATCTGTCCCACAAGTATCGTCACGGCGATACCGAATGTAAAACCTGTCGTTATAGTTCCGGGGATATATTTTATGAGTGCGCCGAAACGGCAGAAGCCCATAATCAGCATAATGATTCCTGCCATAATTGTTGAGATAATCAAACCGTCCATGCCTTCTGAAGCTACAATTCCTGCAACTATCGTAGCAAATGCGGCAGTCGGGCCTGCGATCTGCACACGGCTTCCGCCGAGGAAGGATACAATAAAACCTGCAACAATTGCTGTATAAAGTCCCTGTTCAGGATTTACGCCTGATGCAAGTGCAAGGGCAATTGAAAGCGGGATAGCGATTATGGCAACAACTATACCTGCAACGATATCCTTAAAGAACTGCTCCTTTGAATAATTTTTCAGTACCGAGAAAAGTTTCGGTTTCAGCTTTTCTTCGGTTGGTTTTACAGCCTGTTCTGACATAAAATTACCTCACTTCTGAATTTTTGTGTGGAAAACGTTTTTAATTATACTACTAAAATCAGCTTTTTTCAAGCAATTTTCGACATTCTTCAAAAAATCAGCGTCTTGGCTATTTTTACCGGAACATGAAAAAAAGTTATGGCAACAGTGCACAGATAATAGTTGTCATTTTTGTGCATTGTTGCCATATATAATTATTGGGCATCTCTAAAAACCCGTTTTGAGTAAGAAAAAACAGATAGGTGCAACAGATGCAAGGAAAGCTCTTGAAGGCGTGCTTTCGCACTACGAGAGGGATTGACACAGCATATGCTGTACATAGCTGTTTTTTCTCAGAAGGGGTTTTTAGAGGTGCCCTATTGATTATTTGCCGTACTCACCGTATTCACAGCCAACATTCCGGCATAATATCTCATCAACAAGTTTTCCCCATTTATAAAGCCTGATGCGTCCCCTGCCGTTTCCGCCGTTCCACAGCCTGTTATGAAGTTTTTTGCCGTTCGGTGCTTCATAATTTATCAAAAGCATATCAGCCTTGTCACAGACGATATCCGCCACCATCCGCCTGCCGAGTGCGGACTGGTCAACGTGCCATATCACCTTATCCTCAGTTTCACGGCAGTCAAATTTTGTAGTCGGAAATTCCCAGAATTTTGAGAAATTGAACTCGAAACACTGTCCCTCATACCAGAATGCCGACAAAAGCTTTCTTTTAAGCGCAATACAACCTATTTTCGGGCATCCTCCTCCGATATCGAATACACTGTCATTGAGTCTGCATTTAAACGTCTTGCTGTAAAGGTCATTAGATGACAGCCACACCCACGGAGACGTAAAATCCCTGCCCCAGTTCTTGTCAGAATAGCCGAAACAAGTATTCGGTTTCACTATATACTTCTCGCCGTTCAGGATAATTTCGCCGTCAAAAGCTGTCTGCATACCTTCTGCGTGCCAGAACATCTCAAAAAGCTGCATTTTGCGGAAAGTTCTGCCTGCGCCGTATCCGACATTATACGCAACCTTCTTATTGATAAGCAGATTCCACGACATACTTCCGCTGTCAGTCATCATTTCGGGATGTTCAGCTGCTGTTTCAGCATTAATGTCCACTGTACCTGATGTATGATATTCATCGATACGGCAGTCGTCCGCACTTATGCAGAAATCATCGCTCATATTTACCCTGACTTTTTTCCAGCCGAAAAAGCGGTTGAGCTGTACAGCATCTTTTCCCCATGTTCCGACTTTTACCATCATATATGACGGTTTTCTGTGTTTGCGCTGATTTTCAGGCAGCTGACCGTATACAGGATAATTTTTTCCAAGTGCGGGATTACAGAGAAAAAATTCGATGAAAAACTGTTTTGGTGCGCCTGTTTTTTCATGGTATGCCGTCAGTGAATTCCACCACCAGTCATAGCCGTTTTTTGCCTGTTTTCCGTATAGCTGACAGGCATCTCTTGTTGTATCATGTTTGTTGAAGTTACCCATTTTTTCACCCACCGATATTTTATTTTTGCAGCGTGTCATTTATAGACCACTGCTTTTTCTGTATCAGAACCAATTGAGTTCTTATATAATAGTATATTTTACCACATTTTCACCCCAAAGTCAATTACTGATTCACGTACTGTCACTGCACAATACGACGTTTTTTTCACGTTGTTTTTATGCACTCTGACCAATAACGGAAATAACATAATTCAATTCACTTTATCTTAAAACAATTTTCATAATACATTCATAATATGTAATTTTTTTATGAATTATTTTTGAACACAGCCGCAATTTCTTATAATACCCTATTGAATTAATTATATACTATTATATTTTAACTTTTATTTTCAAAGGTATAACATCTTTTTATTATTCAATTCATACAAGCAAATTCTCCTATTTCAGGAAATTCTTACAAAATTTTGTTTGTGAAGAAAATATTAACAAGTTTTATTGACTTATTAATATTTTTATGCTATACTTAATTTATACAATCTAATGATTCGGTTAGATTGTATTGCTCCGCCAATTAAGTCTTGAATAATTTATGCGAAGTAATGAAGGAGAAAGTCAAGGAAGAAAGCCGCAGGAATACTGGCGTATTTCAAGGTTTTCTGACGCAGAATTTCTTCTTCAGGACAAGCAGTAAAATTCAAGATTTAGTTGGTGGAGCAATAGAAATAAGGATGATTTACATTGAGGGAGGTAATCATTATGATAAGTCACAAAAAAACCATAGCCGGAATTATGGCTGTAGTATCCATTCTTGCTATGAATTATTCTATTCCGTTCACTTCTTTTCTTGACAATTCAGTTGTACTGACAGCAAACGCTGATACCGCTGCCGATTTTGCATGGGACATAGATGCTGACGGTACAATGAGAATCAGCGGTACCGGCGAAATGCCATATGAGATCAACGCAAAATCTGTTAAATGGGATCTAAGGCGTTCTGAGATCAAAAAAGTAATTATTGAAAAAGGCATTACATCTATCAGCCCATACTCTTTTTCAGACTGCCCGAATCTTGAAAGCGTATCAATTCCAGACACAGTCACCATTATACAAAACTGTGCTTTTATGAACACCCCGAAGCTGACTTCGGTCAGCATTCCATCTTCAGTTAAGGAGATCTGGAGCAGAGCTTTCTCAAACACAGGCTGTACGGAAATAGTTTTCCCGAATTCCGTAACTGAAATGGACGGAGCAATCGTGGCAGACAGCCTGAAACTTCAAAAGGTCGTTCTTCCTGATTCTATTAAATCAATAGGTGCAGTTATGTTTTCGGGATGCTCAAATCTTACAGATGTAAATATACCTGCCTCAGTTGAAGAAATTGAATATTATGCTTTTTCAGGCTGTATATCTCTTACTTCAATCGACTTACCTGCCGGATTGAAAGAAATCTCATACAACGCTTTTGAAGCATGTATAGGTCTGAAAAACATCGATATTCCTGAAAGTGTTACCAAAATAGGCGACTGCGCTTTTCAGGGATGCAGTTCTGTTGAAAGCTTGAAAATTTCAAATCCCGCCGCAACAGTTGGTGAGGGTGCTTTTTCAGATTGTCCTAAGCTCACCAGCCTTGATATTCCTGACGGCATCAGTTTCGCAGATAACGCTTTCGTAGGCGATGCCGCTATACAAAATGCGCCTTTTACTTATGTGGTTTACGAGGGCAGAGATCACGGAAAATATTCGAGCGATTATATCAACTGGAAAATCACCTCCGACGGCGTTCTCACACTCAGCGGAAATTGCGAAATGCGTGACCAGGAAAGAACAGCTTCATTCACTTCCGGATGGTCTAATTACCGTAAAATGGTTAAGAAAATCGTAATTGGAGAAGGCATTAAATCTGCCGGCGTGCGTGCCTTTGAGTACTTTGAAAATCTTGAAACCGTTGTTCTTCCGTCAACAATTACAAAAATCAATCTCAATTCATTTGCACATGATCCAAAGCTGAAAAACATCAATTTCCCGGAAGGACTTACGTCAATCGCTGATTTTGCTTTCTATGGCGCCGAAAGTCTGGATACTATCGAACTGCCAAGCACTCTCACCTCTCTTGGTGAAGCTTCATTCTACTGCTGCTATCCTTTAAAGGAACTGAATATCCCGGAAGGAGTAACAGAAATCCCGAAGGACTGCTTTGCAGGTGCTAATGCACTTGAAAAACTTACCCTGCCGGATGGACTTAAAACCATTGGTTTTCAGGCATTCTTCGCCTGTGGTATGGAGGAAGTTGCTATTCCTGACTCTGTAACCAAAATCGACGACAACGCATTTATTGACTGCTATAATTTAAAATATGCGCTTCTTTCAAGTGACTCACAGCTTACATATCTCGGTGCATCTGCATTCAACGGCTGCGAATCGCTCAAGGGCTTCGGAATGCCTGACGGCGTGACTGTCCTTAAAGATTCAACATTCGCACAGTGCCCTAACCTCAGCGAATTTACACTTTCAAAGAATATCGAAACTATCGAATCAGGTGCATTCACCGGATGCAGCAGTCTGAAAGAACTCTATATCCCGACAAGTCTGAAAACAATTGAGAAGAACATTTTCTACAGCACAAAGAATCTCAACAAGATCATTTACTGCGGCACTAAAGAGCAGTGGGATAATATCCAAATCGGAGAAAACAACGGAAAATTCCATGAATATCCTCAGTTCCATGATTATCATTACGATGTCTGCTCATACTGCGGCGAAAAGAATCCTTATACAAATACCCGTTTTGAAGGCTATTCGATCAACATCGACGGTTCTATCGGCGTAAATGTATATATGACACTTGATGATGCAATACTTGCCGATGAACAAGCTTCCATAAACTTCATTATGCCTGACAATACTGTAGTCAATGCGCCGGTTTCTGCCGCAGAAAAAACGACTCAGAACGGCAAGGAATGCTATATTTTCAGTTGTCATGTTGCAACAAAGGATATGTTCAATCCTATCACAGCCCAGATCGTTCTCGGCGACAAATCCAAGGTCGATTCACTCAGTTTCACAGTCAGCGACTACATCACAGCGCTCAGAAACACTCAGCCTGAGTATGCAGAATTTGCCGAAGCTTTCATAAACTATGGAAGATTTGCAAACTGCTATTTCAATCAGTCCGCTGATTATCCGCTTGAGTATACATCTGATGATCTTACAAGGGTTAAAAACAGCATTACTCCTTCAAAAGGCATAACCGATGAGGATTACTATGGCACATCACTGCTTCTCAAAACAAACACTGTTCTCCGTCACTATTTCACTGAGAATGCTCCGGGAAGAAAGATAAAGCTTCCAAGCACAGAAGGCGGTACAACATACTATTACATTGAACAAGAATTCATTCCTACTGAATATGATAAGATAATAGAAGGATATGATTACAGCATTTATGACTACATCTACAATACTCTTTCGTCAGACAGTGCTGATGCATCTCTTAAAAATCTTTGCGTTGCCCTTTATGATTATGCAGAGGCCTGCAAGAAAATTGCCTGAATAAGCCGAATATAAATATTATTTCAGGAGGAAAAACATATGAAGGAAGTTTATACCAAACCGGAACTTGATATAATTGAATTTTCGTGTGCAGATGTTATTATGACATCTATCATTCTTGATGAAGATGAAATTGGTGTTTATGTCAAGTAAGAACTGAGAAAAATTATATTTTTCAAGACAGCCGTTTTCTGCGGCTGTCTTTTTTTCAAAAATTCAGTTACAAATGTCACTCTTTCAATGATATATATCATATTTACTCTTATGCGTTTTTAAGCTATAATATGTACAACAACAGAGAAATTCACTGTTACTCCGCATAAGAAAGGAAATGATATATTATGAAAAAAGAAATGAAAGTAAGAAGATTTTTTGAACTGACACTGTTCTTCATTGTTTATGCCATGATAGGCTGGGGATATGAGGTATTCCTCGAAACCTGCATCTATCGCTGGGGATTCAGCAACCGTGGCGTTCTTTTCGGGCCATGGCTCCCTGTTTACGGCTTTGGCGCTATAGTATTCGTTCTCCTCTGGTATCCACTTATCAAAGGAAAGGATCACAGAAAAAAGGCTATGATGCTCCCCGTCATTTTTCTTCTGACCATGCTCACGGCAACTGCGATCGAACTTTCCACCACATATCTGTTTGACCTTGTGGGCAAACCGTGGCCGTGGCAGACATACGCCGACTATCCCATTAATTTTCAGGCACGTATCGCTCTTAACCCAAGCATCAGATTCGGTCTCGGCGGAACTGCTTTCCTCTACGTTATCCAGCCTGCCCTCGACAAAATATCAGAAAAATTCTCGGATAAAAAAATCAAAATAATCGCTTTCATTATCCTTGCTGTTTTAGCCTGTGATATGATATATACTTTCTTCCTTAAATAAAGCGGGATCGGCTTTCTGTAAAAATACTGCAGAAAGCCGATTCTTCATTTTGAAAAAAATACATTCAAACTCTTGACATTTTTCAATATGTATGGTATATTTTAATTTGGTTATCCATTCATTTTGAAAGGACAGTGAAACATGGAAAAAGACTATTCCATTCTGAACCTGAAAGACGAAACATCAGGCTCGGAAATAGAATCTGCTGTTAATAAACTCGATGGAATTGAATGTGCAGTTCTCAACTTTCCGATGAGAAAGCTGAAGATAATGGGCAATTTATCCGATGATATCATCAGCAGAATGAATGAAGCCGTCACTGAAATTGTCGAAGAAGCCGAAGTTGTTCCGCTTCTTGAACCTGTTACAAAACAGTTTGAAGTAAATAACCTCGACTGCGCACACTGCGGTACAAAGGTTGAGGAGGCAATTTCAAAAATTGACGGTGTTGAATCGGCAGTCCTCAATTTTCCGCTGAAAAAGCTGAGAGTTACTGCTGTTTTCTCCGATGAAATGATAAAGCTCATATCGGATACTGCCGCTTCTGTTGAACCTGATATTGAAATTATCCCCTGTTTTGCAAAGGAATCCCAGCGCAGAAACCGCATCAGGGAAATTGTCAGGGAACTTGAGGAAGTTCATGAACCTGAACCGCCTCATGAAGAAGAACACGAACATACTCATGACCATGATGAATCCTGTGAGTGCGGACATGAACACGAACATAACGAAGATCATCATGAACATACTGCGGCAGAGGAACAGCCTGCGGAAGAAACAAAACACTGTGAAGAACCTGAGATCGTAGATGAATATAAGGAAATTCTCGGTGAACTTTATAACGACGAGCCGCTTCCCAAAAGCAAAAAAGGTCTATATGAAGGCGTTACTGTAGGCAAATATGAACTTGTTGAAGATGAAAACAAGCCGGAAGAAAAACAGGATAAACCTGAGGAAAAACCTGTCTCACATGAGATAGAGCCTCAGCCTGCGGCACAGCTCGTTCAGGAGGAAGAACTTATCGCCGATAACGACAATGAGCCTGAATCCGAACCTGCACCTGTCCCCAAATACGTTCATGTGAAAAAAAGCTTCAAAGAAGAATGGGACGGAACTGTTTCATATGATTTCGCAAAACTTCTTCTCGGTGCTGAAATATTCTTAGGTGCTGTTGTATGCAGTGCAGTTTCAAACTGTCTGCCGATTACACTTATACTTTTCATCATTTCTTACCTGATTCTCGGTGTAAATGTTCTGAAATCAACAGTTCGTAACGTGAAGGCTAAGAAATTCTTTGATGAAAACTTCCTGATGACCATTGCTACCGTCGGTGCTTTTATTATCGGCAAATTCCCCGAAGCCGTCGGTGTCATGCTTTTCTACAGGATCGGCGAGCTTTTTGAGGATTATGCAGTTTCAAAAAGCCGCAAAGCCATTACGGAAACTGCCGCTCTTAAAGTCGATGAGGCTGACGTACTTATTGACGGCGAATTCAAGCGAATCCCCGCTGATGGTATCAGAGTCGGTGACATTCTCAGAATAAAGGTTGGTGAAAGAATTGCTGTTGACGGCATTGTGGAATCAGGCAAGTCAAGAATAGACACAGCCGCAATCAACGGCGAACCTGTTCCTGTTATAGTTCGTGCAGGCGATCCTGTCTACTCTGGATGCATAAATCTTTCTGAAGGCATTACGCTCCGTGCTACTGCCTCCGCCGAAAATTCAATGGTATCAAAGATCGCTCAGGCTGTTGAAGATGCCTCTGCATCAAAGCCGACTATTGAAAGATTTATTACTAAATTTTCAAAGGTATATACCCCTGTTGTTCTTGCTATTGCTGTTCTGACTGCTGTTATCCCGTCAATCGTCACCGGTGACTGGCACAAATGGATATACTCTGCACTCACATTTCTCGTAATAAGCTGTCCGTGCGCACTTGTTCTCAGCGTTCCGCTCGCCTATTTTTCAGGCATCGGCGCTGCTTCAAAGCTTGGAATTCTCTTTAAAGGCGGCGCATCGATCGAGGCTCTCGCTAAGGTAAAGGCTATCGCATTTGACAAAACAGGAACTCTTACAAACGGTACGTTCTCTGTTACTTCTATACAGTCATTCGGTGTTCTCAGCAACAAGCATCTTCTTAGAATATGCGGAAGCTGTGAGGTGGCTTCAACTCATCCCGTTGCAGAAAGCATCATCGAATACTGCAATAAGAATAAACTTAAACTCGGCAAACCTGAAAAAGTCTCCGAGATCGCAGGCAGAGGAATCGAAGCTGTTATCAGCGGCAGAGATGTTCTCTGCGGCAACGAAAAGATGATGGACGAATACAGCATCACCATTCCGAAGGGACAGCGTGGTGAAAGCGGCAGTGTCGTATATATCGCTGTAAACGGAAAAGTGGAAGGACGAATCGTCGTTTCCGATACTGTAAAAAAGACATCCGCTTCTGCCGTTGAAAAGCTTAATTCAATGGGCATACACACAGTTATGCTGACAGGCGATAAACGTGAAAATGCCGCTATTACAGGTCAGAGACTCGGCATAGAAACTTCTATCGGAGAACTTCTTCCTGAGGATAAGCTCAAAAAAATCGAAAACTTCCGTGGATTATTCGGCCCTGTCATGTTTGTCGGTGACGGAATAAATGACGGCCCTGTTCTTGCAGGTGCAGATGTCGGCGGTGCTATGCAGACTGGTTCAGACCTTGCAATTGAAGCCGCTGATGCAGTTTTCATCAATTCTGAGCCTGAGGCTGTTGTAAATGCAAAACGTCTTGCTGACAGAACACGTCAGATAGCATATCAGAATATCATCTTTGCACTTGTTATCAAAGCCGCAGTTCTTATTCTCGGACTGCTCGGACTGCCGAATATGTGGTTCGCTGTATTTGCCGATTCAGGTACGGCAATGCTGCTCGTCCTCAATTCGGTAAGAAATCTTTCCACAAAACAATATACTTCAAGATAAAATAAGCACCGAACAAAGTTTAAAATAGACTTTGTTCGGTGCTGTTTTTTTATCCTTTTATATGCTGTGTTCCTATATTATCGGTACTTTTAAATCCGCTTTTCTTAAAAGCAGTTTTGTCACTTATATAATATACAAAATTTTCATTTCGGGCAAGAATGTAATAATCGCCTGATTTCAGCTTAGGAGCATATTTTTCCTCATAATAGTCATAAACCTTAATGGCATCATCCGAATTTAATCCATAGCATATATCAATGCAGCTGTCCCCTTTTTCAGCAAATACTTTCACTCCTGAAACATCCAGATCATATATATTATCAGATTCAGATACCTTATAACCGGCATCTTCGGTATTCTCTATCAGTTCCGATTTTGAAGGAACCACGCTCTCCGCACCGTTTTTGTAAATATCAGCATCAGAATTTTCTTTATCACATGAGCATAACATCAGAAAAACTGACATGGCAATTACTGTTACCAAGAATTTTTTTAAAATTTTCATATTGATTTTCCTCCTTAAAACTCTGTTACATCCGCCCTGCACATCTTCCTGCCATTTAAAATAATAAGCGGAATAACTACCAGCGCAGTACACAGAAGTTCACCGAAAATTCCCAGCGGTGAGAAATACAGAAGATGTCTGCCGCTTGGGATATAGTAAAGTTCGTTAATAAGATATGTAAATAACAGCATAACTGCCGCCCCTATTATTATCGCTATTCCTTCCATAAGCAGAATTTCGGCGGCAACCTTTCTCTTTATATCTCTTTTTTTCTTTCCGATCGCCATGTATACGCCGAATTCATACTTTCTTTTCATATAGTGTCCTGATACTACAAGGTTTATGCTTACTGCAAGAACAACGCCTATGAGAACATCTATCAAATAAAACAGTAAATTATAAATTGAATATACCGATTCAAAGCCTTCCCTTAAAGGTGCATCAATATGAACCTTTCTGTCCCCGATAAGGCTTCTGACATAGCTGTATAATTCCTCGCCTTCCATTTCATCGCTGTAGATATTCAATCTGCAAAACTGTTCATCTTCATAAATATAATACGTAGCGTAACTGCCGTCATCGATTATTGCATCAACGGTAACAGCGAAAGGAAGGGCACCATCAAAGCTTTTATCAAGTTTGTCGCCGAGTTTTATTCCTCTGTTGTTTGCAAGGTCACGGCTTATGACTATGCTTTCGTTTTTGCAGTCTGACAGATCACATTCTATTCCACGATGTTCAAAAACTGCCTGCATATCCTCAACAGAATTGAAAACATATGAATCTACACCACACTTCATATCCAGAACTGACATGAATGGAAGTCCCCCGAATCCCCTTGGAGAAGCCTTTACTGATTTAAGCTTCTCATCTTTCTCCACATCATCGACAAATGAGTAAAAATCCTTTCCGTCCTCATCATTTGCTACATAACTTGTCCTGACAAAGCTGTCTGAATATTTTTCATCAACATAACACATATTTGTTTGAGAGTAAATATAATTTCCGGCAAGAAACATCAGCGTTCCGAGGAACATCATAAGTACGCATACCGCTGTCCGCTCTTTATTTTCCTTTATGTATACAACGGCTGAAAAAGGCTTGTTCTTCTTCATTTCAGTCCCCTTCCACAGTCTTTACACCGCTTATCTTTCCGTCCCATAACTCAACAAGCATATCTGCATCTGCAAGTACTGACCTGTCATGCGTAACGACTATCACAAGCCTTTCCTGTGAATGTTTTTTCAGTATCTTCATAACATTGAATGCATTTTCATGGTCAAGTGATGCTGTTGGTTCATCAGCGAATATGACCTTCGGATCGTTGATAAGTGCCCTTGCAATAGCCACACGCTGACACTGACCGCCCGAAAGCTTTGACGGACGCTTTTTGAATTCCTTTTCTTTTAGTCCGAGTGAAAGAAGCTGTTCTGCTGCTTTTTCAGCCATTTTCTTTTCATCGCCGTCTGATGCAACTACAACATTGTCTATGGCATTGAGATACGGAACAAGATAATGTTTCTGGAATACAAAACCGAATTCACTGTGTCTTGTCTCCTCACGCTTTCTATCGGATAATCCTGTAATTTCCGTACCATTGTATTTTATACTGCCTTCTGTAGGCTTTTTCAGTGTTGACATACAGTACATAAGTGTACTTTTTCCGCTTCCTGAAGGGCCGATTATTCCAATAAGCCCTGTATCAGGCAGTTTCAGGTCAACACCATTGAGAGCATACATTTTCTCATCTGTATCTATATCATATATCATGCTTAAATTTTTTATCTCAAACATAATTTTCTCCTATTCCTCTATCCTGTCAATAGTTTTTATGCTGTTTATGATCACTATTATCGGTATTTGCAGGATTTCGATAATTGCCGCAAATGAAGCTGTTATTTTCAAAAGCTGGCGTGGATAGAATGCCTTTAATATCAGACCTACAGGCTCGGTAACAGTCGTTTTCAGTATGAACATAAGTATAACTGTAAGAATTGTACCAAAAAGCATTCCCGAAATGAAATCAAATAAAATCTCTCTCATTATCATACCGTAAACTTCAATTCTTGAAAACCCAAGAGATGTATACAGGCAATATTCATTCATTCTGCTTCGCATTGACGAAATATAAGCTACAAGCACCGATATGGCAAGGAATATCATTACAACTATGATTATTGCAGTAAGTGCTGTATTTATTACGCTTTTACATTCTGTTTCATAAAATTCTGCCCGTGTATTGATATCTATTATTGAATCAAGTGAAGTAAGCTCAATACCGATATCGGAAAACAACTTTTTCATGTCGCAGTTGTCTTCATCACATAATACAGAATAGTATGCGCCATTATTTGAGCCGTTCGGTATGCCGGCACAGGCGAAAATATCAGATTCAAGAACACCTGTAATTATATAGGAATCACCAAATAGATCTTCATCAAATAAATCACCAATTTTCAGTTTGTTATTCTTCATGAGACGGCTGTCAATGATCACTTCTCCTTCATTTTCAGGCATTCTTCCTTCAATAAGTTCGGCATCCATGTGGTCAAGATAGGACGGTATCTGATCTTTTTCAAGAAGCGGGAACAAAAATCTTGTTTCGCCAATAATACCTTCATACTTTGCTGATAGTACAGATGTATAATACGCTCCGTCAATTCCTTCATGATCGTTCAGTTCTTCTAATATTTCTGCCCGTCTTTCCCGATACATTTCTTTAGTCAGTGATTCATCATTCACAAGCCCCATGCTTTCAAGTGTAAGTTCAACATACGCTGTTTTTTTCGGCTGTTCAAGAAAAACGACTTTGAAACTCTCTACCGTACACATCAGTACAGCATTAACGACATACATTACTGTAAACGTTAGTGCAATAATGGCAATCATAATACTGACCTGTTTTTTGTTGTTCCGCACATATTTCAGTGCTGAAAGTTTTCCCTTCATTTTTTCCTCCAGTAGTTTTTATTCACACTCTTTGTGTGGTGTTGTCTTTATTTCTGCTGACATATATATCATACATTTTTTCTGGTCAAAAAACAAGTGACCGTGGTCATATTTTTCATATTACCACAGTCACGTTCATCATTTTTTAAGTTCAACAATAAGCTTTACTCTGTCATGTATACCTGTTTTGTCATAGATATTTGATATGTAATTCTTGACCGTTCCCTCGGAAATATACAGCTTTGCGGCTATCTGGGAATTGGTCAGTCCCTCCGCCATGAGAGAACATATCTCTTTTTCACGGCTTGTCATTTCATCTGATATGCTCTTTTTTTCGGGAGCATTATTCCGGTTCATCAACGCAGAAAGCCTCATCATCACCTTCTGGTCAAGCACTGTCACTCCGCTCATTATCTGGTTTACAGCGCCGAGTATCGCATCTTTCCCGCTGTCCTTCAGAAGATATCCGTCAGCACCGCCCGAAATTGCATCAGTAATGAATTTGTCGTCATAGAAAGTAGTAAGCACAAGTATCCTTATTTCAGGATATTTCTGTTTCATAATTCGGATAAGCTCAATTCCGCCCATGCCCTTCATATTCAGGTCAACAAGCGCTATGTCACAGCCTGCAAAATCAGAAGAATCCAGCAGTTTAAGTGCCGCATTGCCGTCATTTGCCTTGCCTGTTATCTCCATGCCGTTAAGTGATAGAATTATCTCAAGGCTTTCAAGCAGAAGATTTTCATCATCAACAAGCAGTATCCTATACATATTTGCACCTCATTCTTTGTCTGTAATTATGATAGGAAGTTCAGCGCTTCCTCTGAAACCGCCGTCATTGACAAAACTCGTTTTTCCGCCGTGTTTTTTCACATAGGAAATAATACGCTTTATCCCGAAGCCGTTTTCTATCTTATTTTCAGCATTTTCATCATTAAAACCGCTCTTTCCGTTGTCAGAAACCTCAAGCTTTATATGAGTTGTATCGCCCGACAGAAAAACATAGAATTCATTGGCATTTCCATGTTTTACACCGTTTGTAAACATTTCCTGAAGCATACCCGTAAGAAATTCTGCATCATCATGCGGTATTTTTATTTCATCTGAAAGCTGTGAAAAACTGCGGCTGACCTCAATGTTTGTATCGATAACAAACTCGTTTATCACATTTTCAAAAGCGAATTTCAGATCAGATGCCGATACTGCGGCGCTCTGCTCATCAAGCACACGCACTGCCCTGCGTATCGATTCAAGACTGCCACGGATTCGTTCGTTTGCATCATTCATCTTTTTTCTTGCCTCATCAGGCTTTACGTCATACAGCATATCTGCGGCATCAAGCGTCATTATTGCAGCCGTTATTGAATGTCCGACGCTGTTATGAATATTGCGGCTTATATTTTCACGTTCAATAAGACGTGCATTTTTTTCCGCAAGTATATTCTGCTTCATAAGTTCCTCATTCAGCCGCTTTTCATGCATCTCACTTATCTGGGCAGACATGATATGTGCTGATTTCTGCTGTTTCTGAATATCATAGAAGCTCAACCCATAATAAATAAGGGATATCAGTGAAATTGCCGCAACAATGAATATCCCGCTGATTATAATATCCGCAGGCTTGTTACAGCCATACAGCAATAATTCCGAAACCACAAATATTCCAACTCCAACCACAGCCCTGATATACAACTTGATGTCACGCAGCAGAGCAAATGCCGCAAAACCGACAAAGCTGCCTGAAAAAACTGCGAATAAAGCAGTAACTGATATTTTCGCCGCTGCAAAAAGACGACTTTTTTCACAGCTGAATGATTCATATGTGACCATAGTCGTAAGCATTCCTGCCGCAATAAGCATATACTCAGTGTTCTTGCTGTAAAACGCACATATCAGCGATATGACAGCTATGATAACATTGTCAAGAATTGTATATACGATAATATCATCTCCGATCAGATACCGAAAAATTTCTTTGTATTCTCACGCACCTGTTCAGTCAGAGTCTCAGCATCAATTTTCATATGCTTTGCAAGTTCCTCTGCCACATATTTTATGTTCTGCGGCAGATTTGTCCTGTCAAGTCCCGGAACATTCTTTGGGGTAAGATAAGGCGCATCAGTCTCTATCATCAGCCTGTCAAGCGGAATATACTTCACAGCCTCACGCAGTTCCTTTCCACGCCTGTCATCACATATCCAGCCTGTGATGCCGATGAAGAATCCCATGTCAATATACTTTTTCAGCGTATCTTTATCGCCCGTAAAACAATGAACTACCGATTTTTTGCAGATATCACCATGCTTTTTGAATCTTGCGATAAAGTCGTCTGCTGCCGAACGCTCATGCAGAAAAAGCGGCTTGTCAAGCTCCTCTGCAATTTTTATGTGATGCTCAAAACAACGTATCTGGTTGTCACGGGTTGAAAACATTCTGTCGTAATCCAGTCCGCATTCGCCTACTGCCACTATCTTTTCATTGCCTGAAACTACCTCTCGGATACGCCTGAAACTGTCGGCTGTCGCATTATCCGCACTATGCGGATGTATGCCGCACGTTCCGTAACAATCATGAGTTTTAACAAATTTGTTCACGCTCTCACTGCTTTTCATATCCGAACCTGTAAGAATACAGCTAACTCCGTATTCAGCCGCATCGCTGATTATTTTTTCAGGCTCTCTGAACTGTCTGCAAAACAAATTCAGTCCAATATCATAATATTTTATCATTTTACCACCTCTTGTTTTATGTGAAGTTGTTGTCAAAAATCTGTATATTCAGCTTATGAAGAAAGATTCTGAATAGTGAAACGATACAATTATTATATCTCATTCGCTGTATAAAGTCAACCCAATCTCAACAAATAAAGACAACACCGCACAAAGTATGTCTGATGACTTTGTGCGGTGCTTTTTCACAATTATTTCAGATAAATTTATCTGCGATCCTCTGGATATTTTCAGCGGCTTCCTGTGAGGATATCTCTCCGCTGAAGTATCTATCCGCCTCAGCAGTAACAAATTCTTCAAAATTATAGCCGAGCATTTCTCTTAGAGAATGACATGAAAGCATTTCCTCTTTAAGCATGTCTGCTTCTTCTTTGCTCAGAGGCTGAATCTTGAAGCCGAATTCGTTATATTCCAGTCCGACATCACGATAGGCATCATTTTCAAATCTTTCGGCAAGGGATGACAACAGATGTTCCGTGCCACATTCGGAAACAATGTATTTTATATATTCATATGCGGCTTTTTTGTTGGTGCATGATTCGGAAATTGCCGCAATATACTCCACACTGAGCCTACCGCCGTTTCCGCTGTCAGATGGATAACCTACCAGTGAAATATCTTCACCTAATCCTTTTAAATATTTAGTATTGCAGTATGAATAACCTTCTCCCGTTTCTTCAACAAGTGTTCTGTCAAGACCAAAACGCTGATAATTCTCTCTTGCATATATATCATTGTACGAAATTTCATCATGAAAACGATTTGAAAATTCAAGTATTTTTATAAATTCGGGACTGTTAAAATTGCTGGTCTTGTTTTTGTAATCTACCAGATCTTCACTGTTTGCTATAAGTTCGGTAAGTACTTGCTGTCTTGTATAACTATCGTAAATATAGCACATATTATCCTCGTTCTTATCAAATTCGGATATCATCTCATCAAGCGTCCAGCTTGGCTTATCCCAGTATTTAGGCTTTACGGCAAGTGTACAGTAATAAAATGAAAGCGGCAGTCCATATATTTTATTGTCAGGCTCTGTAAATATTTCAAGCAGATTCGGTACATATGCATCTCTGCCGTATTCGGGATCATTGTCCATTATCTCGCCCATATCCGCAAGCAAGCCCTGATTTGCATATCTGTACATTTCCCACCTGTTGTTGAAAATAATTATATCGGGGAAATCTTCTGACGGCGTTAACTCATCAAGACCATTAACAAATTCCTCATCAGTATAATTTGAGCAGTTCATAGTAAACTGCAAAACATGATAGCTGTCCTGTAAATTGTTGTAATTATAGGTATCACCTCTGAAAACAGAATAGTAATCACATACTGTCAGGAAATTCGTATTTTCCATCGAAGAAGCATCTTTTTTAACAAGTTTTACAAGTGTATCCTTGCTGTAATTTAAACTTTCCACACCTTTGAGCGCAACAAATTCATCATTTCCGACAGGACAAAAATATTGATATGATAATCTCGAAAGTTCCCAGTCAATAATAAGCTGTTCTGTTCCGTCTGCTCTTACGCCGTACAGTTTTTCAGCATAATCGCCATAAGTATGTTTAAGATATTTATATTCGCCGTATCCTTCATAAATCATTATTAGCTCTGTCGGATAGGTGCATAAAGGTTCAGGCAGGCTCTCGCAGTCAGCGATTTCGTATACATAAGTGCAGATTTCCGAAGTTTCAATATCACAGCAGGCCATAACCAGAAGCGGCTTGCCTTCATTATCACGTTTAAAACTCTCAAAATATGTTTTTGATTCCTTATCATTATAATCATATATAGTGGTTACTGAACCGTCAGTTCTGTCAATTCTTATTATTGAATTATTTGAATTCGCATATATGTAATTGCCGTATGATATTGACTCCTGCGCATAGATCTGCATTGTATCAGGCGCATCAACTTTGATTACATTTTCAAGAACGCCGTTTTTATCATAATGTCCGAGATAATTCTCAACATTTGCCCAATAATCCGGATCATAGAACTGCCAGATAACATTGAAGCTTCCGTCATCACAAAATGAAACAGTGGGCATCATAGATTTAAGCGAACTATTTTCCTTTTCTGCTATTTCTTCAGGTGTATCATAATCAACAACAACAAAATCACTGAACGAACTGTCAGTTATGACCTTCTGCATTTCAGGTTCATCTTCACTGCCTGATATAAGAGTTGCAGTAAAAAGATCATCATTGACTTTTTCAAGCCCTTCCCAGAAATAATATTTATCAGTATAGTCAAACGGTACTTCCTCATAAAGACCTTCAATGGTAACTTTATTTTCAGATGAATCATCAAGGTGAATCAGATTCTGTTCAGAATCTGAAGAAAATTCTGCAACATTCGGCACTTTTCCGCATGACGCAAACGCCGAAGCAAAAAGGATGACTGCCGATGATAAAGCTATATATCTATTCGTTTTCATTTTTTATTTCCTTTCCATATCATTGATAAGCCAGTGAGAACCGTCATACACTATCTGGAAATACATATCGTCCTCGGCTTTTCGTTTTACAACATAATATGTGTCATTTCTTTCTGAAATTGTCGGAGTGTCATAGAATACAAATGCGGTTTCATCTTTTTCGGTTGTATACAATTCATTGCGGAAAGCCTTGAATACAGGTGCATCGTCCCCGTTCACGACACCTGCAACAGCATCAAGTCCGCAGTCAAACAGTTCGCCGCCGCTTTCCTCAAGCTCTGCCTTATATTCAGCCGTAACAACGCCGTCAAGCATATCAACGGCATCACGGGGCGATTCAAGATCGCTGCTGACGACATTTCTGTAGACAACATCATCTCCGTCCCAGTATCCGCTGTCTGCGCTGTACTGGTAGAAAACTATTTCTTTTTCGCCCGTTTCCAGCGGAACAGCACCGCTGAGAATGTTGGCTGTGCCGATAAAACTGTCCGTAAGTTCTTCGGCAGTTTGTATAAGGCATTCATCGCTGAAACTGCTTATTTTTTTGTTTTTGTTTGGATTGACGTGACTGCGCTTCATAAGGACAGCACCTCCTGCAACAGTAACAACAAGTACTGCCGCCGCCGCAATTCCGAATATCTTATGCCACATCGGACGGCGGTAATGCTCCACGCCGGATACCACTGAACGTTTTTCGTTTTCTTCGCTGCGTGTGCCAAGGCGTTCACATATTTTGCTGTATATCCTTTCCGTTTCCTCATCTGTGAGAACCGGATAATCCTTTGAGATCTGCTCATGCAGGTCATCGTCGTAAATTCTGAAAATGTCTTTCTTATCCATATTATAATTCCCCGCTGATACCGAATTTTTCGAGCATTTTTTTCAATTTTGCCCTTGCCCTCTGAATACGTTTCTGAATTGAGCTTTCCGACATTCTTAGTTTATCGCCTATCTGCGAACAGCTTCTTCCATAGTAATAATGCTGAATAACAATATCGGAATCAGGCTCGCCGAGCTTTTTCACGCAGTCTATCAGAATATGCTGGATTTCCAAGCGTTCTGCATTTTCGGAAATGCTTGCGTTTTCGGATATTTCCTCCTCCATATCATCAATTGATACAGTTTTGTTGTTTTTCGATGATATACTTCGGAATCTATCGATAGCACGCCTTTTTGCAACTACTGATATCAAGCCTTTAAGCCCTTTTCCCTTTTCGTTTTTTTCCGTCAGCAAACGAAATATCTCAACGAAAGTATCAGCCACGCAGTCCTCGATATCCTCGGAAGAACCGCAGTTTTTCAGATAATTGGCAGTTATTGCGTACACATAGCCGCAGTAATTCTCATATACCGCACGCTGACCATATGTAGGAGATTTTTCAATCAGTTCCCGCATCTGACTGTCAGTCATTATCTATTTCACTCCTTTGAACATGTTCATAAATATAATCGCTTTATCACATCCTCAGCGGACATATTTTTTTCTGCTAAAGGACACCTCTAAAAATATTTTATCACAAATTAATTTATTTTTCAATATTTCATCCGCATTATAAAAAATGTAAAACTTATATGGGCATCTCTAAAAACCCATTTTGAGTAAGAAAAAACAGATAGGTACAGTAGATTCAAGAAAAGCCCTTGAAGGCGTGCTTTCGCACTACGAGAGGGCTTGACGCAACAGATGCTGTGCATAGCTCCTTTTTCCCAGAAGGGGTTTTTAGAGCCGCCCATATGTAATATTTTATTTTAGCTATTGAAATATCAGCAATTTTGTGATATAATATTTATATGTTATCTTTTTATGGAAATTTAATGTGACCTGTACTTTGAATTTCTGATATATTCTGATGAAACGAGGGATCAGACAAATAATGGATTATAAATCAATCGAAAATTATACGCTGAATGACATAGCTGAGATCATACGTGAAGAAATCGATGCTGTATTTCTTATCGATGCAGAATCCGACTCATACAGAGCTGTTCATCAAAAAGGAATATTTGCTGATATATTTGAAAAAAGCGGAAAATATCATGATCTTATCGAAAAACTATGGTTTCACTTCAACAACAGTTCGGATGCAATAACTGAGGACTATCATGTCTTTGTCCCTGCATTCGGCAAATTCAACGGCAAGTACAGCAAAAGAATTACTCTGGTTTTCAACGGAACTTCCCATGTTGTGCAAATGTCACTCTATCCTCTGAATGATCCTGAAAAGTATCTCATGATACTTAATGAACTGGACAACAGTGAGTACATTCAGGAATTTCTCACCAAGAAAAAAATCGACAGCATTCAGGATACATACCTTTTCTCTATGTATGTTGATCTCATAAATGATACCATAAGCAGTATCAGTATTACAGAAATCTCTGACGAACCTATGAATGCCAACGAACTTTCATACTCTCAGTGGCGGCTTATGATCGTGAATATGATATTTCCCGAAGATCAGCCTCTTTTCCTTGACAGAACCGAACCGGAATACCTGAAAACTCACCTTCTTTCAGGCAGGACAACTTCCTTTGACTGTCAGATGCAGAATCTTGAAGGCGTTTACATTTGGGTAAAGCTCATTTTCAGCCGTGTTGAAACTCATGATGAAAACGATTTCAGATTCGTATTCATGGTTCAGAACATTCATGAAAGTACAGTTGAACTTATGTCCACACTGAAAAAATATGAGGAACTTGCTTCTAAAGATTCCCTCACAGGCATTTATAACCGCAGAAAAACCGAGACCGAATTCTATAAGGCTATCAGCTTCAAAAATGATACTCATCAGCCATTAGCCATTATCATGATCGACCTCGATCACTTCAAGAATATTAACGATACATACGGTCATTCCGTCGGTGATGATGTTCTGAAACAGCTTGCAAAAATTTCCGTTGATTTTCTCAGGAAATATAACATTAAGTTTGGCAGATGGGGAGGAGAGGAATTTCTTGCTGTCTGTCTCGGTATACAGCTTAATGAAGCTGCAAGTATTGCCGAAAAATTCCGCATTCTGATTGCCGATACCAATTTTGAAACGATCGGACATATCACCTGCAGTATAGGTGTTACGGAAGTTAAGGAAAATGAAGAAGCTAACAATGCTTTCAAGCGTGTTGATGAAGCCATGTACCTCGCAAAATCCTCCGGAAGGAACTGTGTAAAGATAAAATAAACAAAATATAAATCCCTTTTTATATGAAAGATGAGGAAGAATGAATACTACTGATAATTTTAATGCAGACGTTAACAAGCCTTTAGTGGTCTGCGAAAGCGAATCCCCTGTCTGCAATATGCAGGCTTTTGTCGAAAAAAGCGACTTGACATATTACTTTTATCTTTTTGAACCCGTTAAAAAGATCATGAACGTCTGCTGGATATGCAACAGAAAAACTGCGCCTCAGACATTTGATCCGAATTCAATGAAAAACGGCAACGCCCCTATGATGACTGCCGATTCCATATGCCATGATATCAACGGCATTGACCTTGATGACGAAAAGCTTTCTATTGTATGGTTTGAACAGGGCAACGCTGCTGCCCTTCTCTGCGGCAGTGAACTCATCTGTGTCATTCCTGAATGGAGCGGATACAAAGATTTCCACGGCTATTCAAAATATGCTGTCGGCACAGGAAGATATGCTTGGGAAATGAAAAATGCCGCTGCAAACCTTATGGAACGTGTGGAAAAAGGCAGAAAACTCTGGAATAACTTCGGAACTATCGAAACTTCAAAAAAATATATGATGAATCAGCTTACGGGAATACTAAAATTTCTCAATGTCCACGGAAACGACTTTGACATCAGCAAAAAACGCTTTCCGTCAAAAGCAGTGGTTTCAGGTTCACGCAATAATACCTGTTACTGCCTTACTATAGGCGCAAGCCTTGCCGCTATGCCGAAGGTTGAAATGTATGTCGGTGAAAAATCAGCCGATTATCAGCGTACCGAATTTGGTTTTGCCGCTGATACCAGATACCGTCAGCTTCTTCAGCCTATGGCAGGAATTCTTGGGAACTATACCGAATATCCGTGGATTGAATATACTTTTTTCGCTCACGGTCACACAATTCCTTTCAATAAGCTGAAAGGCTTTGATGCTGTACTTTTCGTTAATCCCGATATGACAAAAGGCATTGAAAAACCTGAATACCCACGTTTTCAGGACGGTACAAAAGTAAATCTGCTATGGGCTGTACCGCTCACAAAAGCTGAATACGATTTTGCTGTTGAACATGATGCCGAAACACTTCTCAGCCATGCAAAAAATTTAAATACACTCCACATTTTTGACGGCAGTCCAAAATTCAATATATGAAATATAAAATCAGCATTGAAATATATGCTGATTTGTGTTATAATAAAGATGACAATATGAAAAAATGTTCATATCGTTTTTGAAAGAAGGAGATAAGAATATGAATATGAATTTCAAATGCAAGCTTCCTATTCCAAAGGAAGTCAAGGAACAGTATGCTGTTTCTGAAGAAAACCAGAAGGTCATCAATAACAGAAATAAACAAATCGCTGATATCATCACAAGCGCTGATGACAGAATGCTCCTCATTATAGGTCCGTGTTCTGCCGACCATGAGGACAGCGTTATTGACTATATCAGCAGACTCAGAGCCATTCAGGAAAAAGTCAGCGAAAAAATACTCATAGTTCCACGTATCTATACTAATAAACCGAGAACTACAGGCAAAGGCTATAAGGGTATGCTCCATCAGCCCGATCCTGACAAAGAGCCTGATATGTACAAGGGAATTGTTGCTATCCGTAAGCTTCATCTCCGTGCTATTCAGGAAACAGGCTTCACCTGTGCTGACGAAATGCTCTATCCTGAAAATCACAGATATCTCAATGACTTGCTGGGATATGTTGCTGTCGGCGCTCGTTCCGTTGAGAATCAGCAGCACCGTCTTACAGCAAGCGGTCTGAATATCCCTGTCGGACTCAAAAACCCGATAAGCGGAAGTATGAACGTTCTCATGAACTCTATTGAAGCTGCACAGGCTTCGCATACCTTCCTTTACAGAGGATGGGAAGTAAGCACAAGCGGCAATCCGCTCGCTCACGCAATTCTCAGAGGCTTTGAAAATCACCACGGTCAGAGTATGCCTAACTATCATTATGAAGACCTCATTCTTCTTTCTGATATGTATGCTCAGAAGGGATTCGCAAATCCTGCCGTTATTATCGATACAAATCACAGTAATTCAGGCAAACATCCATTTGAGCAGCCACGTATCCTCAAGGAAGTGCTCAATAACTGCCGCTATAACAACAATATCAGAAAACTTGTCAAAGGCTTCATGATCGAAAGCTATATTGAGGACGGTTCTCAGAAAATTGACGAGCACATCTATGGAAAATCCATTACAGATCCGTGCCTTGGCTGGGAAAAGACCGAAAAGCTTATCCTTGAAATGGCTGATATGCTCTGATAACAAAAATACAGCCGCAGTTCAAAAAGAACTGCGGCTGTCACTTGTTTGTACAATTGTTGATTATTCAGCTTCTGTTGTTGCTTCCTCAGTTTCAGCATCTTCTGTGTCAAAGCCGATCTCAGCATCTTCATCAGCCATGCCGCTGAATGCCTGATACATACCGGCAACCATAATAAAGCCTGAATCTATCTTCCATTCGCCGTTGATGCGAACAGCATACATATCAATATCAAAGCTGCCGTTTGAACTGAATGACATACTGCCTTCGCCGTCTTCAGTTTCAGATGATGTTTCAGCATTAGCAGTTGTGTCAGATGACATACTGAATGAATAAAGGCCATCAATTGTGTACTTGTCAGCAGCATCTGTTACGCCTTCGCCTTCCTCAGCAAAAAATGCAATTGCATCACTTGCAAGGAAATCATTAAACATCTTAGCCTGTGAGTTATAGCAGTGTGGTTCACCAAATACTGTATTTGAGTAATCCTGCTTAACAACGATTGTATTTTCATCGCCGGTCTCACCCTTTAAAAGTGCAGTAAGTTCTTCCTTTGTGCCTTCTGTGCCTTTTGTTATGTACTGAAGAAGCTCTACGTCAGTTAAGTCAACCATTGTCTCATAGTCATCTGCCTTTAAAGCAGTTTCATATGCAGCAATAAGAGCCTTTACTTCCTGAAGTTCTTCTTCGCTTGCTGGTTCTTCTTCCTCAGGATCTTCTTCGCCAAGCTCCTCAGCCTCTGTTGTAGTTTCAGCTTCTGTTGTAGCTTCTTCTGTTGTCTCTGCTTCTGTTGTTGCAACAGTAGTTGCTTCTGTTGAAGAATCCTTGTTTTCGTCGTCTGTCTTGCCGCAGCCTGCAAAAATCATTGATAATGCAAGAATTCCTGCTAACATCTTTGTCTTTTTCATAATTTAAACCTCTCTTTTCTTATCTGTGACATAACAAGCTTATGCCAACAAAGCTATTATAACAGGTTTATTCCCCATTTGCAAACATTTTCACAAATTTTCATATTCATTTGTTTTTTGAATATATAATGACTATTCTCGTTTTTTCTCGCTGATACTCTCATTTTCGTCATAGTTTACCCGCACATATTTCAGCGTTATAATTAAAAATGCAATCTGATTTAAGATAAATTCTATACAATTCAATGCACAAAATGTACAAAAATAAAACAAGATATTCGGCAAATTAACGAAACTTCAATCTTTTTTGGAGTTTATCATAGATATTTACAAAATTTCGGAGGTAATTATCATGGAAACAAAATATAATATACGTAATATAAACGAAACTTGCTGGAATACAGTAGACGGCACGACGGACTCCCGGAAATGGGGAGGGAATTTTTCTTTGACTTGTGATTCAATGGAACAGTTGCCATATGCGGAGAAATGCCTTTCCTATTTGGATAATTTGCCTGATGAAACGGAAAAGAAACTCCGCAGGTATCTTCTCAGATATTTCAGGGATTATGAACAGTACTATGATACAAAGAAACTTGAAGAATGGGGATTAATGGATGAAAACACAATTTTTTCGCACATTCATATAAATTTGCTGATCGTGGATAAAAAATGCCGTCAGGACAGAATAGAATTTCATGTCAGCGGAAGCTGCTGCTGGGAACCTGAACATGGTCTGGAAATTACGTTTTCGGATAACAGGATACTTTATGTCGGATCTTTTAATGATCATGGCCCTAATTCATCACGATTAAGATATGCACTTGAACACTACGGATACTATGATCCTGCATCGGGCAAATCCATGAATTATGCTGATAAGGAGTAAATATGGAACATTAAACAGGAGGTACAGAAATGGCTGAGAAAAAATCCAGAGCTGAAGAATATTTCACTGACGGCGAATTCGCTGTCGATCTGAATGACAGATACCGCTATTACTACGGTCTTGCGCCCATTGACTCAAAATGGGAAAGCATGACTTTCTATTCCGTCACTCATTGTTTCTATAAGCGGACTATTATGTTTTTTGACGGCAATTCAGTGAAAAAGATGATTTTTGAGGAGAAAAATTCTCTGAATGGCGGTCAGGTTTACCGTGAAACTGATGTAGAAGCTGAAACTGTTGACAGGAAACTGCTTATTCCTAAAACGGAACGTGGCAAAAACAAATCTCTCACCCCGACTTCTTTGCAGAATCCCACATACAGCCGTGCTACTTTAGAAGTGGCACTATGCCAAAAAAACAGCGGCATTTCTGTATTCAATCCTAAAAATGACCAGATACTTCCCGTTCTGTCAGACAATATGAACAGCAAGGACGATTTTATCAGGCTGACGGAGGATTATATCAGCTCATGCCCAGAAAACTATGACGATGTTATCCAGCGTTTCAGAACCATTGACCGCCCCCACGTAAAATTCAGGGCAGGCGACATTTTCCGCATACAAATCACTCCCACGCTGTACACCTACTGCCTTATCTTAGGCAAGGTGAGGGATATCCTCAAATGGGAGGAACTGGACAAAAATCATCCTTTGCAAAAGGTCATGGCACAGCCGATAGTATACAGGCAGTTTGCAATCGTAACTGATAACCCTGACATGACTGCTCAAGAATTGTGCGGTATTCCTATGCTTGACTGCGAATTTGCACAGGATAATGAAATTTTATGGGGAACATATCCCATAGCCGCTCATAAAGCTCTTGAGAAAAGTGACATAGACCTTGGATTTTCGGCATCTTCATACTTCAAAAGCATTTCATGGGGACTGACATATCATGAACTTGGCGACGAATTTGAGCAGATTTTTGATGCTGAAACCGACATGAGCAGTTACGGGATGCACCTTTTTATACAATACAATGATAACGACCTGAAAAAAGGCGAAATTACTGTCACCTCCTCAAAGGCAGATGAACTGAAAAAACGAATCACAGAATATTTCGGACTTGACGCTTCATGCCCATGTGATGATTTTTCATGTAAATTCGGCGGAATCACACGCAGTCAGTATATTGAGCTTGCAAATGAACGCTTCAGATAATAAAAATCGGCACTGTCAATTACGCAGTGCCGCTTATTTTTATTCAACTGTATATTTTTCCATATCAAGCCTGAAATGCAGTTTGTTCCGCTCGTAGCATTCACCGCCGCTGTAAAGATATTCCACACCTTTTATAAGCATTTCGCCGCTTTTGTAGTATAATGAACACCATTCAACACGTCTGTCATCGGTTTTGACAGGCTCGTTCACCGTTTTAAGAAGCATGCTTTCTTTGTCAAAAACATATATGGAATGATGCTTTCTTCCGGATTTATCGGTATTATTTGCAAGCAGTACAAGTTTCTGCTCAGGACAATACAGATCAGCTGTTACAAAATTGCAGTCAAGCGATATCTCATTTCCAAGAAATATCATTCTGTCCTGACCTGAAATAATTGAAAATATCTCTCTGCCGCTTTTGTCAAAACATTTTCTTGTGTAGCCCTCAGCATCTGAAACTACGGAAATATATATATCATCAAGCTGAATCGCATTGTAAAAGTTCTCAACATTAACAGGAATTACCGTTTCGCCATCTAAAATTGTGAAACCGCTTTTGTCATCATGATTCTTTATCTGCATAGTTATCAGTCTCTCTTTCTTAAAACTGTTCCTCATTTATATTCTTACATATTTTCCGCATTTTGTCAAGCTATAAATATACATAAACTGATTATGGCATGAAATGTTATAAATATAGTATAATGTATCATTGACCATTTTACTTTGTTTTGCTACAATTGTATAAAGGGGATAAATTATTTATTTTGGAGTGATCACTATGTTCAAAAAAATTATTGCGGCGGCTTTGACAGGTCTGTTCCTGATTTCAGGCTCTAAGCTTTCAGTCATACCCGCTTATGCTGTCTCTCACGCACGGGTTTCAGTACATGATCCGTCTATTGTGAAAGATGTTCAGACAAACAAATACTATGTTTTCGGCTCACACATAGAGGCGGCACGTTCCTCTGACCTTATGAACTGGCAAAGCTTTGCAAACGGCTATACTACGACAAATAATGTAGAATTTGGCAATCTTTCATCAAATCTGAAAAAAGCCTTTGACTGGAGCGGCGAAAATCTTGAGGACTGTGAGGGCGGTTTTGCTGTCTGGGCACCTGATGTTGTATGGAATTCCGACTACGTTAATCCCGACGGCTCAACAGGCGCCTACATGATGTACTTCTGCACATCATCAACTTATATACGTTCAGTTATCGGATACGCTGTTTCTCAGAATATCGAAGGTCCTTATACTTTTGTTGATACTTTGATCTATTCGGGATTTACCGGCAGCGATCAGTATGTCAGAAGTTCAACGAAAAATGTAAACAAAAAGTATACCTCCACAAATATTGACGAACTGATGTCGTCAGGTGAAGTCACATTCAATAACGGCTGGTTCAGCAATAACAACTTCAATAATCAGCTTTTCCCAAATGCCATTGATCCAAATATCTATTTCGATACTAACGGCAGAATGTACATGAGCTATGGTTCATGGTCAGGCGGAATTTTCTCTCTTGAAATCGATAAAAAAACAGGAAAATGCATTCACCCTGAATCCGGAAATACCACTGACGGCAGAATGGTTGACAGCTACTTCGGCACGAAAATATCAGGCGGTTACGGCAAATCAGGTGAAGGGCCGTTCATTGAATATAATCCTGATACAGGATATTACTACCTTTGGGTAACATACGGCGGTCTTACTGCTCAGGGAGGCTATAATATGCGAGTTTTCCGTTCGCAGTCCCCTCTTGGCCCGTTTAAAGATGCCAAAGGAAACAATGCTGTACTTTCGGCTAATTCCAATCTTGACAGCGTTGGTCTGAAGGTCATGGGCAACTATAAATTCAGCACTCTTGATACAGCTTATATGGCAGGCGGTCACAATTCAGTTCTGCGTGATGATGACGGCAAATGGTATCTCGTTTACCACACACGCTTCAACAGCGGTACTGAATATCATGAGGTCAGAGTTCATTCCATGCAGTTTACAAATGACGGCTGGTGCGTTGTCTCGCCTAATGAATACTGCGGCGACGAAATCGATGAAACAGGCTATGAAGCCGCTGATATCGCAGGTACATATGAATTTATCAACCACGGAAATGATACTGACAAAACCATTCACAGCAGCAGTACCATTACCCTGTCTGCTGACGGAAATATCTCGGGCGCAGTCAGCGGAACATGGCGTGAACTTCCCGATTCTGCCGATGCAATACTAAATATCGGCAATCAGGAATATCACGGAAAATTTCTCGCCGCCCAGAATGAAAAAGGCACAAAGATCATGTCATTCACAGCTGTGGGAAATAATAATCAGACCATATGGGGCAATAAGACTACTGCTTACAGCGGCTCTCCACGTTCACCTCTGAGCATAAAAAATATAGTTGACGGAAGCAGATTCAGACTGAAAAATGTCAACAGCGGATTATATATGACAGCGGTTACTAACGAATCAGGCGCAAACGTCGAACAGACAGAAAACGGAACTGTATGGACTTTCCGTGATGTTGGCGACGGCTATTGCAGCATTTATACTGATAATGATACTCTCCTCGATGTAACATCAAAGAAAACTGCAAACGGCACGAATATTGCCCTCTATACGCTCACAGGCGGCGACAACCAGAAGTATCAGCTTACTGAAAATCCTGACGGCTCAGTAAAGATACGTACCAAAATCACAAACGGCACAAGCTGTGTGGAGGTCGTTGACGGCAAGACCGACAGCGGCGCAAATATTCAGGAATGGGAGGTCAACGGCTTCAACTGTCAGGACTGGATAATGGAAGAAGTTATCCCTGAACCGCAGAAAATAGTTGGTGATATAAATGATGACGGTGAATTTTCAATAGCTGACCTTGTTATGATGCAGTCATATCTCCTCGGAAACGGCAGCATAACTGATACATATGCCGCTGATCTGTGCAATGACGGCGAAATCGATTTATATGACCTCATAGTAATGCGCAGTCTTATGAACTGAATGCAAAGCTGATGTGCAGAATTCGTACATCAGCTTTTTGCAATATGATAATAACATACAGCTATAGCAGCATATACTTTACTAATACAGATTGACAAATTAAATATAAAATGATAAAATAATAGCAAAGTTTTGGAAAACGTTGGGGAACTTATTTTTTCCGAAACTAATATTATATAAGGATGGATACTTTTATGAAAATCAAAAAAACTCTCACAATGATCACGGCACTTGCTATTGTCGGTACTGCTTTCATGACAAACGGCAGCTCGTTCACAAATTCTTCTGTTACCGCTTATGCCGCAGAAGATGAACTTGAATTTGAGGGTGAAGTCTTGTTTGACGGCATTGACTATGACGTTAAATCGGATCATGTTGTCATTCTTGACTGTCAGGATTCAGTCAAGGGTGAGCTTGTTATCCCTGAAACTATCAAGGGCAGACCTGTTACTGAGATCAGAGAAAGCGCTTTCTGGTTCTGTGATAAGATTACTGCTGTCACTCTGCCTAAAACTCTGAAGGAAGTCGGTTACTCAGCTTTTTCATCCTGTACTTCACTTGAAAAAGTAACTTTTTCAGGCGGTATAGAAAGTATAGGAGAATCAGCTTTTTCAGACTGCAAAAATCTTAAGGAGATCATTCTTCCGGATACACTTACTAAAATCGAAAAAAAAGCTTTTGAAAACTGTTCTTCACTTGAAAAAATTGATCTGCCGCAGTCTCTCAAAGAAATTGGTGATATGGCATTCGGGTGGTGTTCTTCACTTAAAGAAATCGTTATTCCCAATGGCATTGAAAAACTTGGCACAGAGCTTTTCTATGAAGATATCGCCATTGAAAAAGTAACTCTTCCATATATAGGCATTTCTCCTTGTGATACCAATACAGATATCATAGATTTATTTTTTGGCGTTTCATATGGAGTAATATTGTCATATCCTGATACTGACGAAGTCGTTTATGACAGAAGTACTGACGAAAATTATATCAGAAATCAGCAAGGTGTGTTTATTCCAAAATCTTTCACCACTCTTATTATTACCGATTGTGATGCAATCCCTGACGGCATTTGTCAAGGCGCTGCTTCTCTCAAATCAATAACTCTGCCTGAAAGTATCAAATCTATCGGTACTGGTGCATTTTCATTCTGCGAATCACTTGAAGAGATCAACATTCCCGATAGTGTCACAGAAATAGGTGACAGAGCATTTATGAAATGTACATCTCTTAAAACTATTAATATTCCTGATAGTCTAACTAAATTTTCCAACGATATGTTCGGTGCGTGTGAATCACTTGATATAAAGGATTTCAAGATATCAGACAAGATCACTTATATCGGAGACAGTGCTTTTTCAGGCTGTAAATCAATGAATTTCGGCAGTCTTGTAATTCCTGAAAGCGTGACATACATAGGTTCAAGAGCATTCAGGAATTGTGACGGTCTTACAGAAATATCATTCCCGTCTGCTTTCGGCAAATCCGACAGAACAGAAGGAATTTGCTTCGGATGTGCTAACCTTAAAAAAATAACATTTCCTATTTCAAATATTACAGATATGTTGAATTTTCAGCAAAACCTTTTCATGTCTGATACATTAAATAATGACGACAGATTTTATGAATCAATCGGATATATCCCGAAGTCACTTGAAGAAATCGTCATTACTGACGGAACAAATATTCCAGATGATTGTTTTGCAGATTTTTCTTCACTGAAAAAAATCACACTGCCTGACACTATCACATCTATCGGCGATAATGCTTTTGCAAACTGTCCAAATGCTGTTATTATCGGAAATACAGGAAGTTATGCAGAAACCTATGCAAAGGAAAACGATATTCAGTTCAGAACGCCTGATGCAGAATCAGATGAGTTTATACTTGGTGATGTAAACAATGACTCAACTATTGATGCAAGAGATGCTTCTGCCGTACTTGCCGAATATGCCAATTCTTCAACAGCAGTCGGCGCTTCATTCGCTCCTGCACAGATAAAGGCTGCCAATGTCAACAAGGACGGAACAGTTGATGCCCGTGATGCTTCTGATATTCTCAGATACTATGCATTGTCATCTGTTTCGGACATTGATTCTTTTGACGATATAAAGTAACACTGAAAAGAATAGAAAAAGTCCTGAATACTGCCAATCAAGCGTATTCAGGACTTTTATTATTTATGCTTTATTCAGAAGTTCACTTTTCATGATACAAAGGTCAAAAACAGTAAGTTCGCCGTCATTGTCATAATCTACCTTTTCTATTTCAGATATCTTATATTTATTGGCATTCAGGAGAGACTGCTGAACAAGGACAACGTCTGCAATATTGAACGAGCCGTCACCATTTGCATCACCGTCAGCCTTTTCAGCGTTTGCCTTGTCGTTGTTTGCTTCTTCAAGATAGCTGTTGATCAATTCCATATCAGGCTTAGTCAGTCCGTCGTCCCATGAATGACCGCTGATATAATCAAAATTGATTCCGCTGATACGATCGCTGTACTCCCTGCAAAGAGAAATTATATCTGCATATTTTTTCTGTCTTTCCTTACCGTGTACCTGGAAATGCGTAAGCTGGATATCGAGACCTGTTTCCGAGAACGTTTCAAGTGCAGTTCTGAATTCTTCCTTATCTGGATAATCGTCGCTAAGATAAGCCTCCATGCCTATGCCGTCAAGGAGTTCCATATCCCGAAGCTCTGTTGCAAGCTTGAATATGCCCATTGTCTTTTCAGGGATGTATTCGTTGAAATCGCTGTAAAACAGCTTAGTTCCCTCGGGAGCATACTGTCTTGCAAATTTGTATGCATCAATGATATAATCATCATCCTGATATGTTTTATACCAGCAGTTTCCACTGTTATGTCTGAATTCTCCTGTTTCGCTTTCAAACATATCCATGCATACCTCATATCCGCATATTTTCAGATCAGGATAGTCTTTCTTTATTGCTTCAAACGTATTTTTGATGAGGCTTTCAAGGCGCTGTCTCATGACCTCCTTGCTTACATATGCTCCGGCTGCATTAAAATCTTCTCTGAAGAACCAATCCGGAGTCTGGCTGGAAAACACAAATGGTCCGCCGAATATCGGGATATTATTCTCCTCGCAGTATTTCAGCATTTCGTCTGCGTTATGAAGTGTTATCTGAGTATCAACATTGTTTCCTTTTTCAGTTGAAGCATCCTTATCAATTATACTGTCTGGATACAACTCATATGCAGGTGTGAAATAATCAAAATATTCCTTATAGCTTGGTATAGTATTATCCCGTGATTGTCTGATGTCCATTACCGAGACAGTATGACCTACCTTGATATCTGTTCCGACCGCCTGTCTGAACGGACCTGCCTTTTCAGTGTTGTTTTCTTCGGTATCAATAGTTTCCTGTTCGATCACAGTTGTATCTTCTGAACCGTTGTCAGGCGTTTCTGTATCTTCATCTGTATAATCAGGTATTGGACATAGTCCAAAAGGTAATTGATTTTTCTTGACACTTATTGTTCCGTTTGAACGGTATCCGTTTACAAAGAAACCGACAAATTTAAGGTTGCCATTAACGTTAAGACCAAGATCCTTCATTTCTTTCAGATGTTCGCTGACAGTAACGGTGCCTATGAGATTTTTCCTTACATTTACCTGCGCAGGATTGCTTTGCCGAACGCTGTAATATTTTGTTACAGGCAATCTTTCATCCCCGATATCTTCATATTCAACTTTCTCGTATATGTCATAGCTTTTTCCGTCTATAACTACCTTATTAAGCGGAGTATTCATTCCCGGCGGTCTCCAGTCTCCCCATGCTTCGATAATATAGACCTCAATGTCGTACAGATCTGATTTTGGATTGCTGAACGTGCAGCAGTATCCCATAGAAGAATTGCCGCTTGTTTTATAATCAACATTATAATTAAATTGGATTCCGCCGTAGTCCCAGAACGGATGTGTGCTGCCAAGCTCTTTGCCGCATCTGAACTCACAGTCCTCAACAGAACTCCATGTGGCTTCAAAAGAACCATTGCTTCCGATATCCATATTGATAGTGCCGGTATCGTCTGTGTTCTCCCAGAAGTAATCATAGCCGTCTTTTGATTCACTGAACGTTTCCGTTTCGGCATATGCTACGATAGCCGCTGCCGGAATCAGTGATGCTGTCATTGCCGCCGCTGTTAACCCTCCTAAAAATCTGAATTTCATAGAAATTCCTCCCTATATAATATTTTATCTCCGTTTTTTGTTCTTTCACAGTTATTTGCAGCATCATATTCATGCCGAATTTTATATCTGTTTTGATTATATCACATATATAAAATTAATTCAAGTATTTTATTGCGGTTTTTTACCTTTTTTATATAAATTTCTTGCTTTTTTTGTGCAATTAATAAATAAAGCGTAAACGCATCATAAAAAAACATAAGAATTTTTATGATGCCTCAACAAACTTTGTATTTTTCCTTGACAAACATTTTTCGGTATTATATAATTTTTGAGAGAATTTATTACGGAGGTATTATTTATGTGGTTTATTTTTGCTCTGCTGACCGTTCTTGCATGGGGAACTGCCGATCTTTTTTATAAGAAGGGCGCTGACGAAAAGGATAAATACAGTCATCTGAAAACGGCTATGATGGTAGGATTTGTCATGGGTATCCATGCGGTCTGTATGCTGATTTTCACCGATATGAACTATGATCCGATAAATATTCTTATTTATCTTCCCGTTTCGCTGATGTATATTCTTTCTATGGTGGTAGGCTATTTTGGTCTGCGTTACCTTGAATTATCGATCTCCTCGCCTGTTCAGAATTCTTCGGGTGCAGTCACGGCAATTCTCTGCCTTATCATTCTTGGTCAGAGCATGGATCTTCTTTCTGCAAGCGGTACTGTTCTGATATGTGCAGGTATACTTGCTCTCGGAATTATTGAGAAAAAGCTCGATAAACCGCAGATTTCTGACGATAACAAAAAATACCGCTCAGGTCTTAAAGCATTCATAATACCTCTTATCTACTGTGCTGTTGATGCACTTGGAACGTTTTTTGATGCATATTACCTTGATGACGTGTCAAAAACACCGCTTAAAAATGTAACCGCTGAAACATTTGAAAATGTTGCCAATACATCATATGAACTTACATTTCTTTTCTGTGCTGTATGCATTTTCATTTTCCTCAAAATCAAAGGTCAGACTTTAAAGCCCAAAGCACAGGTAAACCGTGGTACTGCCGCTGTTTTTGAGACTGCAGGTCAGTTCACATATGTCTATGCTCTCAGCGGAAACGGCGCAGTTGCCGCTCCTATGGTATCAGCTTACTGTATAGTTTCTCTGGTTTTGTCAAGAATTTTCCTGAAAGAAAAGCTTACACGCTCTCAGGCTGTTTCAGTTTCCGTTGTTATTATCGGCATCATTCTCCTTGGAATATCTGAGGGATTATCTGAATAAATTTAATTTATGGCTGTCGGCAACGGCAGCCATTGTTGTTTTACCACATATTTATTGACAAAGTTTCAGCATTATGATATAATATATACATATAATTCACTGGAGGTGTTATTATGAACAGCTGTGATATAATAAATAAAACAAAAAGAAAAACTCCGCTTTCAGACGAAGAAATAACATGGTTCATTAACGAATATACAAACGGAAATATCCCTGATTATCAGGTTTCAGCATGGCTTATGGCAGTATGTCTCAATTCGCTTACCGATAATGAAACATTTGCTTTGACCGATGTAATGAAGAAATCAGGAGATATTCTTGATCTCAGTTCAATAAACGGCGTTACCGTTGACAAGCACAGCACGGGCGGTGTCGGTGACAAAACAAGTCTCATTATCGGCCCGATTGCCGCTTCATGCGGTGTTTATGTTCCGAAAATGTCAGGCAGAGGTCTCGGACATACAGGCGGCACTATCGACAAACTCGAAAGCATTAACGGCTATCGTACTGAAATTCCGTTTGATGAATTCATCAGCATTGTCAATCAGACAGGTTTCTCCATAGTTTCACAGAGCGGAAGTCTCTGCCCTGCCGATAAAAAACTGTATGCGCTGAGAAATGCAACAGGTACAGTTGACAGCATCCCCCTTATCTGTGCAAGCATTATGAGCAAAAAACTTGCCATGAATGCTGACTGTATCCTTCTTGATGTTAAATACGGTTCGGGCGCATTCATGAAAACTATGGAGGATGCACAGAAACTTGCCGATATCATGACCAAAATAGGTATCATGGCAGGCAAAAAATGCAGTGCAATGGTCACTGATATGAATATACCGCTCGGAAAAAATATCGGAAATGCCCTTGAAGTTGCCGAGGCTGTAGAAATACTTCAGGGCAGATCAAAAGGCAGATTATACGAACTGTGCATTGAACTTTCCGCTGAAATGCTCAGACTTGCAGGAAAAGGCAGTACCGAAAAATGCCGTCAGCTTGCTGAAAATGCTGTATCAAGCGGAAAAGCCCTAGAAACTTTTGCACGTACCATTGAACTGCAGGGCGGCGACAAGCGTATCACCGAAGATATCTCACTTCTCCCTCAGCCGCTTTATTCACATAAAGTATATGTCCCGAACAGCGGCAGAATAACCAGAATGGACAGCGAAGAAATCGGAATGACATCTCTCATTCTTGGCGCAGGCAGAGCAGTTAAATCTGCCGATATCGATATGTCCGCAGGTATCATTCTTGAACGTGAAAACGGTGACAATGTCCAGAAAGGTGAACACATCCTGACACTGTATTCCTCAACAGTAAGCGATTTTTCCGAGGCAGAGGCACGTATACTCAAAGCAGTAACAATAGAGCAGAATTAATCAGAAATTTGAAGAATATATAAAAACAGCACCCCACAAATTTTGTGCGGTGCCGACTCAAAGACATCTCTGAAAATATTTCGGGGATGTCTTATTTTTTTCTGAAAAAGCCTTTTTTCTCAACATTTTCATTGCTTACTGAAAGAACCTTGTACCCTTCTGCTTCAATTACCTCACGAAGCTTTGCTTCATCAGGCACATCCACCGAGATTATTTCTGTCTCTCCGCTTTCATGTGATGACTCAACACTTTTAACTTTGAAATTCTTCTTAACAGCGTTATTTACGTGTGATTCGCACATATGGCACATCATGCCTTCTGATCTTACAATCGTCTTTATCATCAGATACTCCTCTTTCAAAAAACAGCCGTACCCGGAGAGTACGACTGTATTTGTAAAAATCTATTGATTTTTGTTTTTTTTTGTAGTATAATGGTTATTGTCTTATTTTGAGATAAGAGCAAGAGTATCTCTTGCGATGAGAAGTTCCTCATTTGTAGGTACAACCCATACTTCAACCTTTGAATCAGGTGTGGAGATCTTCTGGAGTTTTCCTCTGATTGTCTTGTTAAGAGCATAATCGATCTTGATTCCGAAGTATTCCATATTTGAGCAGGCTGCTTCTCTTACTTCCCATGAGTTCTCACCGATACCGCCTGTAAAGAGGATAGCATCAACGCCGTTCATTGCAGCAGTAAATGCACCGATGTACTTCTGTATCTCATATGTGAGCATATCGCATACGAGCTGTGCCTTTTCATTGCCGTTAAGAGCAGCTTCCTGAATGTCACGGTTGTCTGAACCGATGCCTGATAAGCCGAGGAATCCTGACTTCTTGTTCATGTAGTCGCTCATCTGTGCAGGTGTGAAGCCGTGCTTGTCTGCTACGAATGTAACTGCTGACGGATCAACTGCACCTGATCTTGTACCCATGATAACGCCGTCAAGAGGTGTGAAGCCCATTGTTGTATCAACAGACTTGCCTGCGTTTACAGCTGTGATTGAAGAACCGTTTCCGAGATGGCATGAAATGATCTTGAGATCCTTTGCATCCTTGCCCATTGCCTCTGCAAGTGCAGCAGATACAAAGCGGTGTGATGTGCCGTGGAAACCATACTTTCTTACGTGAAGATTCTCATAATCCTCATATGGGAGACCAAACATGAAAGCCTTAGGCGGCATTGTCTGGTGGAATGCTGTATCAAATACAACTACCTGCGGAACATTTGCAGGGATTACACTCTTGCAGGCTCTGAGAGCAAGTGCATGAGCATGGTTGTGAACAGGAGCAAGCTCACGGAGTTCGTCGATCTTCTCAATGATCTCATCAGTAACAAGAACAGACTTGTCAAATACATCAGCACCCTGCACGATACGGTGACCTACAGCGGAAATTTCATCCATGCTGTCGATAACCTTGCCTTCGCCTGAAGTAAGAACTTCAACAAGCTTCATGAAAGCTTCCGTGTGTGTTGGGAAATTGCAGTCCTCATCGATCTTTCTGCCGTCGCTTGTCTTGTGGGCAAGATGACCGTCGATGCCGATTCTGTCACAGTTTCCCTTTGCGATAACGCTCTCATCTTCCATGTTGATGAGCTGATACTTGAGGGATGAGCTTCCTGCATTAACAACTAAAATAATCATAAAATAACATTTCCTTTCAGATTAAATTGCATATATTATTATATACCATTTTCGGCAAAAAGCAAGTCTTTTTTGTAAATTTGTCTCAATACGCATTATTTTCTCCTTAATTTAAGCCAAAACATATTAGTTTGTGACAAAAATTAGTAAGGAAATTGAAATATATATGAAAACCATTGAAATTTCAGAAAAGAGGTAGTAAAATGAAAATAAGCGGAATTATCTGCGAATATAACCCTTTCCACAATGGTCATCTTTACCACATTAACGAAACCCGAAAAAACGGCGCTACTCATATTGTTGCCGTTATGAGCGGAAACTTCGTTCAGCGTGGCGATGTTGCCATAATGGATAAGCTTGAAAGAGCACGTCTTGCCGTTCGTTCTGGCGCTGACCTCGTAATTGAACTTCCTGTGCAGTATTGTCTCTCCTCTGCTGAAAATTTTGCGGCAGGGGCTGTTTATCTGCTGGATTCTCTCGGCGCAGTTGACGAAGTTTCGTTCGGAAGCGAATGCGGCGATGTGGAAAAACTCCGCAGTGCCATGGATGCCGTAGACCTTACAGCAATGGTTCATTCCGACGATATCCGTGAGATAATGGAAAAGGGATACACATATCCAAGAGCACTCACTTCTGTCCTCAAAGGCACAGAACCTGAGGTCGCAGAAATTATTTCCGAACCGAACAATCTCCTTGCTATTGAATACCTGAGAGCACTGAAAAATATGTCATGTGCCATGATGCCGTTTACTGTAAAGCGCATAAATTCGGCTCATGACAGCCATGAAACCGAAAATGGTTTCGCAAGTGCCTCGCTCCTCCGTGAGATGCTTGAATATGACAACGATACCGCAAGCATAGCAGAATTCACTCCCCAGCTCTGGCAGGATGCTATTGCTGCTGCCGTATCAAAAGGTGAAATCGCCTCACTGAACAGGCTGGAACGTGTTCTCCTTTACAAACTCAGAAGCTGCAGCGTAGAAGAAATAAAAGAAATTGATGACGTTGCACAGGGACTTGAAAACAGAATATACGGTGCAAGAATGGCAGGTTCTCTGGATGAACTGCTGTTTACTGTCAAAACTAAGAGATATACAATGGCACGGATAAGACGTATCATGCTCAAACTCCTCATTGGCGTTAAAAAGGACGATATGTCACAGCTTCCGCCATATGGCAGAATTCTTGCATTCAATGAACGTGGCAGGGAAATCCTTGCAAAAGCAAAAAATGTTGCAAAAATACCTTATGCCGCCTCACTTGCAAAGCTTTCTCAGGTCAGCGAAATTGCAGAACGTTTCGTTGAACTTGAAATAAGAGCGTCAGATATATACGGACTCGCTCTTGATACAGTTACCTCAGCCCAGAAGGACTACAGGGCAAAAATAATGATAGATATGGAGTAGAATGTAAATGACAGGCAGATTTCTTAAATTCACTGCTGTCTCAGCCGCACTTCTGTGTATGACAGCCTGCGGAAAAGCCTCAACAGTTACCGAAACCAAGGCCAATTCCCAGGAAAAACAAGACATTATCAGCATGGAGAGCGAAGCTGTCACAAAAGAAAAAGAGACAGAACCAACAACCGAACCATTCTCACTTGATGTGACTATGCCGAAAGGTCACAAAATTGCCAGAAAATCAGTAATAAAAAATTTTGAGACTGTAATGCAGGAACCTGAACTTCCTACAGGCTGTGAAGTCACCGCTCTCTGCCAGACACTCAATTTTCTCGGATTTGACATCGACAAGGAGGAACTTGCCGATGAATTCATGCCTCTTGATACAGAAGGCTCAACCACTATGAACCACGCATATATCGGAGATCCGAAATTCTGCGACGGATTCGGCTGTCTCCCTCCTGTTATAGTCCAGACAGCTGATGATTATTTCAAATCAGTCAATTCTCCGTGCTACGCTGTCGATATAAGCGGCAAAAAGCTTGAAGAACTGTTCTATCAGATCGAAGAAGGCAGACCGCTTATTATATGGGCTACAATTGACTTGTGGGAATGTCCGAATGAGCTCAGATGGACTACCGAGGACGGCGAGGAAATGTGGTTCAACGGTATGCAGCACTGTATGACAATTTACGGTTATGACCTTGATAAGGGCATTGTATATGTTGCCGATCCTCTGCGTGGAAATATGGAATACAATCTTGAACAATTCGAGAGAATGTATGAACTGCTTGAAGAAAAAGCAGTTGTTATCTGCGGCGATTCCGATACAGAGGGCGAGTATAATCCTGATAAGAATTACAAGCGTTCAAAATATCTCAGCCGTAATGAACAGGAACGCAAAAAGGAAGAAGAAGAAAGAAAACAGGCTGAAAAAGAGCGCAAAGAACGTGAAAAGGCTGAAAAGGAAGGTAAAACAGTTGTTACTGAGCCGCCTACAGAGCCTCCGACACGTATCACGGCAGAGCCTCGCAGAAGTGAATATATCGCTCAGTATATCCCGCCTGTGACTGAATATGTTGCCGAGCCGTCAGAAGTCATAACCGATCCTTCTACGGAAGCGGAACTGCCGTCAGAATCTGAAATACAGCCAGAAACTACTGAGCCATATATTCCGGAAACAATACCTGATATTCCGCCTGAAACAGATCCGCAGCCTATGGATATCCCCGTTCCAGAGGAGGTTCAGGTTGATTAAAGGCGTAATTTTTGACCTTGACGGCACTCTCATCGACTCCATGAAGATATGGTATAACATTGACCGTGAATTCCTAAGGGAGAACGGCGTTACTGATCCTCCCGAAGATATCTCAGACCGCATGAAAACCATGTCTGTGGATGAATCGTCACAGTATTTCATTGATTTTTTCAGACTTGACCTCACAAAGGAATATGTGATAAAGCGTATCGAGGAGCTTGTGCGTGTGCAGTATGAGCAGAATATCCAACTGAAACCTTTCGTACATGAAGCACTTGATTTCCTTGACAGTACAGGTATTCCGTATGGCGTAGCAACCGCAACCTATAAAGGACTTGCCGAAGCTGTGCTTAAAAGATGCGGAATCGCTGACAGATTTGCCTTTCTGCTTACAGATATTGAGTATCCTATGGGCAAAAAAAAGCCTGATATCTTTCTCGGCGGTGCAGAGAGACTCGGCTGTAAGCCTGATGAAACACTTGTTATTGAAGATTCGCTTCACTGCATTGAAACATCTGTAAGTGCAGGATTTGTCACCGCAGGTATTTATGATGAAGCCGCCGATGCCGATAAACAGCGTATCATCGGGCTGTCTGACTATTATCTTGAATCACTTGATGAATTGAAAAATATATTTTGAAAATATTCATGGCGAACAATGTTCGCCATATCTTTTGTAAAGGAGTTACTATGAAAAAAGTTCTGGTCGGCATGAGCGGCGGAGTTGACAGTTCGGTTGCCGCTTTGCTTCTGAAAGAGCGTGGATTTGATGTTACAGGCGTTACCCTGAAACTTTTCTCAGATGAGGATATAGCTGATGCCCTTACCGAAGGAAAAACGTGCTGTGCCCTTTCTGATGCGGAAGATGCCCGAAAAGCCGCTGAAAAGCTCGGCATTGTCCACCACATTTTTGACTTTCGTGAATTTTTTCATGAATGTGTCATGAAAAAGTTTGCGGACAGCTATATCTGCGGCAAAACGCCTAATCCATGTATTGAGTGCAACCGCCACATCAAATTCGGTCATATGCTCGAACGTGCCCTTGAAATGGGATTTGACTGCATTGCTACAGGTCATTACGCCGTTTCGGAATATGATGAAAAATCAGGAAGATGGCTTTTGAAACGCCCCAAAGACCGCAGTAAGGATCAGACATATGTGCTCTATTCCCTCACTCAGGAACAGTTGTCACATATCGTTTTTCCTCTCGGTGAACTTGAAAAAACTCAGGTTCGTGAACTCGCTCAGAATGCCGTTCTCGGCAATTCAGACAAGCCCGACAGTCAGGATATCTGCTTTGTGCCCGACGGTGATTATGCTTCGTTCATCACCCGTCATACAGGTTATATGCCTGAATCAGGCGATTTCATCGACATGAACGGCAATGTTCTCGGTCAGCATAAGGGCATAATAAACTATACTGTAGGTCAGCGCAAAGGTCTCGGCATTGCTCTCGGTCATCCTGCATATGTCGTAAAAAAAGACATTGATTCAAATACCGTGACTCTCGGTCTTGAATCTGATCTGTACACAAATTCGCTGATTGCCGAGGATTTCAACCTCATCTCAACAGCTGAACTTCCCCAGCCGATTCGTGTCACTACCAAAACACGCTACACCCAAAAGGAACAGCCTGCCGTTCTTTCATATCTTGGAAACGGCGAATATCTCGTTGAATTTGATAAGCCGCAGCGAGCTGTCACAAGCGGTCAGGCAGTCGTACTCTATGACGGAGATATCGTTGTCGGCGGCGGTACAATAAGATAAGGAACTGCTATGGAATATAAATTTGAAAAACTTACTGACAAAGTATACGTCTGTGCAAGCACTGACCACCGATTTGGCACTGATGCCTTTCTGCTTGCTGATTTCTCGCAGTACAGACACAAGGACAAAGCCTGCGATCTTGGTACAGGCTGCGGCATAATCCCACTGATAATGCAGAAAAAACTGCCGCCGCAGATAACCTATGCTGTCGATATTCAGGAAGGCGCTGTTGAACAGCTGCGCATGGGCATCGAAAAAAGTGAAACTCAGGGCATTGTTCCAATATGTGCCGACCTAAAGGAATTATGGGACGGCGCTCCGCTCGGTCAGCTTGACCTCGTCACCTGCAACCCTCCTTATAAGGCTGTGAATGCAGGCTTTCAGAGTGTCATCACTGCACAGAAAATAGCACGTCATGAGATAATGTGCAATATTGACGATGTATGCGGTGCGGCTGAAAAACTGCTGAAATTCGGCGGCAGACTATGTGTCTGCAACCGTCCTGAACGTCTCAGCGATGTCATTGCCGCAATGAAAAATCACAATATAGAGCCGAAACGTCTGCGCTTCGTGTCAAAAAATCCCGATGAAGCCCCATGGCTTTTTCTTATCGAGGGAAAAAAAGGCTCAAAACCGTTCATGGTCGTTGAACCTCAGCTGTATATACGAAGCGAAAACGGCTTTTCAGATGAACTGCAAAAAATCTACTCAACAGGAAAGGAACAGCTATGAGCGGAATACTTTACATCATCGGAACTCCGATAGGCAATATGGAGGATATCACCCTCCGTCAGCTTGATACACTTGGCAGCGTTGACTTCATCTGCGCCGAAGATACGAGAGTAAGCCTCAAACTTCTCAACCGATATGAAATAAAAAAACAGCTTGTCAGTTTCCATGAACACAGCTCAAAAGCCGATGCACAGCACATTATTGACCGTATTATGAACGGTGAGAACTGCGGCATCGTTACTGATGCGGGTATGCCGTGCATCTCCGATCCGGGCGAGGTACTTGTAAAAATGTGCGCTGAAAACGGTATTGAAGTCAAAGTTGTTCCAGGTCCGAGCGCTGTAGTTTCCGCTGTTGCTGTCTCAGGTTTGAGCACAAGAAGATTTACTTTTGAGGGATTTCTTCCCGTTCCGAAAAAAGAGCGCAATGAACGCCTTGAACTTCTCAGGAATGAAACTGCTGTCATGGTTTTCTATGAAGCTCCCCATAAGCTGAAAACAACTCTTGCTGATCTTGCGGAATTTTTCGGCGGCGAAAGACATGTTTCACTTTGCCGTGAACTTACGAAAATACATGAGGAAGTTCTAAGAATGACTCTCGACGAAGCTGTGGAATACTATTCGGAACATGAGCCAAAGGGAGAATTTGTCCTTGTACTTGAAGGCAAAACTGCTGATATATCGGGTGAGATAACCATAGAACAGGCTCTTTCTCAGGTCAGAAAGCTCATCGATATGGGCGAAAAACCTACAGAAGCGTGCAAGGCTGTGGCTAAGGAAACAGGTTTCAGAAAAGGCGAACTATATTCTGCTTTTTGCGGTGAATAATCGTCAAAAAATTTGAAAAACTAAAAATATATCTGAAATACTTGAATTCTCTTTCATTTTGTGGTATAATATTACGTAATATCATATTGTAACTCCATTAATTTTATTTTTTAATAATCAGTACAGGTTATTTTTTATTTATTTTCAGGATATACATGACGTATATCTTCCGCATTGATGCGGTGAAAGAGGTTCTATTATGATTGATTTACATTGCCACACTATGCTGTCCGATGGTTCTCTTGGTATTGAGGATATCATCGAACAGGCAAAACGTACAAATATCGAATGGCTTTCGATAACTGACCATGATACTATGGCTTCATTTTCAAGAGCAGATGTCATTGCTGAACGTGCAGGCATAAAAATTCTCCACGGCGTTGAGCTTTCCGCATGGGACAAAGAGAGGAACCGCAAAGTCCATATTCTCTGCTACGCCCCGTCAAAGCCTAACCGCCTTGAAGGTCTCTGCCTGAAATGCTGCGAGATAAGACGTGACTGCTCAAAGGAAATGATCGAGAAAGTCATGCAGAAATTCCCGATAACTCAGGAAAGTATACTGAGACATACTACGGGTTCAAAGAGCATTTTCAAACAGCACATCATGCGTGCACTTATTGATTACGGCTATGCTCTTGAATTCTATGGTGACCTTGACAGAGAACTCTTTAACCCTCAGACAGGTTCTTGCTATGTTGAACGTGAATATCCGGATGTCAATTTCGTTATTGATTTGATACATACCTCAAAGGGCGTTGCCGTTATGGCTCATCCTGCACAGTATGACAGCATCGAACTCCTCGAAGAACTTGCAAAACAGGGACGTATCGACGGTGTTGAGATTGACCACTATTCGGCTGACGACAGCTATAAAAAACGCCTTATTGAAATTGCCGAAAAATATGACCTTATACAGACAGGCGGCTCGGATTTCCACGGTCTTTACAACAGCGTTCCGACTCATCTCGGAAGCGGTCAGACCACCAAGGAAAATCTTGACAGAATACTGAAACTCGCCGCTTCTTTGAAACAGACCTGACAGGAGGTTAAATGGAAGTAAAAATCATACCTGCAATTATTTGTCTGCTGATTTTCGGACTTTTCGCAGCGCCGATACTCACTAATATTCTGAATGTCGGAAATATTGCAGGAATGCTCATATCAGGCATTCTGACTCTTATCTTCATTTTCTGGAAACCTTTCAGAAAGCTTGTCTCCGGCATCTGGGATAAGCCGGTCGGAAAGGTTTTCATATGTGTTTTTTCCGTTATCGTGTGCATCTGTATAGTGCTGTCAGTTATTATGAGCATACTGATGGTAAGAGAGATACATGATCCGCCAAAAAATGATAACACTACACTTATAGTTCTCGGCTGCAAGGTCAAAAACGGAAAGCCTTGCCTTATGCTCCGACGCAGACTTGATGCCGCCTATGATTATCTCAGTCAGCATGACAGCGTAAATGTTATCGTTTCAGGCGGAAAAGGTGACGATGAGGTCATAAGCGAGGCGCAGTGCATGATGGAATATCTTACCGAAAAAGGCATAAGCCGTGAACGCATTTTTATGGAGGATAGATCCGTAAATACCGTTGAAAACCTGAAATTCTCAAAGAAAATAGCTGAAGATAATGCACTCCCGCAGCAGTTTACTCTTGTAACTGACGGATTTCATCAATACCGTGCAGAAATGCTGGCAGAAAAGATTGATATGCACCCGACCAACATCTCAGGTTATACTTCATGGTATATCGTTCCTACCTACTGGGTAAGAGAATGGTTCGGAATTGCATTTTATAAGCTTTTTGGCTGAGGTGATGCTGTGAAATGGACTATCAGGCGTTTTTCTGACGGGAAATACCTGTATTCTTCAAAAGCTTTTGTTTACAGCCGTGTTTTTGCTAAACGTTTCAATTCAGAAAAACAGGCAAAAGCTGCTGCAAGAACAAGCGGAATGCGCCCAAAGGAATATGCTGCTGAGGAGTTTTCAGATGAATCGGCAGATATGCTGAAAAATGAACTTAATGAACTTATTCGTCAGAAGATCACATCTGACCCTGACTTTTTGAAAAAAAAGCTGTTTTGAGGCAGTTTACCTCAAAGATGCCTTGAATTTTTATACTAAGTAAAGGATTGATTATTGTGAAAATTGCTTTTTCAACTCTCGCCTGCCCTGACTGGGCATGGTCGGATATCTATTCTATAGCCAAGGACTTCGGTTTCGACGGTATCGAGATCAGAGGTCTCGGCAATGAGATCTTTTCGGTCAAAGCACAGCCTTTTACCGAAAAACAACTCCCTGCAACTGTTGAGAAGCTGCGTTCACTAAATCTTGAAATTCCTTGCCTTTCTTCCGGTGCGTGTCTTAAATTCAGCGATAAGTTTGACATTGCCGAAAATGAAGTTCTTGAATATGCCAAACTTGCTCAGAAGATAGGCGCTTCTTTCATAAGGATCCTCGCTGACCTTGAACCCGCACCAAAAGATGATGTTGATGATGAGCTTATCATCGAATCACTGAAAAAGCTCGTTCCTATCGCTGAAGAATACAATGTCACACTTCTCGTTGAGACAAACGGTGTTTATTCAAATACAGCACGTCTTGCCGAAGTACTCAGAAAAGTAGGAAGCCGAAAGGTAGCTGCTCTCTGGGATATGCATCACCCTTATCGTTTCGGCGGTGAATCCCCTGAAACTACAGTTGCAAATCTCGGTGAATTCATCAAGTATATTCAGGTAAAAGACAGCGTATTGAATACAAACGGCACTGTTGAATACCGTATTATGGGTACAGGTGATATTCCTGTCAAGGAAATGATAAAGGCTGTTGAAGCTATTAATTACAACGGCTATATTTCTCTGGAATGGGTAAAACGCTGGGCAAGAGACCTCAGTGACGGCGGTATCGTTATTCCGCAGTTTGCCGAATTCATGTCACCATACAGAACCAAACACAAGCACTCTCTCCAGACAAATATGAGAGGTGACGGTCAGTATCCGTGGCCGAAGGAACGTATTCTCAACTACACCTTCCCTGATATCCTTGACCGTATCTGCGACCAGTTCCCGAATCAGTATGCCTTCCGCTATACCGAACTTGATTATACAAGAACATATCCTGAATTCCGTGACGATGTTGATACTTTTGCACGTTCACTTCTTGCTATGGGTGTTAAAAAAGACGACCATGTTGCGATATGGGCTACTAATATTCCTCAATGGTACATTGCTTTCTGGGCAGTTACCAAAATAGGTGCTGTTCTTGTCACCATGAACACCGAGTACCGCATCCACGAAACAGAATATCTTCTCCGTCAGTCAGATACAATGACGCTTATTATGATAGACGGAATCAAGAATATAAATTATGTGGACATAATCAAGGAACTCTGTCCGGAACTTGAAACCTGTCAGCCCGGTCAGCTCCACTCAAAAAGACTGCCGTACCTCAGAAATGTCATTACAGTTGATTCAAAAAACAACGGCTGTTACACATGGGATGAAGCCGTTGCTCTTGCTGAAAATGTGCCATACAGTGAGGTTGAGGCTGTCCGCAAGACCATAAGCATACATGATGTCTGCAATATGCAGTATACATCAGGTACAACAGGCTTTCCTAAGGGCGTTATGCTCACACACTACAATGTTGTCAACAACGGCAAGGCTATCGGTGACTGCATGGATCTCTCCACAGCTGACCGCATGATGATACAAGTACCTATGTTCCATTGTTTCGGCATGGTTCTTGCTATGACTGCTTCTGTAACTCATGGTGTTACCATGTCCCCTATTACACGTTTCTCTCCACGTAAGGGACTTGCCTGCATAAATCAAGAAAAAATTACCTGTTTCCACGGCGTTCCTACTATGTTTATTGCTATGCTTGGCCATGCTGATTTTGAAAAAACCGATTTTTCACACATGAGAACAGGTATCATGGCAGGTTCACCTTGTCCTATCAAAACTATGCAGGACGTTATCGAAAAAATGCATATGTCTGAAATATGCATAACCTACGGTCAGACAGAAGCATCCCCTGCAACTACCATGAGTAAGACCACAGACTCTCTTGAACAGCGTGTAAACACTGTCGGTGGTCCTATTTTCGGTGTAGAATGCAAGATCGTTGATCCTGAGACAAATCAGGAAGTTCCTGACGATACAGACGGCGAATTTGTCGCAAGAGGATACAACATCATGAAGGGCTACTATAAAATGGCTGAGGCTACTGCTGCCGCTATTGACTCCGAGGGCTGGCTGCATACGGGAGACCTTGCAAGACGACGTTCCGAGGATGGTTATTTTAAGATAACAGGCCGTATCAAGGACATGATAATCCGTGGCGGTGAAAATATCTACCCGAAGGAAATAGAGGACTTCCTCTATACCAATCCTAAGATAAAGGATGTTCAGGTCATCGGTGTTCCAAGTGAGGACTACGGCGAAGAGATCATGGCCTGCATTATCCTCAAAGAAGGCGTGACCTGCGATGAGGCTGAAATAAAGCAGTTCTGCCTTGACAGAATGGCTAAACATAAATGTCCGAGCTATGTTGACTTTGTAGACAGTTTCCCGATGAATGCCGCCGGAAAGATACTCAAATATAAAATGAGAGAACAAGCTGTCGAGAAACTCAATCTCCAAAAGGCAAACAACATAGTTACCGCTTGACAAATTCATTTTGATATGGTATAATATCTGTTGTAAATTTAATAAAGATTTGCAGGGGAGCTGTTTTCAGCTGAGAAGATTTTATCTGACCCTTTGAACCTGTCGGTTAGTACCGTCGTAGGAAGCAAGTATCTAAGCTTACTTTGTGCACACTCCGATAGGGTGTGCATTTTTTGTACACCACGGAAATTCGGTACTTCCTGCACTCACTATTTTTGAAAGGAAGTATTTCTATGAAAAACTCAAAAACCCGTACCCTTGTTGAAGGAGCTGTAATGTTGTCGCTTGCGATTGCTCTAAGCTTCATTACACCTTTTCAGAGACTTCTGCCATTCGGCGGATCTATAACTCTTATGTCCATGCTGCCGATATGTACTTTCAGCATCAGACACGGAACTGCCAAGGGATTAAGCGTATCATTCCTCTTTGCCGCATTCCAACTTTTTCAGGGTGCTGTCAGAGACGGCGTTTTCGGCTGGGGATTATCAGCATCGATGCTTGTCGGCTGTGTGATGTTTGATTACATCATCGCCTACACCGTTCTCGGATTTGCAGGTGCTTTCAGAAAATTCGGCATAAAAGGATGGATAGGCGGCTCAATAATGGTAATGCTACTGAGATTTGCAAGCCATTTCATGAGCGGTGTTGTAATTTTTGCCGCAACAGGTAAAATCTGGGACAGCCTTGATTTTGTCGCAGAAAACAAGTATATTTACAGTCTTGTATATAACGGCGCATATATGCTGCCTGAAATACTGCTGACTACCCTCGGTGCACTCATTCTTTTCCGTGTACCGCAGACAAAGCGTATGTTCACTGTGCGTGAGGCAAATTAAAATAATGTCTTCAGGGTTAAAGCGTGGAACAGTTTCTGTTGCCCTTAATTAAAACGATCCCCCTGCCAAATTAAATCGGCAGGGGGATTTTGATTTATTTTTCATCTGCAACAAGCCATTCACGCAGGCCTTTCAGCAAAAGTGTCAGGTAACGCATACACGGCTCGGCTATTATTGAGAAGTTTATGCAGAGGAGGATACAGCGGTTAGACATTGATGAAATATCAAAGAAATCGCTGACGAATAACATACAGAATATGAGTCCGACTGCACAGCCTATCCATATCCACATCTTATAAACATCCATCGGCTTGCTTATCTGGAAAACTATCATCAGACCGACAATACTGAGCAGTATCGTGGATGCAGTGGCAATATCAGACATCCCCACACTGAAAATACTGCCGAAATACAGCATAGCCGCAACGACTATGGTATCAGTAATGCCCGCAGGCAGCGCTTTGAGAAAAATGTTTGCCATAAATTTGCCTTTGATAAGTTCCTTGTTAGGCATCTGTGACAGGAAGAATGCAGGTATACCTATCGTAAACATACTGATAAGGCTTATCTGGGACGGTTTAAGCGGATATGCTATGCCGAATCCTATTGACAGCAATGATAATATCAGCGAGAATATATTCTTTACAAGGAAGAGACTTCCCGAACGTTCAAGGTTATTTACGACTTTTCTGCCCTCTGCCACAACTTCCGGCATCTTTGAAAAGTCAGATTCAAGCAGAACAAGCTGTGATGCCTGAGCCGCCGCATCACTGCCTGATGCCATCGCAACAGAACAGTCTGCATCTTTAAGCGCAAGTACATCATTAACGCCGTCACCTGTCATGGCAACTGTCTTGCCTGCCTTTTTAAGAGCCTTTACAAATGCACGTTTCTGGTCAGGAGTTACACGACCGAATACAGCATAACGCATTACAGCATCATTTATCGAACTTTCTGTTTTCAGTGTCGAGGCATCAATATAGTTCTCGGCATTTTTTATTCCTGCCTGTTTTGCTACTTCCGAAACCGTAACAGGATTATCGCCCGAAATTACTTTGATATCCACGCCCTGTTCCGCAAAATATCCGAAAGTTTCCTTTGCATTTTCACGTATCGGATTTGAAAGCGTAATAAGGCATATCGGCTCAACAGCACTTTTAAGTTCATGACCGTCAGCTTTTCCTCTGTATCTGCCGAAAACAAGCACTCTGTATCCCTTTCGGCTGTATGACTCAATGAGTGCCTTGTAAACATCATATGCATCTTTCAGCACAAATTCAGGTGCTCCCATAACATAAACAGCATTTTCAAATGATACACTGCTGTATTTGAATTCCGAAGAAAATCCTGTAATATCAACAGGCAGTTTTCCAGTCGGACTGCGGAAGTAATTCTTTACAGCCGCCATTGTCTCATTGTCTGAATTCTGTGCGGCTGCGAAATCACTTACAATCCCATGTATTTTTTCATCGCCTACATTATCTGCAATCGGTATCATCTGCGAAACTGACATATAATTTTCGGTTATTGTACCTGTTTTATCCACACAAAGCACATTAACACGGGCAAGAGTCTCGATGCACTTCATATCGTGGACAAGAACCTTATTCAGTGCAAGACGCATTGCACTTATAGCAAGTGTAGCGCTCGCAACAAGATACAGTCCTTCAGGTATCATGCCGAGAACTGCCGCTACCATGGACTGAACGCTCGCCTTTATTGTTTCATGATTAATTGCATATGACTGATAAAAAAGCAGTGCGCCTATCGGAATGAGGGCAAATCCGACAATTTTCAGGATACGGTTCAGGTCACGTATCATTTCGGACTGCTCGCCTTTTTTTGATTTTTTCGCCTGTAATGTAAGCTGTGAGATATATGATGAACTTCCGACATTTTCAAGTCGGGCATGACATGAACCCGATACAATAAAGCTTCCTGACATAAGCTTATCGCCGCTTGACTTTGTTATTTCATCAGATTCACCTGTCAGCAGAGATTCATTTACAGATGCATTTCCGCTGATTATCACAGCATCCGCACTTATCTGATTTCCTGCCCTGAAAACTGCAATATCGTCAAGCACAAGATCCTTTGACGGAACATTTTTTTCAGTTCCGTTACGAATTACTGTTGTCACTGGCGCATTCAGGACTGTAAGCTTGTCAAGCACCTTTTTGGAACGCAATTCCTGAAAAATACCGATAAGAGTATTGGATATGATAATCGGCATGAATGTCAGGTCACGGTAAGAGCCGACAAGTATCAGCAAAACCGCAATGATAACAAAGATCAGATTAAAATAGGTAAAAACGTTATCCGCAATGATCTCTTTTACGGTTTTCGACGGTGAATCAACAGGACGGTTGTCAAGTCCCTCATCAAAACGCTGTTTCACCTGTTCATCGGTCAATCCCTTATCAGCATCTGCATATATACGCTTTGGTTCTGATACAGGTACAATTTCATTTTTCATTTTAAATAATTCTCCCCTATTAAGACAACACCGCACAAAAATGTGCGGTGCTTTTATTTTGAAAGGAATTCAATAATACTTTCAAGTTTTTCATTAGCAATTCTTCTGCCGATACGATAGACCTTCTGAATTACCTCGGTATCATGCTCAATATGTTTGATAGGAAGCTGTATATCAGGTGCAATTACAAATGCTTTCCCTTTGCTTTCCGAATTGCGCACGTATTTCAGTTCATTATTGTACATTTTATGCCTGTCTGAAACAGCTCTTACAAAATTCGGATACTTCCTGTATTTAATTTTGACAAGAGACAGGCTTTTCGTCTGTTCTTTTACATAGTTTCTCGGCTGTGTAAGAATTACAACATTTTTGTCATAGCCGTTTTTTTCCATAAACGCAAGCGGTATCGAGTCTGATATTCCACCGTCAAGGAAACGTTTTCCGTCAAGTTCAACATAGTTCGACACAAGCGGCATTGATGCAGATGCCCTCAGCCATTCAAGGTCATTATAGTCGGCACGCCTCATCTTATGATAGAAAGGTTTTCCTGATGCCATATCCGTACACACGACAAAAAACTCCATCGGAGATTCCTCGAATGCTTTTTTATCGAAAATATCAAGCTTTTCAGGTATTGTATGATAGCAGAATTCTCCGCCGAAAAGGTCACCCGTAGTCAGCAGTGACTTTCCGCTGCAAAAGCTTTTGTTATCTGCAAATCTGAGAGTATAGCGGATAGCACGTCCTCTCTGCCCTGATTTTATGTTACAGCCGAATGCAGCACCTGCGGATACTCCAACAGCGCCGTCAAATTCTATGCCGTTTTCCATTAATACGTCAATTACCCCTGCGGTAAACATACCACGCATTGCGCCGCCTTCAAGCACAAGTCCATTCTTCATTTCTATCTCTCCGTTTATCAGTTATCGCTTAAATCGTAAGGCAGTTCTTCATTTGAAAGTGCAAGGTCTATTATCTTGCTGTAAAATCCGGCAGGATTAAGCATGACCTTCTCTCCGATCAGCTTTGCCTGTGTCAGATCAGGTGCATACAGCTTGAGATCCATAAGGTCAAAATTAGTATCAAGGCAGCGTATATGTGCATAATACCCCTTTTCGGCAGGAATATACTCAATTTTCAGTTCTTTTTCATACTTCCGCCTTGCAAAGTATTTCAGTGCCGCAAGAACAAGCTTGTCCCTGTATGATTTAGGCGCATATACCTTCAATTCCTTAGCA
>JAZUGG010000120.1:0-29986 GCA_045641105.1 Ruminococcus sp. | reverse complement strand
TGCCTTATGAATGATTGATTACTTTTTATAATAATCAGGGTAAACATAGTCATAAATGACATAATAATATCTGTCAAAAGCTGTCTGCAAATATTCAAGAGATGCATTGGCGCATCCGTTGCAGGCATCATAGTTTGTCCATACGCCGTTGAGCTTTATCTGGTTCCAGTAGTGGTCGCCGTGACCTGTAGTACCGTAAACGATACGTGTCTCATAGCCTGCCATAGTGAACAGGAGGTCAAGATGAGCGGCATAGTAATAGCATACGATACGTCTGTTATTCATGGCATAGTCAGCGAAATATCCCCAGCCGATGCTGTTTATCTCGGAAAGCGGACGTGTATTCTCCATGAAGTAGTAAACGTTGCGTGACCTTACATGGTTATAGATGCTGTTAGGGTCATTCGGAATTGTTTTCAGTACTGCAATAGCATTCTGCTGTACTTCCGAAAGCTGTCTGCCGATACCCTCTGAATTGAATTTCCAGTCGCTTACAACGGTATCCTTTACCATTACACCCTTGTCGGTGAAGAAATACTGATTTCCGTTAAGGATATACCAGCCGTGATACATAGCACCGTCATCGCCGAGGTAGAATCTGTTTCCGCCTTCATTGTACCAGCCTGTCTGGAGAACGCCGTACTGGTCGAAGATATAGTCTTTCTCGTCAATTTTCTGCTTGCCTGTTACAGCGAATCCCTCACTGCCGAAGTAGTATTTATTGTTATCAACAATGCACCAGCCCTGATACATAACACCGTCATCGCCAAGATAATAAGAGCCTGATGCATCTGAATGCCAGCCTGTGAGCAGAGCGCCGAATTCATCAAAGAAATATGTATTTTCACCGATAGTCTGTTTGCCTGTTACAGCAAAGCCGTCTGCGCCGAAATAATACTTCTTATCGGAGAATACCTGCCAGCCTGATATCGGATTGCCTGCCTTATCGCCGTAGAAAAGCTTTCCGTCAACATTTCTTACTGAAATGGAAAGAGCGCCTGTTTCATCAAATGTATAGGACTGACCGTCAATATCCTGAGTACCTGTGAGAGCCGCACCGTCAGTGCCGAAATAGTATGTATCAACGCCGATAGTCTGCCAGCCTGTGAGGTGCTTGTCGTCAGCGCCTATGCCATATGTCTTGCCGTCTGTTACTTCAATACCGTTTGTGAATACGCCTGTTTCGCTGAAAAACAGTGTTTTGCCGTCAATAGTCTGAGTACCTGTGAGAGCCGCACCGTCCTCACCGAAAAGATATCTCTTATCGTCAATAGTCTGCCAGCCTGTAAGGAACTTTCCGCCGTCAGTGATGCAGTATATCTTGTCAGAAACAGTACACAGACCAAGCTTCAGAATACCCTTGTCAGAGAATGTGTAGCCAAAATCATCAACAGTCTGACTGCCTGTGAGAGCAATGCCGTTTTCGCCGAAATAATAGGTACTTCCGCCTATTACCTGCCAGCCGCTGAGGAATTTTCCGTCACTTGCAAGACCGATTATCTTGCCGTCCTGTTCCTGAATGCCTGAGCACATCATGCCGCTGTCGGTGAAGAAGAAGTTTTCGCCGCCAATAGTCTGTTTTCCTGTGAGAGCCACACCGTCAGCGCCGAAATAGTATCTGTCACTGCCAATATCCTGCCAGCCTGTGAGAGCAGTACCGTCCTTATCGCTTAGGAAATAGGTCTTGCCGCCGACATTCTGCAAGCCTGTCAGCATGACACATTTATCGCTGAAAGCATATATCTTTCCGCCGATAGTCTGAACGCCGCTGAGAGCATAGTTATCGTCACCGAAATAATATGTTTTGTTGTTTATTTTCTGGAAGCCCTTTATAACTGCGCCGTCGGAATCGAGGTCATAGAGTTTGCCGCCGACTGATGAAAGACCTGTGAGCATAATGCCGTATTCGTTGAAATAGCGCAGTTTGCCGTCAGCCTCCTGCCAGCCTGTGAGGAGCTTGCCGTCTTTATCGAACATATAGCAGTAAACGTCTATCTCGCTGAATCCGCTTGCGGCAGAGCCGTCCTCAGTGAAGTAATATTTAGCATCTCCGACAGTCTGCCAGCCCTTCTGCATCACGCATTTGTCGCTGAAAAGGTAAGTCTTTCCGTCAACTGACTGCAAGCCTTTGAGGGCATAGCCGTCATCGCCGAAATAATAATCCTTGCCGTTAACTGTCCGGAATCCCTTTAAAACAGAGCCGTCGGAATCGAGGTCATAGAGTTTGCCGCCGATAGACGAACAGCCTGTGAGCATAATGCCGTAGCTGTTGAAATAGCGCAGTTTGCCGTCAGCCTCCTGCCAGCCCGTGAGAGCCTTTCCGTCATTGCCGAACAGATAGCAGTAGCCGTCAAATTCATAGAAACCGCTTTCGGGAACGCCGTTTTCGTCAAACAGATATTTTTCATCATCAATAGTCTGCAAGCCTGTTGCAGCTTTTCCGTCTTTGCCGAAAATATATTTCTGACCGCCGAATGACTGCTGACCTGTGAGAACGCCGCTTTCCTTTGAGATGAGGTAACGTGCGCCGTCAATATCCTGAATACCGAGGAGAGCCATGCCGTTTTCAGGCGAGAAATAATATGTCTTGCCGTCAATAGTCTGCCAGCCTGTGCTTATTCCGCCGTTTTCGGAAATGATGTATGGGATATCGTCAATAGTGGTATTCTTAGTGGCAAGAGCGCCTTTTTCGTCGATATAGCATTTTATATCGCCACAGTCATAGAATCCCTGTGTACAGGCGTAAGCGCCATACTTGTCGAACATCATGGGATTTTTGTCTGCATCGGCAAACTGACCTGTGAGTTTGCCTTTTTTTCCGTCAACATAGTATTTGTTTCCGCCGTAGTCTATCCAGCCTGTTGTTTTTTCGCCTGTTTCGGCATCGAAATAACAGCGTTCGCCTTTAACGGTACGCCATCCTGTTTTCAGTACACCGTTTTCGGAAAAGAGATATGTCACTTCGTCTACAGTGTATTCGCCTGTGACAGGCTTATTATTTTCGCCGTAATAGAAAATGTTTCCGTCAGTGTCTTTGTACCATGATGAAGCGGCAGGCTTTTCGGAAAATTCAGCCGCAGAAGCCATCGTCGGAACAGCGATAAGCAGTCCCATAGCCGCCGACATGGTGCAGAGAAGCATTTTTGCATTCTTTTTCATAGCAATCTCCTTTACGCAAATTTATGTTCATAATATATATCGCATCAGAAGTATGAAATGTGACATTTTTCAGAATTTTTTTACTCAACAAAAAATGCAGGATCAGTGAAATAGACAGAAATGTCTGTAACCTTATTTCCAGAAACGGATAACATGAGTATGGTCTGACCTGTTTCTTTGTCGGAGTATTCATAGATATCCGTCATTTTTTTAAGGTTATTCTCAGGAACGCATTCAGAAAGCTCATCAAGACTGATGCCGAGTTTAAGACCGCCGATGTTTACCGGTGAATCTATTTTGTTTTCTGTCATGAAGTTTTCATTGAATGTCAGTACGCCTATCTCAGTGTCACGGTCTGCGCCTTTTTCCTCGGTGCAGTTGCGAAGTGTCGCATGAGCTATCTCAACGCCTTTATATTTTAGTTTGACTGATGCAGACTCTCCCTCAAAATAGGAAATATTACTGTCAAAATCGAAATCATCGCCAAGACTGTTCAGTGACAGCGGAAAAGCAATTTTCTGTCCGCATACAGATAATGAGTTCAGCACATCATCAAATGTAAAGCCGCCTTCCGGAAGTTTTGCAGTCGGTTCGCTGACTGATGAAACAGTTGTTTCCTGTGATACAGCAACGGAACTGCTCTTTTCCTCACAGCCGTTCACAGCACAAACTGCGGTACACATACAGAGCATAAGAGCTGTAATTTGTTTTTTCATTTTACGTTTATCCTTTCATATTGCAAAACACTTATTTTTTAGCCCATACACGTTAATTATACCAAAAATGCCGTAGAATTGCAACCTGTTAAGCCGATTCACCGCATATAAACTTTTTGCCATTTCTGTCATATTCTGTCCGAATTGCACAATATTACTGCATTTTTCTGTCACTTATGGAAAAAATCGGGGAAGAACCCTTTCTCAGAAAGATTCTTCCCCGATAAATATTATTATGCGTTTACAGCGACCGCCTGCTGAGGCTGATCTCCGATAGCTTTTTCGAGCCATACGCTTGCAATATCAAGTGCTTCATAGAGTCCGCACTCACGTTCAGCATTCTTTTCGCAGGCTTCAAGAGGATTGAGGTTAGGATCGGTATTCATAAGAACAACTCTTACCTTTTCGGCATAGTCCTCATCATTTACCTTTTTCGTTTTCAAAATCTGGATCATGATTACATAGGGATCAGACATATATCCGAAATATATTATGTTGCCGCATCTTACAAGCGGATATCCCTTATATGTTTTGAACTTTTCTATCATATATTTCCTCCTTCATCTACAGGAGATTTACCATGTCGTTACATAGTCCTCGCCTGTTTCAAGTCGATTTACGTTGTCTATAAGTGTGTTTACAAATGACTTTGAACAGTAGAATCTGCTTTCACCGTTTACAACAATGAGTGCCTTCATTACCGAGTCATCATAATAATCATAGGTAGTGGTTTTCTTGGTGTTTTTATCGGTATAGCTCAATGACAGCATCGGCTTTTCCTTCGGTACAGGCACATCAGCAGCAAATTCTTCAAGGTTGCCGCTTATGATGAATGCAAAAAGCTGTCTGTATCTTTCGGAATCGAACTTTTCTCCGTTTCTCTGTACGTCATAGTCCTCAGTCTGAGCGCCGTCAGCCTCCTTGCCGTCCTGAAGCTTTATATTGAACTTCTCGGAAGCGCCGTCAGGAATGTCAAACGTAAATTCGTTTAAATCCCATACATATGCATTTATCATAAGCTTCGAGATAAGTTCGATAGGCTTGGTTTTCAGCCATATCGCATTTTCTTCTGTTATCGTATAGATAATATTGCCGCCCTCAAACATTGCATAACAGCATTTCTGGTCAAATTCGTCATTGAATATCTCACTTAACAGAAGTGTGTGGTCATTTTCCGTACCCTCGCAGTCGATAGTCACACAGCAGAACGGTTCATTCAGACCTGCGCCTGCGATATCCGATTCCTTGCAGTGTACAGCATAGATACTCTTTGCATAGAGACCGTACATCTTTTCCATGACCTCTCCTGCCTTGTCGCCTGAAAGATGACATTCTGTCGGTGAAGTCATGATATGTGTTGAAGATGAACTTCTTGAGCCGCTTTCCTCTTTTTCCTTGTCATATTCAAGCACTATCGGCTCGTCAAGGTCATCACGCTCAATTGTGAATTTATCGATGCGTGGAGAATTTGTCACGTCTGCATTAGCTTCAAGTATCGTTTTGTCAAGGAAGTCGAAAGCCGGATTCTTGAAGTTTGAAAGTGCAGAGAATGATGCAGTATAGACCGTATCACTTCCCTCTGCATAGACGTAAGCGCCTGTATTTGACGGTGCATCATCGCCCATATAGAACTTTGCATGACCGCCTGATTCATATTCATACTCAACGGTAACTCTCGGCTCATCAAGACCGAATTTCTCAAAATTCGTGCAGTGCTCCTCAACAAGAGATGTTGAATGGAGACCGTTGCCGTTATTGATGAGAGTGCTGACCAGTGTGGTATTCACATTCAGATCTTCAAAGCCTTCGATTGTATAGACTGCATCTTCATCATCCGTAGCGGCGCTGAGCATTTTCACCTTAATTTCATCAGTCTCGTTTTTGATAACGGCACTTTTCACAACACCAAGTCCGTCTGCGGTCTTGTCATCTGTGACAATAAGGATATCTGCGCCCTGCGGAGCATTCGGATCAGCTATATCAGTGGACTCCGACGAATTGTCTTTGTCAGGATCGGTAAGCTTCAGGAATGCAAGACCGCCGCCAAGTACAACGAGAACCGCACTCAGTCCGATTATGCCTTTGACCTGTTTTTTCATCGGTTTCTTCTCCTTAACAATACGATGATACCTGCGGCTGCCACAATGCATGGGATAACCCAGATAACAACGATTTTGATTACATTAGCCTGAGTCTGTGTAGCAGAGATGTATGACTGCTGGAGAGCCTTTTCAGGGATAACTGTGCCTGCCTCCTTGCCTGTCATGTTGTTGATGATGCCGAGGAGAACATTTGCATTGTTGTATGTGCTTGACTGTGTGAGAAGTTCACTGTCAGCCATGAGCGGGCTTCCGAGTACGAGAAGTTTGCTTCTTAAAACGTCCATTCCGTCTGCGTGTTCTCTTGTTGAGAGAACTGCTGCGCTGTGTGAGCCACGGTCGTTTGTATCGGCATCACCTGTCATCATATCGCTGAGGAATGAGTTATCATATGAACGGAGAACAGACTTTACAATATTGTCTGTCTTGTTCGGGAGAATTTCGATCTCTCTTGTAAGAGGTGCAATGATAGGAAGTGCTGCGCTTGGAAGTGCGCCTACTGTATCAGCATCATCTATCTGGAGCATGATGTTTGAAGCAGTACCTGTTGCATACTTGTCGTCAACTATCATCTGGTCGGAGACTGCAATATCCCATGATGCAAGGAATGCGTCGATATTTGTAAGACCTGTTGAAGCAATATCAGGGAGATATATCATGTTCTTGCCGTATTTACCGTCGTTGAGGAGATAATCGCTGAGCTTCTGGATAATATTTTCAGTGAAGTCAACTGACGGCATTGCAAGTACAACAAGGTCATATTCATCAGCAAGGATATCATTTTCAACGATATCAACTTCTGTGCAGTCATAGCCGTTCTTTTCAAGGAGTTCATCCTCGAATGCAGCTATTATTGTGCTGTACTGCTGTTCATTGTATGCAGACTGACCATTCATCTTTGTGATGATAGCAGCCTTTACAGGATGTGCGTCAACAACATTCATAACAGCGGTAGTGATAAGGCTTTCACCTGCGAAGATGAATGACGGCTGACCTGACTGGATAGTGCTCTGGTCTGCCTGAATCATGCCCATAACGTCATTTCCGCTTATTACCTTTACTCTGTCGTTTGCACAAACAACGATACTGCCTGTTGAGATATCGCCGTTGTAGTGCTGCTTGTATTTTGTAAGTGAATCAGGATCCTTATCAATATTTACATATTTTACCTTGATGCTGCCCTTGCCCTGTTCAGCATACATGGAGTATTTTTCGAGAAGTTCAGGTATCATATCATACGGAACTTCTGCGCTGATGCCGTACTGTCTGTACATACTCTCATAATATGCAGCCATTGAAGCAAACATATCCTTTTCTGTAGCAACAGTAATTTCAACGTCCTGATTCAGGTTTTTGAGAACGTCGATAGTTTCATCGCTTAATTCAAAACGCTTGTCAGGAGTGAAGTCCAGCTTTACAGGATAGCGCTTTGATACCATACCTGCCATTATATTGATAACTACAACGATAGCAGAAACAAGAATAATTGAAACGGCAAACAATGAGCCGTATTTGAATTTCTTGAAGTTTTTCTTCTTTTTCGGGGCTTTTTCAGCCTTGTCAGCAGTTTCTTCTGACGGCTTTTTAGCCTTGTCTAAATCTTTATTACTCATCTGTAACAGACCTTCCTTTCAAAAATTATAGTAAACGGCAAATCTTTTTTGGCGTTTACTATTTGCCGATTGCAGGGAGCAAATCTTTGATTTGCGTATCTGCAAGACAATTTAAATCAAATATTATAGTGAAAGACAAATTTATTTTGTCGTTCACTATAATCAGCTCCAGCGTCTTTTCTCTAAAACCTTGACAGTGAAGAAGTTAAAGAGGAAGGCTGTACTAACGAAGAAGATGATGCTCGGAAGGCTGAATACGCCGCCTGTGAATTCCATGTATCTTGAATAGAATGCAAGAGCAGTAACGCCCTTGAAAAGGAGCTTCTTGAATGTTCCGCCGTTTTCAAAATCGGCAACGAGCATTTCTGAAAGATAGAGTACAAAGAGGGCAACCATGCTTGCAACAGCGGATGCCATCTGATTTTCGGTGAGTGATGAGATGAAAAGACCAACAGCAATGAATGCTGCGCCGAGGAAAAGCATTGCGAAATAGTTTCCGAAAAGTGTCTGCCAAACAACGTTTCCGAGTGCGGAAAGAATAATTGCATAAACGAAAACGATGCTTTCAGCAATGATGAAAAGTGTGAGTGCGGCAAAATACTTGCCGAGAACGATATCCCATAAGCCTACGGGAGCGGTAAGAAGTCCCTGATCGGTCTTGTTCTTTCTTTCTTCGGAAAGGAGCTTCATCGTAAGGATAGGGATAAGGAACATTACAACATAGAACATTGAACTGAACATAGGGGATACATCAGTAGTACCTGAACAGAGCACTCCGTTAAAGAAGAAAATGCCTGAAACAAGATAGAAAACAGTAAGGAAAACATAAGCGACACCTGATGTAAAGAATGCGCCCATTTCACGTCTGTAAATAGCCAACATTATTCTTCACCTCCGTTATTTTCACTGCTGTCTGTTTCAGCAGTATTCTCATCGTCAGCCTTTTCCTCAGCATCATCGGTCTTTTCGGAAGCGATAAGTTCGCCGTCCTTTACCTTGAGATCGAGTTTAGGTGCGTTTGAGTTATCGGAAGCGGCAATGCCCTCGCTCATGGTTATCTTGAGGAAGATATCTTCAAGAGTCATGTCTGAAAGCTGGAGCATAAGGATATTCCAGCCCTTTTCTGCGCAGAGCTTGTTGATCGCACGGCGTACATCAGTCTTGCCGTCTGTTTCGACATCATAGTCATAGATGCCTTTTTCACGCTCCATATCGGCACGTACATAGGTAATGCCGTCGATACTGCGGAGAGCATCTGCTATTTTTGTCTTGTCGTCCTTGGTATGTGTCGGGCCTTCGATACGGAGAGTCATCTTGTGCTCATTCGAGATATTCTTTGCTATCTCGTCAGCAGTACCGTCAGCGGCGACCTGTCCCTTGTTGATGATGATTATTCTGTCACATACAGCCTGAATTTCAGGGAGGATATGTGAAGAAAGGATAACAGTGTGGCGTTTGCCGAGCTGTTTGATGAGAGTTCTTATCTCGATTATCTGATTCGGATCGAGACCAACAGTAGGCTCATCGAGGATAATTACAGGCGGCTTATTGATAAGAGCCTGTGCAAGACCAACTCTCTGTCTGTAACCTTTTGAAAGGTTCTTGATAAGGCGCTTTCTTACGTGGGATATCTTGCAGAGATCGCAGATATCTTCAAGGTGCTTTTTTCTTGGCTGTTTGCATTTTTTAAGGTCGAACATGAAGTTGAGGTATGCATCGACCGTCATATCAATGTAAAGCGGCGGAATTTCTGGAAGATATCCGATATTTGACTTTGCCTTCTTCGGATCTTCGAGAATATCAACGCCGTCGATAAGTACCTGTCCTGATGTCGATGAGATATAGCCTGTAAGCATATTCATGGTCGTGGATTTTCCTGCACCGTTCGGGCCGAGGAAACCTAATATCTCACCCTTTTCGACCTTGAAGCTTATATCGTTTACGGCAAGCTTGTCGCCGTACTTCTTGGTAAGGTTTTTAACCTCTATCATTGGATAAATTCCTCCTTATGGAAAAATAATTTCCAGAGTATTGTTTTGCGGACTTCTGAAAGCTGTATTGCAGGATAGTTTCAGATGTCCGATATAATGTTAACTCTCTAATGTGACAATGCAGTGAACGAAAAAAGAATATTATATGTCATCTTTTAACGGCTGTGCGAACATCCTGAGCTATCTGCTTTTCCAGTTCGCTGACCGAGGCGAATTTCATTTCAGGGCGGATATATTCAATCAGTTTTACCTGAATTTTCCTGCCGTAGATATCTCCCGAAAATCCGTCGATATAGGTTTCGGAAAGCGGTCTGCCATCGCTGTTTACAGTTGGTTTTGTGCCGATATTGGTCATTGAGCGGAAAAGCCTGCCGTCAACTGATGTGACCGACTTATATACGCCGTATTTCGGAACAAGCTGTCCCTCAGCGAATATCTGGTTTGCAGTCGGAAAACCGATAGTCCGTCCCAGTGCCGCACCGTGTACGACCTCGCTGAAAAGCATATACGGCTCACCGAGAAGTTCTGCGGCTTTTTTCACATTGCCTTCAAGGAGCAGTTCCCTTATGGCAGTTGATGAAACTATCTGACCGTTACAGGCCACGTCATCAACAGCACAGACCTCAAAGCCGTATTCTTTGCCGAATCTGACAAGTTCATCAACGCCGCATGAGGCATCTTTACCGAAACGGAAGTTCCTGCCGCAGCTTACAAAACCTGCGTTCAGCCTGTCGATAAGGATATCGCTCACAAAAGTTCTGCCGTCAAGACCGCATAATTCGCTGAACTCGGCAGTAAATACACCTTCCATGCCGCATTCGCTTTCAAGAATGAGTTTTTTTTCGCTGTCACTGTATATAAACCCCGAAGCGCCCTTTATTGCCGCAGTTTTCGGAGCAAATGTAAAGACATTCGGAGAAAGTCCGTTTTTTTTCTGTTCAGCAGCCGCCGCAAGCACAGCACGGTGTCCAAGATGAACTCCGTCAAAAATACCCAGTGCCGCCGCTGTTTTAGTATCCATCATTTATATTTTTCACCCCAGATTTTTTCCGACTCTGAGCAGTCCGTTTTCACGGTCGGTCAATGCAGTGCCGATAAATCCGCCGTCAGAGCCGAATACCGCATAGCAGTCCGCATCGGAACGGATACCGTATACACGTTCAAGGTCGAGCTTAACGCCGTTGCGGTACATTCTTGTCTGAGCCTCTCCGAGTTTAAGCTTTGGCAGTTTCTCAAAAACACGCTCGATAGGCAGAACAAGTTCTTCAAGACGGTTTTCGTCACGAGCCGCCTGAATCTCCTCAAAGGTGAAACAGTCATCAAGGGTAAATCCTCCCGAACTTGTCCTCACGAGAGATGTCATTATGCCGCCGCAGCCGAGAGCATCGCCGATATCGCTTATAATTGTGCGTATATACGTGCCTTTTGAGCATGAGATATCAAGATATCCCTCACGCTTTTCGGCGCAGTAGTCCGAGAGAGTAAGCTCCGAGACCTCTATCTCACGGGGAGTACGCTCAACTTCGATACCTTTTCTGGCAAGGTCATAAAGGCGCTGACCGTTTACCTGAACAGCCGAATACATTGGCGGAAGCTGCATAATTCTGCCTGTAAACTGCGGAATGATGCTTAAAATATCATTTTCTGAAACAGGTTTGTCCGATTTTACACGGCACTCGCCCCAGATATCCTGAGTATCCGAGACTGTGCCGAAACGGAAGCCTGCACGGTAGCTCTTAGTGCTGTCAGGCATGATGTCACACGCTTTTGTAGCATTTCCCACAAACACAGGCAGTACCCCCGTAGCCATAGGATCGAGAGTGCCGCCGTGTCCGAGACGTTTCATCTGTAAAATGCCGCGCAGCTTTGCTACCACGTCAAAAGACGTAAAGTCCTGTGGTTTGTTTACGCAGATTATGCCGTTCATTGAAGAAGTGCCCTTTCAACAGCTTTGATTATGTCATTCTTAGCCTGTTCCATAGTGCAGTTGAACGAACAGCCTGCGGCTTTTGCATGTCCGCCGCCGCCGAAATTCTGGCAGATAGCGGAAACATTCATGTCATATGCTGAACGGAATGAACATTTCAGTTCACCGTTCTCACGTTCTCTGATAAGAACTCCGACCTCGGTATCCTCAAGCTGTATGGTAAGAGGAGCAAAGCCTTCAAGCTCATCGACCTCAATGCCCATATCCTTCATCATTTCCTGAGTTACGGCAACGATAACGAGTTTGCCGCCGAGGTGTTCCTCAACAAGTTCGTTGAGTCTGCCTTCAAGACGAAGTCTTGCAGGACTTTTTACATCGAACATATAGCGGTTTATTCTTGAATAATTGATATCATGGCTTTTCATAAGCTCTGCGGCGATCTCATGGGTATGAGGAGTGGTGCAGTCGTACTTGAAGCAGCCTGAATCAGTAGCTAAACCCGTATACAGGCACATAGCGCAGTGGCTGCTGATATATACACCCATGTACTTTGCAAGGTCGAATATAACTTCACACGCAGCGGCGGCATTGCCTCTGAGCAGAGTTTTTTCGGCATAATCCTTGTTTGAGATGTGGTGATCGATACAAAGCTGTACCTTTGAGCCATAGATTTCTTCATAGCTGCCCATAAGCTTCGGGTCAGCGATATCTACGGCAATAATAGTCTTTGGCTGAAAATCCTCGCCTGCGCCCTCATTTGTGAGGAAGTCGAAGCGTTTCGGGAATTCGTCGCTGCAAACAACTCTGCTGCGAATACCGAGTTCTGCGAGAATATCTTTCAGGGCAAAGCCTGAACCTATGCAGTCTCCGTCGGGATTGCGGTGAGTGATTATAACAGCGTCCTCACAATTTCTGAGGAATGTTTCAGCTTCACTGAATCCAATGAACATAGCGTCCCCTCCTTAAAGAAGATCGTTGAGTTTCTTGCTTATTTCCGCACTTATTTCTGTTGAATTGTCAGCTATAAAGACGAGTGACGGAGCTTTGCGGAGTTTCAGTCTGCTGAAAAGTTCACGCTTGATATATCCTTCGGCGCTTTTCAGTCCCTTGACTGATTCCTTAGCTCTTTCAAGTCCCTCAAAGCTTGACACATAGACCTTGCAGAACGACATATCGCCTGAGAGGTCTGCTCTTATAACTGTGAGCATCTTGTCTATTCTCGGATCTTTGAGATCTCTGAGAATTGCGGTTATTTCACGTTTGATATCTTCAGCCGTGCGGCTGTTCTTGAAATTAGGCATATTGTCCTTTCTCTGAAAAATCAGATGCTGACTGAAAATGAATCGCCCTTTGCAGCGGAAGCGGCTTCTTCGGAAGCTTCGGTTTCCTCCTCATTAATTTCAGGCTGTTCAGTTTCGTCATTGTTTTCATCAGCAATTTCCTTATCCTCGAAAAAGCCTTCTGAGAAAATAGTATCCGAGAAAGCCTCCTCCTCGGCGGTCATGCTGTAGTTCGGGATATCGTCGTCGCCCTCCTCACCGTAATAGATATCGGCAAAATTGCCGTATTCGGGTTCAAGCTCGACATCACGCACAGGGCGCTCTATTCCCATAAGATCATCAGGGTAATCCTCCGGTTCTTCGGTAGCGCTGCATTTGCCGAGAAGTATGTTCTTTACGGATTGGAAGAAATAAATGTCTATCGGGCCGAGGTCAGACCATGCGAGTGCCTCGTCGCAGTACTGTATCATGTCTGCGTTGCCCATACGGGTATTGTCCATCTGTGATTACCTCCTTTGGTTCAGGAACGGCATTTCTGCCGCCTGAGATTTTTTATTAACACGGCAATAATATACTGACAATATTGCGTCGGTATCAATGGGATGCCGAGGCGGCATCCCCTACAGATATGTCCGCAGTTTTATCAATTAATTGCCGAAAAACTTATCAGTCCTCACGGTATTCCTCAACGATATATGTCTCGAATATATCGCCTTCCTTGACATCGCTGAACTTTTCAAGACTGATACCGCACTCATAGCCTTCAGCAACTTCCTTGGCATCGTCCTTGAAACGCTTGAGACCTGATATCTTGTCGTCAGCAATTATGATACCGTCACGCACAACACGCACCTGACTGCCTCTTGTTACCTTGCCGCTAAGAACATAGCTTCCTGCGACCATGCCGACATTGGATATCTTGTATACCTGACGGACTTCGATACGTCCCTGTTCAACATCTCTGAACTTAGGAGCGAGCATACCCTTCATAGCGGTGGTTATCTCCTCGATAGCATCATAGATGATACGGTAAAGTCTTATGTCAACGCCGTCTCTTGCGGCATTTTCTGCGGCTACAGGATCAGGACGAACATTGAAGCCTACGATGATAGCATTTGAAGCATTAGCAAGCATAACATCGCTTTCCTTGACAGCACCGACAGCGCCGTGGATAACACGTACACGAACTTCTTCATTTGAAAGCTTTTCGAGTGACTGCTTTACAGCCTCAACAGACCCCTGAACATCGGCTTTTACGATAATAGGAAGTTCCTTTATCTCGCCCTCTGCGATCTGGCTGAACAGGTTGTCAAGAGTAACTTTGCGGTAAGCGTTGAACTGTTCCTGTTTCTGTTCATGCTTTCTCTGGTCAACAAGTTCTCTTGCAAGACGCTCGTCTTCAACGGCATTGAATGTATCGCCTGCGCTCGGAACTTCTGCAAGACCTGTTATCTCAACAGGAACAGACGGGCCTGCCTCCTTTACGCTTCTGCCCTTGTCGTTAGTCATTACACGGACTCTGCCGACAGCAGTACCTGCAATGATAACGTCGCCCTGACGGAGAGTACCGTTCTGAACGAGGAGAGTAGCGATAGGGCCTCTGCCCTTGTCAAGACGTGCTTCGATTACAGTACCCTTTGCAAGACGGTCAGGATTTGCTTTAAGCTCCTTGACTTCTGCAACGAGGAGAACGTTTTCGAGAAGTTCATCGATACCCTCACCTGTCTTAGCTGAAACAGGAACGCAGATAACGTCGCCGCCCCAGTCCTCGCAGACGAGGTCATACTTAGTAAGTTCTTCCTTTATTCTGTCAGGGTTAGCGCCTTCCTTATCCATTTTGTTGATAGCAACGATAATGGAAACTCCTGCGGCTTTAGCGTGGTTTATGGATTCAACAGTCTGCGGCATGATACCGTCGTCAGCGGCAACAACGAGGATAGCGATATCAGTGATATTAGCACCTCTTGCACGCATTGAAGTGAAAGCCTCATGTCCAGGAGTATCGAGGAAAGTGATGTCCTGACCGTTGATATTTACCTGATATGCGCCGATATGCTGAGTGATGCCGCCTGCCTCGCCTGCGGCAACGTGAGCATTTCTGATACGGTCGAGGATAGAAGTCTTACCGTGGTCAACGTGTCCCATAACAACAACGACCGGACATCTTGGAGAGAGGTTTGTATCATCGTCCTCGCTCTCGTCGATAAGACGCTCCTCAATAGTAACGATGACTTCCTTTTCAACCTTTGCGCCGAGTTCTTCGGCAACGAGTGAAGCAGTATCGAAGTCTATCTCCTGATTTATTGAAGCCATAACGCCGAGTCCCATGAGTTTCTTGATAACGTCGGTAGCGGTATGCTTTAAACGTGTAGCAAGTTCGCCGACAGTGATGATATCAGGAATAAGGACTTTAAGCTGCTGTTTTCTTGCTCTTTCGAGTTCAAGTCTCTTGAGCTTTTCTGTTTCAGACTCCTTCTTTGAGAACTGCTGACGTGTTCTCTGGGCGGACTTCTGATTTATCTTCTGTTTCTTTGAAGAATAGTTGTCATTCTTGTGCTTGTTTGAGGTAGCCATCTGGTCATATCTCTCGTTGTACTTATCGAGGTCTACATAGCTTCCTCTTGTATCGACGGTACGTCTCTGCTGAGTTGATTCAGAAGCCGTATCAGAGCTGAATGAAGCGGTAAACTTAGTACGTTCGCCTCTGTCCTGAGCCTTTGGAGCTTCCTTTTTCTTGTCATTCTTCTTGTTTTTCTTTGAGGAATGATCCTGTTCATCTGCAACGGCAGACTGTTTCTTTGCAGGTTCTTCCTTTACCTCAGCAGTTTTTGTTTCAGCAGTCGGAGCTGCTTGCTTAACAGGTTCAGCCATTTTATCCTCCTTTGCGGCAGGTTTTGTTTCGGTCTTGACTTCTGCCTTCGGTTCAGTCTTGATTTCGTTTTTCTGTCCGTTTTTAGGTAAATTTTCAGGTTTGCTGTTTGCAGGAGTTACCTTTACAGTCTGCGGCTTTTCCTCTTTCTTTGCAGGAGCGGCAGGCTTTTCCTCTTTCTTCACAGGAGCGGCTGGCTTTTCCTCAGCTTTGGCAGGCTTGCTTTCCTTTTTAGGTGCAGGCTTATCAGCTTTTTTTGCCGATGCAGGCTTTTTCTTTTCAGGAGCGGGAACTTCTGCTTTTTTCTCGGGTTTTGGTTCATTTCTTGATGTAAAGTAGTCGTCAAGAGACTTTACCTCGTTTGCCTTAGTATAATGTTCAAGAAGAAAGTTCATTTCTTCTTCTGTAAGAGATGTGCCGGCCTTCTTTTTGTTATCGCCTTTTTCTGTGAACAGGTCGATAAGTTCCTGAGACGATACGCAAAGATCTTTAGCAGCATCACTTAATTTTATTTTTTTAGCCATAGGCTTGATTACCTCCATGTTATATGCCGTAACTCAACGGCAGAGTATATTCAATTGTTTATGTCTGTTCGGACTGAGATATGATTTTTCTGAAGCCTTCTGCAAATCCCTTGTCTGTCACAGCGACAACGGCAGTGGATTTTCCGCATAGGCGTGCGATCTCGTCCTTGGTAAGAAGTATTCTGTAAACGGGAACGCTGTATTTATTGCCTGTGAACACAGCTTCCTTGACTGTTTTATCTGATGCGTCGGAAGCGGTAAGGAGACATGAAGCAGTACCCTTTTCTGCGGCTTCACAGGCGCTGTCAAAGCCTTTGACAGCCTTGCCTGCCTTGATGCATATACTCAGCAGATCAGCCGTTTTGCGGCTCGGATCGAAGTTCATTTTCCATCACCTCGTAAACGCTTTCTTCAATTTTGCATGAGAATGATTTTTCAAAGCGTCTTGCTTTTCTTGCAAGCCTGAGACATTCCGCATTATGGCAGATATAAGCGCCTCTGCCTGATTTTTTTCCTGTAAAGTCAAGGCTTATATCGCCTTCGGGAGACTTTACGACACGGATAAGCTCTTTTTTCGGCTTCATCTCGTTACAGCCGAGACACATTCTCAGCGGCAGCTTTTTCGGCTTCATAATTATTCCTCAGTTTCTTCTGCGGCAGGAGTTTCAGTCTCAGCGGCTTCTGTTTCGGGAGCGGCAGTTTCCTCAGCGGTAACTTCTGCGGAAGTCTCAGCCTCAGCAGTTTCTGCAATTTCAGCATTTTCCTCTGCGGCAGGTGCAGTCTCCTCAGCAACAGGAGTATTGAGTACAGGCGGAACAAAATCAGGGCTCATTTCAGGAGCTTCTTCATTTGTAGCGCTGTCGAACTGCGGTTTGATGTCTATCTTGAAGCCTGTCAGCTTTGCGGCAAGCTTAGCATTCTGACCTTTGTTGCCGATAGCAAGTGAAAGCTTGTTATTCGGAACGATAACGGTGCAGGTGCAGTTCTTCTCCTCGTTTGAGGTAATGATAGTTTTGAGGACATCGGCAGGTGAAAGCGCACTTGCGATGAATTCCTCAGGATTTTCGCTCCACTTGATGATATCGATCTTTTCGCCGTTCAGTTCGTTCACGATAGGAGTGATTCTTGAACGGTTAGTACCGATGCATGCGCCGACAGCATCAACATCAGGATTCTTTGACCATACAGCGATCTTTGTTCTTGAACCAGCCTCACGGGAGATAGCCTTGATCTCAACAGTTCCGTCATAAATCTCAGGAACTTCAAGTTCAAAGAGTCTCTTTACGAGGTCTTTATGGGTACGTGAGATCTTGACAACAGGCTTTTTGTTCTTGCCGATGATGCCTGTGATGTAAACCTTGATAGTTCTGCCTTCCTCAAGCTTTTCGCCCGGTATCTGCTCATTCTGGAACAGATAGAGTTCAGTTCCCTCATAAACGACGGTAACTGTATGTTTTGCAGGCTCGACCTGTGTAATTTTAGCGGAGATACATTCATGTTCCTTCTTCTCGAATTTTTCGAGCATCTGTTCACGGTTTATCTCTCTGAGGTCGCCCTTGATGGACTGTTTAGCGGAAAGTGCAGCCATTCTGCCGAGTTTTGAGATATCGATCTCCTTGAGGATTGTGCCGCCGACAACGGCATTAGGATTTATAAGTCTTGCCTGAGCGATATTGATCTCGTTCTCATCGAAAGGCATATCGTCGATGATATCCTGAACGATGTACATTTCAAACTTCTTGGTCTTGGAATCGATTTCAACTCTTATTCTTTCCTCACTGTGCGGATATGCTCTTTTAGCGGCTTTCAGCATAGCTGACTTGACCTTTTCAATGAGGAGATCTGTTTCGACGCTGTTTTCTTCTCCAAGGGATTCCAGTGCCTTGAAAAAGGCGTTATTCTTATTCATTTTTGTTAATTCCTCCAGTATAGATAAATTTTAAGTATTTGCATTAATGATCGGCTGAATCAGAATTCGAGATACAGCTTGACGCATGAAACATCGCTGAGCGGGAATTTCTTTTCCTCGCCATTTTCAAGGATAACGGAAACGCCCTCCTTGTCTGCGCCTTTAAGTTCAGCCGTAATTTCCTTCTGACCGTCAACAGGGCGGAAGAAGTGAAGCTTAACGGTATCTCCGGCGCACACCTCAAAATGCTCCTCCTTGACGAGTTCACGTTCAAGACCTGCCGAGCCGACTTCAAGCACATAGCTCTGGTCGATTGGATCAGTCTCGTCGAGAATATCGTTTATCGGAGCGGTAGCTCTTTCGCAGTCAGCGATGCTGATACCTTCGTCCTGATCTATGAAAACTCTCAGGTACCACATTGCGCCTTCCTTTTCGTAGCAAACGTCCCAGAGGTAATAGCCGAGTTCATCGGTTATCGGCTTGATAAGCTCATATACCTTTTGTTCGGTGCTGCCGAATTTCTTGAATTTCATAGGCTGATATCTCCTTTCTGAAATAATTTTATCATAGCCTAATACAAACGAAAGACCGGAAGTTTTCCGGTCTTTTACATTAACTATCATCATAAGTATTATACCACGTTTTTTCGGAAAAATCAAGTGTTTTTTGAAAAAAATTCCTGTAATCCAGACAAAAAAAGAACCGTGACTGAATCGCCACGGTTCATGAAAGAAATTACTTCTTTTTATTTTTCTTACTGTCAGATTTTTCATCATCTTCATCAGAATCTGAATCATCATCTGCAGCGCTGTTCTTTACAGTTTTTACAGCCGGTCTGTTGCTGTAAGCAAGTGCCTTTACGAAAACGATCATCATGAATACTACAAAGACAAGACCTTCAATGATGATACCGGGAATAATTGAATTTTTGATTATTGCTGATATCGAAGCACCAATGCTTGAAGCTGCAGGAACAAGAATGTTGTATGCGTTCTTGTACTGAACATTCTGGAAGTATTCATTTGAAGTTTTTTCTGTAAGTTCAATAAGTTCAAAAACCTTATCATTGAGGAGTGCAAGTTCTTCTTCAACGTGCTTTGCCTGTTCCTTAGTACCTACCTTGTTGTTCTGAAGGGCATCACGCTTCTGCTCATAATACTTGATACGCTGTTTTGTATTTGCAAGTTCAGAAGAAACAGAAACTCTCTGCTGGATAAGTCTGTCATATTCTTCTGAAGCCTGTGAATATGAGGTATCTGTACCGTCAGTGCCGTTTCCGAAAATAAGAACTGTATCCTTGATATACTTGCTGATAGCATCTTCAATCGTTTTGAGCTGATCGGAATATGCAACAGTGCTTCTTGAAAGATTGTCTATCTTGTAATTATAGTAGGCAATTGCCTGATCCTTGTCCTTAGTGACGTTGTAAATTGAGATATATGAGGAAATTCTGTCGAAATCGATATCTCTGATAGTCTGAACAGACTTGTAGAGGTCATTGAATGAAAGACCTGTTTCTGTTGAACGGAAGATATTTGTATCTTCTCTTGAAAGATTTTTTACATAGCTTGCAATGCTTGTGAGTGAATCATCAAATACATCGATCTGTTCATTGTAGTCATATGTTGTATAGTCAATAGCGGCGATAGATGAACCAAGCGCCTGATTGTAGCCGTATGTTTCATAGAAATAATCACGGTAATTTTCAAGAATGCCATTAAGTATCTTTACGCTGTCAGAACGGCTGAGGGAAGTTTTGCCGTAATCAAAGAATATCTTAAATGTTGTGGAATTATAAGATACATTGAGCATAGCCTCACCTGCGGCAAGATTACCTGATGCAGCAGTTTCATATACGTTCTTGTATGTAAGGATTCTGTCCATTGCATCTTCAGGTATCATACCTTCGATTGAAACATTTTTTCTTACGGATTCAAGCTCAGAAATGTCCATTTCATAATCAGTAAGAGTTCTTTCAAGAACTGTCGGATTTACCATATCATACGGATCGAACTTTTTGCCTGAAGGATCAAGACCTTTTTCAATTCCGCTGTATGTAAAGCTTACGAGAGCAGTGATAGGGTCCTTGAGCAGAAATGTCCTTGCTGTGCCGACTGCAACTGCAACGAAACCTGCAATAACAGAAACCGCAAGCCACAGCGCCACGAATTTTTTTATCATTTTACCAATAGCAGCAAATGAAATAACTACTTTATCACTGTCATCATCATTACTGTTTATGGTAACATTGAGATTATTTGTGTTCAGATCCATACTTTTACCTCCTGATAGAAACGTATCCCTTTTGATTATTTCCCTTAGCAATACATCGCATAAAACCCGAAGCATTTCGCCTGAATTACGTTGAATTTCAGAAATATCCCCTGAGTTTCACATGAACGCTTTAATTATATCATTATTATATCCACACGTCAAGACTTTTGCCGATTTTCCAGTAATTCACCAAATAACTGAAAAAAATCGCTGACCGATTATATAATAATAACAAAGGGAACACTGCATATTTGTGCAGTGTTCCCATATACAACCTATTATACTGTATGACCATTCCTGCGGATTATTTCCACAACTTCGTCAACATACTTGCGGCAGATATCCTTGCTTTCAGCCTCGACCATTACACGTACCACAGGTTCGGTTCCGCTTTCACGAACGAGGATTCTTCCTGTAATGCCGAGTGCCTTTGTGACATTCTTTACAGCAGCCTGAACATCAGGATCGTTCTGTGCGGCAGCCTTATCCTTTACTCTTACATTTTCGAGCACCTGCGGATACTCCACGAACGGAGCGGCAAGTTCGCTGAGTTTCTTTCTGCGTGACATGATGACCTGCATGATTTTCAGGCTTGTAAGAATGCCGTCGCCTGTTGAAGCGTACTTCGAGAAGATGATATGACCTGACTGTTCGCCTCCGAGACAGCAGTCATTGTCCTTCATGTATTCATAGACATATTTATCGCCGACTTTGGTTTTAGCATAGTCAATGCCTATTTCTTCAAATGCCTTGAAAAGTCCGAAATTCGACATAACAGTTGCAACAACGGTATTGTTTACCAGCTTATCCCTCTCCTTCATGTATCTGCCATAGATATAGAGGATATGGTCACCTGTGATGATATTGCCCTTTTCGTCAACACAAAGGCATCTGTCAGCATCGCCGTCATAAGCAAAACCAGCATCAAGACCGTTTTCAACGACATATTTCTGGAGTACCTCGATATGTGTCGAGCCTGCGTTGTTGTTGATATTCACGCCGTCAGGATTTGCGTTGATGACATGAGTTTCTGCGCCGAGTGCATCAAAAACAGCCTTTGCAATGTTCCATGAAGCACCGTTTGCACAGTCAAGACCTATTCTCATGCCACGGAATGAGTAAACGCCGAGCGAGATAAGATAGCCGACATAGCGGTTTCTTCCCGAAATATAGTCAATTGAGCGTCCGATTTTCTCGTCCTTTGCATACGGAAGTTCCTCCCAGTCCTGACCGAAAACATTAAGTCTGCCGTCGAGATAATCCTCAACAAGTTCAATAACTGCATCTTCCATTTTTTCGCCCTGACTGTTGATGAGTTTGAGACCGTTGTCATAATAGGGGTTATGACTTGCGGATATCATGATAGCGCAGTCAAAATTGTCAACTCTTGAAATATATGCAACAGACGGCGTTGTGGTAACATGGAGAAGATAAGCATCTGCTCCCGAAGCAGTAAGACCGCCTACGAGGGAGTATTCAAACATATAGCTTGAACGGCGTGTGTCCTTGCCTATAACTATTCTTGGTGCGGAATCGTCACCGTTTCTTCTTTTCAATTCACCATAGTACCAGCCGAGAAAACGTCCTACCTTAAAAGCATGGTCAGCTGTTAAATTTTCATTGGCGGTTCCTCTGAAACCGTCTGTACCGAAATATCTGCCCACTGTAATAAACTCCTTATATACATATTATCCGCATATGCAGATATCATGATTATACCATATTAATTTAAAAAGGTCAATACAATTTTTGTTAAATTTGTGTTATTCGCAGAGGTCAGAATTTTCCTCGTTGAGGTAATTACACATACCCCAGACTTTTCAGCATGAACAGCCAGCCTGTCAGCGTAAATGCACTGCAAAGCGTTGTCAGCATGACCGCAAGTGCGGTAATTGCGCCTTTGTGACCGAAATTCTTCGCCATAACAAAACAGCTTCCAGTTGTGGCACTTCCGAGCATTACAAGAATTGCCACAAGCTTTTCGCCACGGAATCCCATATTTACTGCAACAGGCAGGAATATTCCGCAGAACAGCAGAAGTTTTATACAGACTATGCCTATTGTTACGGGCAGTTTATCCTTTGCCTCCTCTGCTTTGAACGATGCACCAAGCGCAATGAGTGACAGCGGAGTTGCCATATTTCCAAGGTATGACACGGATTTTTGCAGTATGACGGGCTGAGGTATGCCGATAACCGACCAGAGTATGCCTGCGATTATACCGAGTATTATGGGATTGGTCACGATGCCCTTTGCGGTAGTTTTCCACAATGTTTTCCTGTCCTGTTTATTACTCTTGTCGGGCGAGGTCAGGGAAAGCGCAATGACCGCAATTATGTTATATATAGGCACAGTTCCCACTATCATCAGCGCCGCCATTGTTGCTTCACCGTAGATGTTCTTGACGAATGCTATTCCAAGAACAGCCGCACTGCTTCGGTATGAAGCCTGAATTATCTCTCCACGCTCGCATTTATCCTTGTGGAAAAGCGAATACACAAATGCCGCACCCACACATATCAGCGTGACAGTCATGCAGAAAAGCACGAATTTCGTATCCCATACCGCACGAAAATCAGCCGTTGACAAGTCCATGAACAAGAGCGCAGGGAGCAGTGTCCTGAAAACGAATTTGTTTATCTGTGCCGTGGAATGGTCGTCAAGCAGTCCCACACGCTTCACGAACCAGCCGAATACCATCATAAGAAATACAGGCACAGTCGCATTCAGGCTGAACCTGAGATTTTCCAGAAACAAAATTATATCCTTCCTTTCAATTGAACAAATCACTTTTACCAGAATTTTATAGGGGATGCCGCCCCCGGCATCCCCTACAGATAATAATGCAGATCAACAGCGTCACATACAAATTAAAAAATATCCTTTTTGCTCTTGATGCGGCGGCGTATCAGCACCACCACCATGAAAACAATGCTTGCAATAAGGAAAACAGGTGCTATCCACTTATTCGTATTCTCGTCCTCGGCGGATTTCATCTCCGTCCATAGATCCTGCATCTGCTGATTAGCCTCATCGGAAAGATTAACGAATACCGTTGTTTTATCGGCTATGAACTGACTGTCGGGATATGAAACGGGGCTGTTCCGCACTTCCTCGTCAAGCATATCGAAAGCCGCCTGATGAGGTGTGGAGTAGCATATATAGTCAATATTCGCATACGCTATGTCAGGCTCGCACATGAAGTTTATATACATTTCTGCGGCTTCCTTCTGACGTGAGGTAGTTGGAATGCACATAGCATCAATGAACAGATTTGTACCGCTTTTCGGCACAACAAATCCCAGCGAATCGTTCTCCTCCAGAATAGTCAGCGCATCACCTGCGTAATACGGCGCAATAAGAGCATCACCTGCGCCCATTTTGTCGAATATCTCGTCCATGACGTAGCCCTGAACGATTTTTTTCTGCTTGGTGAGCTTTGCGGCGGCGGCTTCAAGTTCTTCGGGATCTTCGGTATTTATTGAGTAGCCCTGCATTATCTCCGAAATTGCAAACGCATCTCTCGGATTGTCAAACATGAGAATCTGGTCGGCGTAGTCCTCATTCCAGAGCAAGTCCCAGTCGATATCTTCGGGAGCAAGGTCTATCATTGTCGTATCATAGATTATGCCGACTGTTCCCCATGTATAAGGCACGGTGTATTCATTTGTCGGATCATATGCCATATTGCGGAAATTGTCCATGATATAGCTGAAATTCGGGATATTCTCCATGTCAAGCTTTTGGATCATGTCCTCTTTTATCAGCTTGCTTATCATGTAATCAGACGGGATTATGACATCATATGATGCCGCACCGCCTTTCATTTTGGCATACATTTCCTCATTTGTGGCGAAATTGGTATAGTTTACCTTGATGCCCGTCAGCTTTTCAAACTCGCCGTTGACATCAAGCGTACCCTCGTCAGCACCCGTAGAGATGTATTCGCCCCAGTTATAGACATTTATCGAAATGCCCTCGTCCTTGAAGCGTGTGTAATAATCGGGGTCAGACACGGTAAGAGTCTGTTCTGCGGCATCTTCATCGCCGTCATCTTCCTCATCATCAGCCGTTTCAGCCGAACATCCTGCAAATATTCCTGCCATAAAGAGCGAAGCCATGAGCAGTGAAAAAAATCTTTTCTTCATGATCAGACCTCCCCGACAGTCTTATTTTTGGCGGCAGACTTGTTTTCGATGATATTCTTGATTATGAGCACAATGACAACAGCCACGAAAATAAGCGTAGAAAGAGCGTTTATCTCAGGAGATACCTTGCGGCGTGTCATCGAGTATATTGTGATAGGGAGTGTCTGTGAGGTCGAGCCTGTTGTGAAGTAGCTGACCACGAAATCGTCAAGTGAATAGGTGAACGACATAAGAAAACCGCTTACAACGCCCGGCATTATCTCAGGCAGTACCACCTTGCGGAAAGCCTGAATCGGACTGCATCCCAGATCCTGCGCCGCCTCATAGATATGCGGATCCATCTGGTTGAATTTCGGCATGACGTTCAGTATGACATAAGGCACATCGAAGGTAATGTGTGCGATAAGAAGCGTGACAAAGCCGAATTCGAGGTTCATTCTTGCCGCAAAGAATACGAAAAGGAGCATCAGCGATACACCTGTAACAATTTCAGGGTTGATGATAGGCATATTGGTGATGTTCATTACAACAGCCTTCGGAACTTTCCTCATGCTGTGTATGCCTATCGCCGCAAGAGTGCCCATTACCGTTGAGATTATGCTTGCCGCAACGGCTACGAGTATCGTATTGACAAGTGACGAGATGATTATTTTATTGTGGAAAAGCCGCTTGTACCAGTCAAGGGTGAAGCCGCTGAATACGCTTCGGCTCTTTGTCTCGTTGAATGAGAAAACTATCAGCACGAAAATCGGCACATAAAGGAACAGGAGCACGAGTATCAGATAGAATTTACCAAGTTTTTTCATATTCACGCCTCCTCACATAAGTACCTGATCTTCGGGATCAAACTGATTCATGACGGTCATAATTACAAGGATTATGACCATGAGCACCAGTGAAATTGCCGCACCGAGATGCGGATTATAGGCATTTCCGAGGAACTGCATCTCAATAAGGTCGCCTATGAGAAGATTTGAACCGCCGCCCAGCATTCTGGAAATAATGAATGTGGAAATGGCAGGCACGAAAACCATTGTAATTCCCGATGTTATGCCGGGAACACTCAGCGGAACGACTACCCTGAAAAGCGTCTGCGCAGAACTGCATCCGAGGTCAGAAGCCGCCTCAAACATGGACTTGTCAATCTTCTCCATAACGGAATACAGCGGCAGTATCATGAACGGCAGATAGTTGTAGACCATGCCGAGAACGACCGCACCTGACGTATTTATGAGCTTATAAGGCCCAAGTCCGACAAGCCCGAAAAGGTGATTTATAATGCCGTTGTTGCCTAAGAGCGTCATCCATGCGTAAGTTCTCAGGAGAAAGTTCATCCACATCGGAAGCATTACTATCATGAGCATAGTACCCTGTTTATGCTTTTCCATGCGAGAGAGAATGAATGCCACAGGATAAGCCACAACAAGGCATATCGCCGTTGCAATGAGTGAGAGCCATATTGAGCGTATGAAGATATTTGCATACTGTCCGACATCGGAAATATATTTTACAGTAAAGCCGCCGCCGTCAGTAGTGAATGCAAAATAGGCAATAAGCAAAAGCGGTACGGCGATGAAAACGACCATCCAGATTATGTATGGTGCGGAAAAATATTTCAGTTTCATTATTCTTCCTCCGTTTTTTTCATGATATGGATATCGAACGGATCAAAAGTCATGCCTATCATAGTGCCGACAGGTTCAGCCTTTGTGGAATGTATCTTCCACTTATGGTCAACGCCGTCAACGATCATCTCATAGTGAACGCCCTTGAATACGACAGACTCCACAATGCCCGTAAGCTTGGCTTTTTCGGCAGGAATGACCTTTACATCTTCGGGGCGGATAACAACATCGACAGTCTCATTCGGATCAAAGCCCTTGTCCACGCACTCAAAGCGCCTGCCCGTAAACTCAACGACGCAGTCCTCAGGCATACAGCCGTTGACGATGTTGCTCTCGCCGATAAAGTCCGCAACAAAGGCATTTACAGGCTCATTGTAGATATCCGTCGGAGAGCCGATCTGCTGGATTATGCCGTCTTTCATGACAACGATGCTGTCGCTCATGGTGAGGGCTTCCTCCTGATCGTGAGTAACATATACAAAAGTCAGTTCAAGTTCCTGTTGAATTTTTCTCAGTTCTATCTGCATTTCCTTACGCAGTTTCAGGTCAAGAGCGCCCAGAGGCTCGTCAAGAAGGAGCACTTTCGGATGATTTACAAGCGCCCTTGCAATGGCAACGCGCTGCTGCTGACCGCCTGAAAGACGGTTTACCGCACGTTTCTCAAAGCCTTTCAGGTTGACAAGTTCAAGCATTTCACCTACACGTTTCAGGATTTCCTTTTCGGGAGTTTTTCTTACTCTCAGACCGAATGCAATGTTCTCATAGACATTCAGATGCGGAAACAGCGCATATCTCTGAAAAACGGTATTGACATTGCGCTTATGCGGCGGCAGACCGTTGATGCGCTGTCCGTCAAAAAAGACATCGCCCGAGGTAGGTTCAAGAAAACCTGCAATAATTCGGAGAGTAGTCGTCTTTCCGCAGCCTGACGGGCCGAGGAATGTAACGAACTCCTTATCCTTGATGTCAAGGCTTATATTTTTGAGTATTCGTTCGCCGTCCTCAAAATCGAGGATAATATTTTTAAGGCTGACAATATTTTCCATTCAATCATTCCTTTCGGGAAATATAACGATTTATTATAACACATAATCAGGCTGATTTCAATATACAAGCGAAAATTCGGGAATAATTGTGTATAATTCTTCAACTATGCTGTAAAAAAGCACAATAAGCAGTGCTTTTAACTGTATATCTATACAAAGTTAAATTCAAACAGAAAAAACTCGGCACTTTTCTGACATTTATATACAAAGGCAAACAAAGAAAGATAAGCCTTATAAAATTATTGAGAATAGAAAGCATTCCCCATATAAAACAGGCAGACAGAAAAAAATGCCGAAGAAAATTATTGAGAACAGAAAATATGAGACATAATTCCAAACTCCATCTTCAAAGAAGAAGCCGCCCAATAGGGTGGTTTTTTCATGGCTATATAATGAAAAGCTCTGTTTATTGTGCAAGTATACAAAAATAGAATTCAATAGAAAAAACTAAGCCCTTTTCCGACATTTATATACAGAAGCGAAAGAAAAGATTTTTAGTCATAAAAAAGCTTCATTTGCACAACCACCTATTAAGAATGAAATCTTCATGGACTATAATTTCCAACTCCACCTTATAAGGAGAAGCTGCCGACGGGCGGCTTTTTCTTATTTGTTGGTACTGCGACAGGAGAATAATAATGGACTTTGAATCAGACTGCAAATTATATATTGACACAGACCTCGGCAAGGACTGGCTGTTCGGCAGAATATATGCATACATCGGCGGCATCAGGTCAGGTATGCACGACACCTCAGCATCATGGTGCAATCTTAGCGTAAAAAGCAACAGCAGTTCATCCTGCAACTGGAAATACTGCACTGAGCTTGAAATCGTCAATAATGTTTCCAGAGAATGCTATATCAATAACATCATAAAGCTTATAAATTATCTCAAATCATTCTGTGCCAGAGTATCTGCATCATGTGATTTTGAGGAACTGCTTAACAGCAACATTTATTATTCATAATAGTCAATGCAGGCTGCTGCTGATTGTGCTTTTATACAAAGATAGAATCAAATAGAAAAAACTAAGCTCTTTTCCGACATTTATATACAGAAGCGAAAGAAAAGATTTTTAGTCATAAAAAAACTTCACTTGCACAACCACCTATTAAGAATGAAATCTTCATGGACTATAATTTCCAACTCCACCTTATAAGGAGAAGCTGCCGACGGGCGGCTTTTTCTTATTGTGGAAAAATTCACACTTTCGGAGGGATACGATGTTTGATTCATTTTGCAGGCTGTTTATTGATACAGAACTTGACAGAAAGGAACTTTTCAACAGGATATTCACATTTACAGGCGGCAATATTTCAGGCAGACATGATATAATCACATCATGGTGTATAATTAGCGTGACAAAAAATGGGTATTATAACGCAGAAGCTCATAAAAATGCCCCTGATGATTATATTTACTGGGAACTTAGCGCAGAAATAGAAATAGTAAAAAATGTTTCAGAAGAATGCTATATTGACAATATAAATAAATTAATTGAATTTCTAAAAAATATCTGTTCAGGAATTGTCCCTTCCAGCGATTTTGAAGATAAACTCGAAAGTAAAAATAAAGCACAATGAGCAGAACCGCCCATTGTGCAAGCATACAAAGATATTTTAAAGCAGAAAAAACTAAGCTCTTTTCTGACATTTATATACAAAGGCAAACAAAGAAAGATAAGCCTTATAAAATTATTGAGAATAGAAAGCATATCCCATAAAAAACGGCAAGATATAGAAAAGCCGTGAACAAAAGAAATTAAGAATAGAAATTTTCGACATACCTTCATAATTCCATACCTTAGAAGAAACCGCCCAATAGGGTGGTTTTTTCGTTTATCACTTCATATGCTTCTTGTACTTTTTGAATAGCGGTGCAAGCTGTGAGGTGATATACATTGCTTTCTGCTTGTTTCTCAGCACTTTGGCAATTCGAGACTGAAATTTATTTTTCGAGCCACTGTCGTTAAAAACATTTACTATAAATAGTGACGCTTCTTCCTCAGCGATATATTCCAGAAGTTCCTCATATTCAAGTTTCGGTTTATCATTCTGCTTATCAGGAACAGAATTTTGAACGCTTTTCTTTTCATCAGAGGTCACAGAGGGCGAATCAGCTTCAGAAACAGCATTCGGGGAAATAGTTATGGCAGGCTTTTTACTTGGATTTTTCGGCAAACACAGAGTCTTGCCGTCGTTTCCGGTTTCACGGACAATTCCTATCCTCTCAACTTGATATTTCTTTTCAGCCCAGAAATCTTTTAAGCAGTCATATCCCTTATCATTAGAAACAATAAACAGCTTATCCGTCTTATTGTCACATTTGTGAATCAGATATCCAAGATATGATGAAAGCTGAAAATCAAGAGCATTAGCCCTGCCCTGAGCGATTTTATAAACTTCATATTTAATTTTCATTTTTGCGAAACTATCCATTACTTCAAGCGGCATTTTCGGACATTTATCAGAGTAAAAAATTATAACACGATCTTTTTTACTGATATCGATAAGGTCATCAAAGCCGAAAGTCGGAACATTTTCATAATCAATAAGATAAAATTTCATGATATCACCTCTTTTTCTTTTGAAATCGAAAAATAGATCAATATCATTATAACACAAAAACCTCTTTCACGCAATAGTGAAAGAGGTTTTAAAAAAGTGTCGGCACTGATTTAGTTTCCCGGGCCGTGACCAGCCAAGTATCGTCAACGTGAATGAGCTTAACTTCCGTGTTCGGAATGGGAACGGGTGTGACCTCATTGCCATAAGCACCGACTCTTGTAAACTGAATAAGCATTAA
>JAZUGG010000119.1:0-15113 GCA_045641105.1 Ruminococcus sp. | reverse complement strand
TCTATAAGCATTTCTTCTGTTTCATTTTTTTCAGCTTTGCTTTCAGCCTTGTAATTGCCGATAAGCGAGATATATAAGGCTTTCGCATTTTCCACTGCTTTGTCAGGAACAACGATTATTCCGTCATTCATAGCAGTGTTTGAAAGGTCAACAGAACCTTTGAGGCACTTGTTATAGCCGTTTTTCAGTTCCATGCCTGCAAAGTTTATTGTTCTGCCTTTTTTTAGTATGTCATCATAGATCGGCATTATTTTTTCATAATTTGCAACAAGTGCATACTCATCATCTGCAAGTTCAATTTTATCTCTGTCATAAACTTCCATAAGTGCATTGTATTCAGTGATGCTGAAAACAGGATACTTCGCTTCAGTTGACCAGTAAGGGTAATCTTTCTTTATTTCTTCAATTTTATCACTAAGAATACTATCAAGTGTAAGATTATTGTCACCGTACTGCTTTATTGTAACATAATCGGAAAATTCAGATGCAATTTCTTTTTCATAAAAATCTTTTATTGCTTCTTCGTTATCCTCTATTACATTTGTAGTCTCAAAATCGGCAGGGCAAAGCTCCCTGATGTTTCTGTTGAGTGCATTTCTGAGTGAAAAAGCAGTGGCAAGTGTGCAGATAGTCACGAAAAGCATAAGGCAGATAAGCGACATTGATACTACCATTGTATTGACCTTGCTGCTTAACTGACGGAATGTGAAGCTGTTGAGACTGCGGAAGTAAACCTTCTTCATTGACATCACAACTCTAAGGAGCATTCCGGAAACTGACCAGAAAATGAGGACAGTAGAAACTGCGCCTGTTGCTATCATACCGAGCATTTTGCTTTCGCTGAGTGTTCTTGCGCCTGTTGTTACGCTGTAATAAGCATATGCAAGTGCGGCAGCGGAAATGATGAAAATAATAACGCAAAGAACAGGATTTTTAAGCTTTACTGATTCAGACTTTCTGCCCGACTGCATAAGGTCGATAAGTTTGCATTTTCCTACCATGAAAATGTTGAAGAACATGACTGCAATATACATGATGCTGAAATAGATTATAGTCTTGAGGATAGCATCGCCTGAAACTGTAAATCTGTAGGCTGTCATGTCAGCTTCAAACAGCTTAGCTGTAAATGTGCTTGTAAATTGTGAAGTACATACTCCAAGCAGCAGACCAGCCGCAAGGGAGATGATGCCGATAAGCAGTGTCTCAAAAAAGAGAATGACTGAAATTCTGCCCTTGCCCATGCCGAGCATGAGATATACCGAAAACTCCTTGCCACGGCGCTTCATGAGAAAACGGCTCGCATAGACTATCAGCAGTCCGAGTACCACCGAAACAAATACGCTTACACCTGAAAGCATTGTCATTATCATTTTTATCATTTCTCTTGTATTGGATGAAACCGAAAGAAAAGCTGTCTGTGTCTCCATTGAGTTGAACACATAGAATATTGCAACGCCCATTACAAGTGTGAAAAAGTATATAGCATAGTCACGAATGCTTTTTCTGATATTGTTTATTGAAATTTTAAAGAGCATCGCTCATGTCACCTCCGAGAAGTGTGATTATATCGATAATACGGTCAAAGAACTGTTTTCTTGTATTGTCGCCACGGCTTATTTCATTGAATATTTTGCCGTCCTTGATGAAAACAACTCTTGATGCATAGCTTGCGGTAAACGAGTCGTGAGTTACCATCATGATAGTGGCATTATGCTCTTTGTTCAGGTAATTGAAGCGGTCAAGGAGCATTTTTGAAGCCTTTGAGTCAAGTGCGCCGGTAGGTTCATCAGCAAGGACAAGCTTAGGATTTGTAACGATAGCACGGGCGGAGGCAACTCTCTGCTTTTGTCCGCCCGACATCTGATACGGGAATTTCTTCAGTACATCGGTAATTCCGAGCTGCTGTGCGACAGTATTCACAGCCTTGTCGATATCCTTTGCAGGGTATTTCTGAATCGAAAGTGCAAGAGCAATATTCTCGTAAGCTGTCAGAGTATCGAGGAGATTGAAATCCTGAAAGATGAAGCCGAGATTTTCGCTGCGGAACTTGTTCAGCTCCTTGCCCTTGAGGCGTGTGATGTCCTTGTCTTCAAGAGTTATCTTGCCGGAAGTCACACGGTCAATGGTAGAAATGCAGTTCAGGAGAGTGGTCTTGCCGCTTCCTGATGCACCCATTATAGCCACAAACTCACCTTTATCAACGCTGAACGAAATTCCGTCAACAGCCTTGGTGATATTTGATTTGCTTCCGTAATATTTCTCTATGTTATCGATTTTAAGAAGTGCCATTTTATTTGTCTCCCTTTCTTATCTTGGACATGATAATGTAAAATGCTATAAGAACAACTGCCGCAGCCGCAAAAATAATCTTTTTCATATCAGTCTGTCTCCTTTTCAGCACGAGCCTTCTTGCTCTTTTCAATTGCGATCTCAAAGACCATTGTCATAACTGCAAAAACAATTGAAGGCCACCATGAGAACGGATGTGAGATCGGCTTCGGACGGAATGTTTCATATGCTGTGAAGTAAACAAGCGGAATAAACATAAGAGCGTAAAAAATGCGGTAAGCCTTAAAAAAGAGTTCAGTAAATTTTTTCATAATGATCATTTCCTTTCAGAATGTATAAACTATTTTATTTTCAGGGGTGTTCCCCGTTTCCATGATTACATTATACACCTGTCTGAACCTTTTGTCCTTCGTTTAACATTACCCAACATTACAATTCTGTAATGTTGCAAAAAATACGGGCATCTCATACAGAGATACCCAAGTCTGTCAGTTATCAGGATCAGTTTCCTTTGTCATTACATCATAGACCGAAACAGAGTAGCCGTTTTTCTTATAGCATGAGGCGGCAGCTTCATTTTCACATTCAACTTCAAGCTTGAAGCGAACGGCATCGGGAAACTCTTTTTCAATGAATTCCAGTATCGAATTGCCGATATTCTTTCTGCGGTATTCAGGCTTGATGTACAGATCCTCCAGCCATACACATACGCCGCCGTATTCGGTCGTATAACCGAGTGAAACCATTGCATAGCCTGCAACAGCACCGTCATACTCTGCAATATATCCTTTGAGGAGCGGCATATCTCCTACGCAGTCATTGAAATCCTGCGTTAATACACGGTCTGATGATGTGTGATAAACGGCAGGAGAATCATAGAATATTCGCATCATTGCAAGCACTTCACTGCGGTCATCTTCTGCCATTGGTCTGATTTTCAAACTGTCACTCATATTTACCTCCATACTGAAAACGGACACCGTTATACGGCATCCGTTTTTTGTGCATCATTCAAATTCGTATTCGCCTTCGTACTGGGCTTTGAAAACCTCGAAAACCTTAGCGAGGAGTTCGTCGTCGTCAACTGAAACAAATTCATCTGACTCGGGTTCTTCACCTGGGATAATTTCGAGTATCACAACTTCGTCGTCCTCCTCATCAAAAGGAATGAGAACAGCGTAAAGTTTCTCCTCATACTGAACGGTATCTATTATCTCAAAGGAGACATCATTTCCGTCGTCATCTGTGAGTGTGATATAGTTTTCAGCATTTTCATCTTCTTCGAGTTCGTCAAGTTCCATATTTTCATTTTCGTTCATACAATAACCTCCTTGAAATTTCCGCTTGCGGAAAGGATAACAGGCAGTCTCTCTGCCATAAGAGCATTATACCATATTTTCCTTTGAAATGCAATAGTTGCAGACACGACTTTTTTATGATATAATATAATTATGGGGGTGAATGTGTGAAAATAAACCGCATAAATCTTAATTGCAGGCGAAGTACAGCCTCTTACGGTGAAATAAGCACCGAATGTCAGCTAATGTTTTTCAGGATACCCATGATATTCACATATGACGGCATGGAAAAGCGCATCAATAGCTGTTCGGCTGTTATCTATACAAACGGTTATCAGAAATATTTTCGTTCCGCAGGCGGTCTTGGAATAAAATATGATGTAATAGGCTTCAGAATGTCCTCTGCTGACAGACAATATGCTGAATCCATGGGCATAAGCATGAATACTCCGATTGAAATTGCAGATGATTATGTTATCTCTGCTCTGCTGAAAACGATGAGCGCACATTCAGTCAGCAAAAGCCGTCAGCACAGCGAATTCATGGAGCTTTCAATGCGTCTTATCGTCATTGCGCTCTGTGAAGCGATACACAATGAAATCCCCGACAAATATGTGGATATTCCACGTTACAGCGAACTGAAAGCCGTGCGTGAAGCCATATACGACGAGCCTGTGAACCATTGGTCAGCCGAGGAAATAAGCGAGGATATGGGCATAAGCCGCCCTTATTTTCACAGGCTTTATCAGGAGGCATTCGGTGTCACCTGCCGTCAGGATATTATCGAAAGCCGCCTTATCTATGCGGCTGAACTGCTGAGAACTACTGAAATGTCAGTCAGTGAAATTGCTGAAAAATGTGGCTATGACAGTGATGCATACTTCATGCGTCAGTTCAAACAGCATAAAGGCTGTACGCCTTCCGAATACAGACGTGCCAGTTCAGCAGACAATGAATAAGAGGTATTATATTATATGAGTAAAATTTTTATTGCCGAGGACGACTACGCTATCAGGGAACAGCTTGCGGAACTGTTGAAAAATGCAGGCTATGTGACAGAATGTCTTGAAGATTTTTCAAATTCGCTTGAAATAATAATGAATTCCGGTTCTGACCTGATACTGCTTGACATCAATCTCCCTCATACCAACGGCGAACAGCTTCTTATGGAGATACGCCGCAGAACGGATACGCCGGTCATCATGCTGACAAGCCGCACCACGGAAATAGACGAAGTCATGTCAATGAGCTACGGAGCTGATGACTACATCACAAAGCCCTATAATCCGACAATTCTGCTTCTCAGACTCTCGGCGGTCCTGAAACGCAGTTCAAAGGAAAAGGTCAGCACAGCTTACCGTGACCTTAAACTGAATGCCGCAAAGGGCACTCTTTCCAACGATAAATGCGAACTTACGCTGACCAAGAACGAAATGATAATTTTTCAGCTTCTTCTTGACAGACAGGGCGAGATAGTCACCCGTGATGACCTTATGACGGCACTCTGGGATAACGAGGAATACATCAACGACAATGCACTGACGGTGAATATCAGCCGCCTCAGAGGAAAGCTTGCAGATGCAGGCTATGAAAATGCTATCGAAACACGCAAGAAACAGGGGTATATTCTGCTATGAACTTTCGTGAATACTTCAAGGATAAAGCGGCGCTTATCTGCATAACTGTGATATCATGGGCGATGATGCTGTTTTTCTTTGTCAGCTTTTCTATCAGAAAGGATATCATAATAGTTTTCAGCATAATCTACTTTTTAGCGGCAATTCTGCGCTGTATATGGGATTTTCTCCGCCGCAGGGAATTCTATGATTCTCTTGCGGAAAGTGCCGAACAGCTTGACAAGAAATATCTGCTCTCGGAGGTCATAGAAAAGCCTGATTTTGCAGAAGGACGCATTACATATGATGCACTCTGCGAGACTAACAGGTCAATGTGCGAAAACGTTGCTGTATATAAGAAAAATTCGGCTGAATTCCGTGAATATATCGAAATGTGGGTGCATGAGGTCAGACTGCCTGTTGCAAGTATGCTCCTGATGAGCCATAACGACGGCGAAAACGGCGTAAAATACGGCGAACAGCTTAGACGTATCGACACCTGCATCGAAAGCGTGCTATACTATTCAAGAAGCGAAAACGCCGAAAAGGATTATATAATAAAGCCGTTTGAACTGAAACGCATATTCGGCAATGTTGCGGTAAAATACCGTGAAGATATACTTCGCAGAAACATTTCGCTCCATACAGAGGGATTGGACAAGACCGTGATGACCGACAGCAAGTGGCTTGAATTTATTTTAGGTCAGTTTCTCAGCAACAGCATGAAGTATTTTTCGGAAGACCGTGAACCCAAAATAAATGTATATGCCGAGGAAAACGAACACAGCACCGTGCTCCATTTCCGTGACAACGGCATCGGCATCCCCGCCGCAGACCTGCCGTATATCTTCGATAAATCGTATACAGGCGAAAACGGTCATACCCATTCACGCTCAACAGGCATGGGACTTTATATCGTGAAAAGTCTCTGCGAAAGACTGGGGCACTCTGTATCCGCAAACTCCGTTCAGAATGAATTCACCGATATATCAATATCCTTCGGCTCAAACGACCACGTAAAGCCACAATAAAAAATAAGGCGAATATAACAACGATAATCTTATAGAAAAATTGTACTTATTATTGAAGGAGAACCTTTCCTCAGAAAGGTTTGCCCCGATAAATAGCAGAATTTTCTATAAGAGTACCGCTGTTTATATACGCCTTATTTCTTTATAGTAACGTCTTTGGTATACTTTACTTCGCCGCCGTAATTCCAGCTTATTGTAGCATCTCCAGCGGCATGAAGGATGAACTTGTTATTCTCGTTGAAGCTGATGACACGTTCATCGCTTGATTTCAGCATAAGCTCGTCCTTGAAAGGGCCTGTATTCTTTATATCGACATTGACCTTGCAGACAGCGCTTTTATCGCTGTTGAAAAAGCTGACGGTGCATTCCCTGTCAGTTCCGAATGAATCAGCCGCATCAAGTGTAACAAGGTATTTTCCGTCGGAATATACAGCAGAAACCCACAATCCTTCCGGAACATCCCATTGAAGTTCGTCAGCCGCTCCGTCATTAACATCTATCACAAGATCGGTATTCATCGTCATAAGTTCAGTTGTATATTTATAGCCGAAAGACGGCTCAATACCGCTCATTTCAATAATATCGGGGCATTCCACATCGGTTATCTCGATATTTTCAAAGATGTCGATTTCAACATCAGTCATATTCGGCGTAATTTCGGTGATATGGACTTCATCCTTTTCAAATCCGCCGCTGAAAAGCATATATACCAGCGTTCCGAAACCGAGAGCAAGCAGAAGCGCAAGTATCACGGCAATAAGCGGAACGGGATCAAATGCTTTTGCCGTATTATTCGGCGCATAGTTCTGCTGTTTGTGATTTTCGCTGTGTTCAGGCTGTTTTTCCTCAATATACTGTGGTTCAGGCTCAGGCTCTTTCTCACGCTTATATGGCTTTACAGGCACTTTTTCAAGTTTTTTCAGGTCACGGATAAGTTCATCTATGCTCTGATATCTGTCATTTCTGTCATATTCACAAGCTCTCAAAATAATATTCGCAAAGCTTGCCGAGCAGTTTGCAGGCGGTGATATTGGGGTACCACGCAGTCTCATATCCACGGCATCTTCAAGGGAAAGTCTTTCCTCACGCTCAAACGGCATATACAGGTCATTCATCAGCACATAAAGGCAGATTCCGAATGAATATATATCCGCAAGCTTTGTATAATATTCAAAAGATGATGATTTTGCCTTGTAAACTTCAGGAGCAAGATAGCCGTTTGTACCTGCAAAGGTGCGTGTATACTCAGTCTCCTTGGAAATATTGAAATCACCAAGCTTGAAAGTACCGCTGTTTTCATCGATAAAAATATTCGATGGTTTCAGGTCACGATGGATTATTCCCATATCGTGAGCGGCTTTTATGCCGTTTGCGATATCATTTGCGAGCCGTCTTACATTTGTTTCGGAAAGCTCGAAAGCGCCCTTTTTCTTCAGCAGATCGCCGAGACAGCTCAGATATTCCATTCTCAGGCAGAAATAACAGCCTTCATTTTTTCCGTCAATTTCGAGGTCAAAGAACGATTCGTCCTCATATGAAACGATATTCGGGCAGTGTTTCAGCTTATGCATAATATTTGACTCGTTGATGACAAGTTCACGTTTCCGCTCTATTGAGCGCTGTCTGCGTTCCTCATCAAGCATTGCGCTGTCCGACGGGACGATAGGCTCGACCTTCAAAGCCGCAACATCAACTCTGTCCGAGCGTTCGGCGGTTATTTTATATACATAGCTGTAGCCGCCTGAACCGATTTTCTCGCCGATATTCCAGTTCGACCACAAAGGCTGTTTTGTTTTAAGCTGTTCCAGAATAATTTCGTGCAGTTCGTTGTTGTTCACGGATATCCTCCCTTGCTCATTCATACTTATATAATAGCAATTATTTTACTTTTTGTCAAGAATTATTGACGTTTCTGTCAATCAATGTTATAATGTTTTTGGAGGTGTAAGCAATAAAAAATAACGAATTATCCATAAAAAAGCTCAGCATTGATGATATTGACGAAATTCAGGCACTATTTAAGGACATTTTCACCAAAGAACCTTGGAATGATGACTGGAGCGATGAAAATCAGCTCCGTGAATATATGCTTGACCTCATTGACGGCAGAAATCCGCTGTCAATAGGACTTTTCGAGAATAATACGCTTATCGGCTTGTCGCTTGGCAGGATAATGCACTGGCACACGGGAAATGAATACTATATCTACGAATTCTGCATAAAGACTGAACGTCAGGGAAATGGCTATGGCACGGAATTTCTGCGTCAGGTCACGGAATACATAAAAAGCATCGGCATTCAGCATATCTTTCTGCAAACCGAAAATACCGTTCCGGCGTATGAATTCTACCTGAAAAACGGCTTTCATGAGCTTGAAGGTCACGTTTCGCTTGTAAAAGAACCAGGATAGACAAAAAACCCCGCCACCTTAGATGACGAGGTTTTATGCGTACTGATGTGCCCCGGGAAGAGGGAGTTATCTCATACAGCACTCAGCACGGGAATTATCTATGGAAAAGAATATACATCTTGTTTACTTTAATTCCATTATAACACGTTTGTTTAATTTTGTCAATAAAAAGATGATATTTTGAAAACTTTTGTCTAATTAATATTGCTGATATTTAATTTTTTAATTATGCAAAAAAGTGTATTTCATATATTTTCAGGCAAACTGCGCTGAACTTCAAGACTTTTTTAAGGTTTGCCCTATATAATAAATTTATGATGCTGTTATCACAGTGAAAAAAAGGAGAATGATCGGAAATGAAAAATTCAAAGCTAAGAAATCTTATCACAGGCGTTTCTTTTGCCTGTGTCCTTGCAGCCGCACTCCCACTCAGCGGAATCACTCAGGCTGACGAAATAGTCTACGGCGATGCAAACTGCGATTCAAACGTAAATATGGCTGACGTAGTACTCGTTATGCAGTCAATTGCAAATCCTCCGCAGTACGGTCTTAATGGCACAGACAAATCCCACATCACAAAACAGGGACAGGACAACGCTGACGTTGCTGAAAGAGGAAGCGGCATTACAAATCTTGATGCGCTTTCGATACAGAAATACCTCCTTGACATGGTAAAGCTGCCTGAATCATATATCAAAACAAGCGGCACAACAACTACAGTATCAACGACTGCCACTACAACTTCAACATCTTCATCAACGACCACGACAAAATCCGAGCCGCAGGCTGATATCACATACATCCACCTTAAAAACAGTGCAGTTACCGTTGAAGGCAGGAATGCATCAGCAGAAGGTTCTGTCGTAACTATCAGCCATTCGGGTACTTATATGATAGACGGCACTCTTGATGACGGTCAGATAATCGTCAATATTCCTGACGAGACCGCAGATGCCGAGACTGTCAAGCTTTTCCTCAACGGCGTGAATATCACAGGTAAGTCAGCACCTGCAATTCTCGTTTCAAATGCCGAAAATACATCAATAAATATTGTTGACGGCTCTGAAAATACGATTTCCGACGGCGATAAGGCATACTCAGGAAACAACGCAGGTCTTGCAGTTATCGAGGCAAAAGACGACATCACGATCAAGGGCGGCGACCTTGGAAGCGGCGTACTTACTATCAACGCAAATATCCAGAACGCTGTTTCATGCAACAACGATATCAAGATAAACGGCGGCGTTATCAATGTAAATGCGCTGAACGAAGAAGAAAAAACCGACGGTATATCGGCTAAAAAGTCGATTACTATCAAGAGCGGCACTCTCAAAGTCAAGGCTGAGGGCGACGGCATCAAGTCATCTAAGGAGGATATCGAAATATCAGGCGGCACAGTCTCCGTAAAGGCAGGAAATGACGCTGTTCAGGCATCGACTGCTATTACAATTTCCGACGGCAATGTTACCGCAGGCGGCGACCGTGGATTCCGTCTTGACGAAAACGGCAAACTCTCTATAACAGGCGGCGATGTATTTGCTACGGCTACCGACTATCAGGTGAACGGCAATGAAAAAATCGACATGAGCGGCACGACACAGCAAACATGGCTTTTCAGCATGGCTGAGGAGCAGACAAAGGATACTGCAATTACATACGCAGGAACGCAGACGCTCAAGCCTGTCAAGAAGTATGGCTATGCACTCATCAGCAGTCCGAAAATTGACCTGTCAAGCATCAGCACTGTTAAGCTTGGCGAAAAAGGTGCTGTACACGGTGAAAACGAGACTTCATTCATCAAGGCTGACACAAATTACGAATCAGGCATTATTCGTGAATTTACTAAGGTTCGTGCGGCTGAATAATTTATAAATAATTGCAAAAAAAGCGGATTTTCATGCTGTTTACTGTGTGAAAATCCGTATTTTTTATATTGGTATATTTTTTCTTTTTTTGGCTTGCTATTTATCTGCGTAAATGTTATAATAATTTCTGGATTGAAAAATATTTAAGGAGATTATTTATGAGTATTCTGAATGTTGAACACGTTACCCACGGCTTCGGTGCGAGACAGATTCTCAACGATGCATCATTCCGCCTTCTCAACGGCGAACACGTAGGTCTTGTCGGCGCAAACGGCGAGGGCAAGTCCACATTCCTCAACATCATCACGGGCAAGCTTATGCCTGACGAGGGAAAAATCGAATGGTGCAGACATATCACCACGGGATTCCTCGACCAGTACAGCACTCTCGAAAAAGGCAGAACTATCAGCGATGTACTGCATGATGCCTTCGCTCACCTCTCGGAACTTGAACAGGAAATGATAGCCCTCTATGACAAAATGGCTGACTGCTCCGAGGAGGAAATGAACGATATCATGGACGAAGTCGGCGAAATTCAGAATATTCTTGACTACAGCGGCTACTACACCATCGATGCCAAAATCTCGGAATTTGCAAACGGTCTCGGACTGGGCGAGATTGGTCTTGACAGGGACGTTTCCGAGCTTTCGGGCGGTCAGCGTGCCAAAGTTCTCCTTACAAAGGTTCTGCTTGAAAACCCGATGATACTCATTCTCGACGAACCGACAAACTTCCTTGACGAAAACCATATCGCATGGCTTAAAAATTTCCTCCAGAACTATGAAAATGCTTTCATTCTTGTATCGCATGACGTGCCGTTCATGAATGACGTTGTGAATGTCATATACCATGTGGAGAATGCCGTTCTTACCCGATATACAGGCAACTATGACAACTTCCTGCGTATGTATGAGCTGAAAAAGCGTCAGATCGAACAGGCTTACGAAAAACAGCAGAAGGAAATTGCCGACCTTGAGGACTTCATCGCCCGCAACAAGGCAAGAGTCGCCACCACGAACATGGCTAAATCCAGACAGAAAAAACTCGACAAAATGGATAAGATAACCCTTATGAGCGAAAAGCCGAAGCCCGTTTTCTCATTCTCAAAGGCAAGAACTCCGGGCAGAGTCGTTGTTGAATGCAGTGACCTTGTTCTTGGCTATGATGAACCGCTGACACGCCCCGTTTCCCTGCAAATCGAAAACGGTCAGAAAATTGCCGTAAAGGGCGTGAACGGTCTCGGAAAATCCACCTTGCTGAAAACTCTGCTGAAACTCATTCCGCCTGTTTCGGGAAATGTTGAACATGACCAGTTCATTGAAATAGGCTATTTTGAACAGGAAGAAGAAGCCGGAAGCAAAACGGCTCTGCAAACCATATGGGACGAATATCCGTCAATGACAAACGCAGAAGTCCGTGCTGCACTTGCAAAATGCGGACTTACAACAGAGCATATCACATCACAGATGAAGGTGCTTTCAGGCGGCGAGAATGCCAAGGTAAGGCTTTGCCGCATCATGCTGAAAAGCGTCAATCTGCTTGTGCTTGATGAGCCTACGAATCATCTTGATGTTGACGCAAAGGACGCTCTGAAAAAAGCAATTCAGGATTTCAAGGGCACTGTTCTCATGGTAAGCCATGAACCTGAATTTTACATGGACATCGCTGACGTTGTATGGAATTTAGAGGACTGGACAACTAAAATAATATAAAGGAGCTTTAAGCCGTGTATAAAAAATTTTTGTTTTTTCTGACTTCATTTATGGCTGCAATTTCTCTTTGCAGCTGCGATATCGAATATACACCATATGAAAACGGACAGAATGTCTCAGCAACAACTGCCGCCGCAAATCAATCAGCCGACAATAATACAGACAGTGATACCACAGATAATACATATACCGAAGACTATTCAATCTATTATGAAAACGACGATAATCAGCAGTATACCGATGATTACAGCAATTATTCCGACGAAGAAGGAATACAATGGGACAGTTCTTCCGAGGAAGGCGAGGCTATGCCGTCATTCAGGATAGCTTCCGATGAACCCGAACAACCGACCGAAGCACAGCAGATGTGGGATGATACTCCGCAGACTACCGAAAAACAGGAAACATTCAGATTCGTTATACAAAAAGGGAACAATGATACTGCACAGAATAATCAGCCTGCACCAGCCGCACCTGTTCAGAAAAACGTGCCCGACTGTGTCAGGATCATAAAATACGGAGAGGATATCCCGATATCAGAGGAAATGAACAGCATAATCACCGACTATATGAAAAAGACTGATACCGTTACCGCATGGAAAGACGAAATATCCATAACTCCGCAGATGGAAGTCTATTTCAGCGACGGAAGTTCACTCGCCTTTGACTGCGACGGCTCAACTATCGTAAGCTATTATGACGGAAACTACCGCCATATCTGCATATCACAGATGTTCAAAAGCTACCTCAACGGTATATAAAAAATGACCGCCGATTTTGTTTCGGCGGTTTTTGCATTATTCATCAATAACGTCGGGCAAATCAATAAACAAAGGCGAATGCCCTGACTTTTCGGCATATCGGAGCATATCCTCACGTTTCAGCCTTAATGTTGATGTAGATATAGACGGATGACCGCAAATAAATTCGTCTTTCAGCAGTTCATTATCAATAACAAGCTGAATATTCTCGTCGGTATCAAAAATCAGTTCAAGTGCCGATACCGAACCGGGAACAGTATGCAGAAATTCCGCCATTTTATCAGCCTCTGCAAACGAAAGCCTTGCGCAGTTAAGCTGTGAGGTCAGGTATTTAGTCTTGAACGGCTTGCCGGACGGCATCAGAAGCATATAGAACCTCGTTTTCTGACGATTGCAGAGGAACAGATTCTTGCATATCTTAGCGCCGAGTACACTCTCAACTGCAAGGCAGTCCTCCATAGTATCAGCGTGTTCATGGTCTGCACGGGCGTATTCGATACCGAGAGCATCAAGTCTGTCGTATACCGCCATTTCATCGGCAGAGCGTTCGTCCGCAGGTCTGCCATAGTAAAGAGTACTGTCAATATTCATTTGTTCTCCCCTATCCATTTTTTCAGTTCATCATCCGAAACACGGTTCAGAACTCTGCCCTCGATAAGTTCACTGTCCGGGCAGCTTGGTCTCAGTGCATCATTAGTCTTTCCCATTCCGCTGCTGCCTGATGTAGCAAATGGGATTATTTTTTTGCCTGACAGGTCATAGCTTTCAAGGAAGGTATTGATTATTGTCGGTGCGACATACCACCATATCGGAAATCCCAGATATATCGTGTCATACTTGTCCATATCGGCAATTTTTCCGCTTATTGCAGGGCGTGAGGATTTGTCCTTCATCTCCTTTGAACTTCTCGAAAACGGATTTATCCAGAGCAGATCAGCCTTTGTATACGGCTGTTCAGGCACTATCTCATACAGGTCAGTACCTGCCTCCTCTGCTATTCTTTTTGCAAGTTCTGCGGTTTTTCCTGTTGCTGAAAAATACGCTGTTAATTTCATAAATATTCCTCCTGATATTTATTCATCACAAAGACTGTCCAGAAGATCTGTACAGCCTTCATATATGTCATTATAAGCGACATCGAAACGGTTAGTATACCACGGATCCGATACATCACGGTCATTTAGCAGACGGCGCAGTTTATTCTGTGGATCACTGCCGAAAATGCGCATTGCGTTGCGTATATTCATACTGTCCATGCAAAGGAACAGGTCATATTTGTCATAGTCGGATTTCCTGAGCTGAACTGCGGTATGCGGATACATTGCGATACCGTGCTTTTCAAGTTCACGCTTTGCAGGAGGATATATTGAATTGCCTATCTCCTCGGTGCTTGTGGCGCATGACTCAATATGGAATTTGTCTGCGATACCACGCTTTCTCACCATATCCGTGAGTATGAATTCGCCCATAGGACTGCGGCAGATATTGCCGTGGCACACAAACATAACTCTAATCATACGTTTTTTCCTCTCTGATTTGCTCTGTATTGCCGTATTTTGCGCGGTATAGCACGGCATATTTTTTCTACTACCAATTTGGCAGAATGGGGCGAAAACTACAAAACGCGGCAAGTTTTTGCAAACTGCGGACGTCGTTAGTAGTAAAATAGTAGTAGAAATCGGGGTGTTTTACTACCAAGGATTTTGGCGCGTGTTCCGGCTAATTGCCGGTAGTATATCAATTACTATACTACGGTTACTACTGCGCTTACTACCAAGATCACAGTATGATACTACTAAAGCGCCGGTATATACCTTTTCATTATACCATAATCCTTCCAATTCATCAAGTCAAAAAAGGCAAAAAATAACGGCTCACCGAAGTGAGCCGAATAGGAAAACTAACTATTCAGAATCCCATAGCAGTCTTTGTTTTCTGCATTTGTTCTGCCCCCACCAGTTCTTCCAGCAGTTGAAACGCCACCGCCGGTCCGGTCTGCGGACAGTATGAGGTGATGATATTCTCCGTTCTTACTACCGGCTCATTCACAACGATCGCACCATATTCTGCGAGCTGTTTCTGTCTGCGACCGTTGTTCAGATGATAAGTAGTAGCCCTTTTGCCGTTCAAT
>JAZUGG010000118.1:0-8985 GCA_045641105.1 Ruminococcus sp. | reverse complement strand
CAAGGGAGCGAGCTGCTCCCTTGACCCCGCAATATGCGGCTTCGCCGCTTGTATATTTTTTTAAATGCTGTTGCCGTGGTACACATAAACATCATGATTGACAATTATCCGCAATTATGATATAATATTTTGGAGCGATTATAATTATATTTGTCCGTACAGGGCAATTCAAGGAAAGAGGTCATTATATGGCAAAAGATAAAAAGCTGGTATCCGAGATAACCTCAATGGATGAGGATTTTGCTCAGTGGTATACCGATATCTGCAAAAAAGCCGAGCTTGTTGAATATACAAGCGTAAAGGGCTGTATGGTAATCCGTCCCTATGGCTATGCTATCTGGGAAAATATGCAGAAAATTCTCGACAATAAATTCAAGGCTACAGGTCACGAAAATGTTTGTATGCCTATGTTCATCCCCGAAAGTCTTCTCCAGAAGGAGAAAGACCACGTTGCAGGCTTTGCTCCCGAAGTTGCATGGGTAACTCACGGCGGCAACGAAAAGCTTGAAGAAAGACTTTGTGTACGTCCTACATCAGAAACTCTTTTCTGTGAGCATTATGCAAATATTGTACATTCATACCGTGATCTTCCTAAGCTTTACAACCAGTGGGTAAGCGTTGTAAGATGGGAAAAGACAACACGTCCGTTCCTCCGTTCAAGAGAATTTCTCTGGCAGGAAGGACATACTATCCACGCTACTGCTGATGAGGCTATCGAGGAAACTGAGCGTATGCTCAATGTATATGCTGATTTCTGCGAAAAGTCACTTGCAATGCCTGTAGTAAAGGGCAAAAAGACCGAGAGCGACAAGTTCGCAGGCGCAGTTTCAACATATGCTATCGAAGCACTCATGCATGACGGAAAGGCTTTACAGGCTGGTACATCTCACTATTTCGGTGACGGCTTTGCAAAGACATTCGGCATTGAATATACCGACAAGGAAAACAAGAGAGTTACTCCTCACCAGACAAGCTGGGGCGTTACAACACGTCTTATCGGCGCTGTTATCATGACACACGGCGACAACAGCGGTCTTGTACTTCCTCCGGCAGTTGCACCTGTTCAGGCAGTTATCGTGCCTATCGCACAGCATAAGGAAGGCGTTCTTGACAAGGCAAATGCACTTTATGAACAGCTTAAAAATGCTGGCATCAGAGTAAAGCTTGATGACAGCGAAAACTCACCGGGCTGGAAGTTCGCAGAGTATGAGATGAAGGGTATGCCTGTAAGAATCGAACTTGGCCCAAGAGATATCGAGCAGAATCAGTGTATCGTTGCAGTACGTTACAGCGGCGAAAAGCTCACTGTTTCACTTGATGAACTTACAGAAACAGTAAACAGACTGCTTGAAAAGGATATCCCCGAGGGTATGTTCGCTAAGGCAGCACAGAACCGTGAAAACAAGACATATTCATGCACATCACTTGACGAGATAACCAAGGCTCTTGAAGAAAAGGGCGACGGCTTTGTAAGAGCAATGTGGTGCGGTGAAGAAGCCTGCGAGGACGAGGTCAAGGAAAAGACAGGCGTAGGTTCACGCTGTATACCGTTTGAACAGGAGCATCTCAGTGATGTCTGCGTATGCTGCGGCAAACCTGCAAAGCACATGGTTTACTGGGGCAAAGCATATTAATCTGTCGGCGGAAAGTCTCCGCTTTCAAGACTAAAAATAATTATTTTTGTGTGGGGATGTCATAGCGGCATCCCTGCATTTGTTTGTTGGCACTGATGCATATTTGCATAGATCACATAAAAAGGGACAGCCGAAACTGTCCCTTTTGTTATAACTATTGATTTGTCATCAGCTTATTACTTCATTTCAGGAAGTGAAGTGATAAGTTCAAGCATATACTTCTGGATAGCAAGAGCGTCGTTGTTTGTAACGCCGTCGCCTGTGTTATAGCAGTCAGCGTTAGCCCAGCCCTGTTCTGTGATATGTGAAGCATCTGAGCCGTTCAGACCAAACTTGTCAGGATTTACGAGAGCCTGCATGATCATTACTGTATCAGCAAGGTTAACAACTCTGTCGTTGTTTGCATCACCTGAAAGTGTAACCTTTGTTGGTTCTGAATCATCTACTACTGTAACTTCAAAGCTTCTTGAAGCTGTACCGTATGAAACTGTGATCTTGTATGTACCCGGCTTTGTGTTGTCAAACTGTGATGTATCAAGCGTAAAGAACTGTGATGTTATTGGCTGATTGAATGTATCGCCGTACATTCCGCCGCCGCTGACATATCCGTAAGCCACGCCGTCACTTAAATCAAGTTCTTCGCCTATCTTATAGACAGTTTTTGAAGGTACTTTGATAAGGTCAAGTATGTAAGAATATTCAACTTCTGTTGTGGTAACAGTTGTTTCTGTTGCAGGCTTTGTTGCTGTGGTAGTAGTTGTGGTAGTTGTTGAAGCAGTTGTCTTTGCAGTTGTAACAGCTTCTGTCTTGCCTTCAACGATAGCATCGAATGCAGGCTTTGACATATAGTCGCCGTCAAAGAGGAGAGGTCTCTGTGATGCTCTCCAGCTCTTGTCATCAGTAACGCCCCAGAAGATAACTGCTGAGATGTTGTCCTTATACTTTTCGATAGCGCTCATGATGCCCTTGTAGTACTTAGCTTGCTGTTCATAGTACTGTGTGCCTGAATTTTCAGGGATAGTAGCATCAAGCTCTGTTATCTGGATATCAAGGCCTGTAGCTGCATAGTCCTTGATAGCTGACTCATACATCTGAACTGACGGGAAAGCAGCATCCATGCTCTGTCTTGCATCAAGGTGAGACTGCATACCGATACCGTCGATGATGCCTTTCTCTTTGAACTTTGTAGCCATGTCTATGATCTTGGACTTCTTGTCCATATATTCGTTATAGTCGTTGTAGTAGAGTTTGCAGCCCTTTGGAGCATATTCTCTTGCATAGGTGAAAGCGTACTCGATGAATGAGTTATCGCCGAAAACTGCAACCCAGTCAGAAGCGCCGTAGCTGTTGCTTGAATCAGGGTGACCTGGCTGACGTGGCTTACCGTCTTCGAGCCAAGCCTCGTTTACAACGTCGCAGGCATAGAAGTCGATATCAGGATAAAGCTTTGTAAGCTCAGCGAAATAGTTCTTGATGTAGTTTTCCATACGCTTGAGCATTTTTTCCTTTGAAACGTATTCGCCCTTCTCGTCATAGTTCTCCTTGAAGAACCAGAGAGGAGTCTGGCTGTGCCATACGAGAGTATGAACTCTTACAGGGATATTGTTTTTCTGGCAGTAGTTGAGGATAGGCTTTGCAGCAGCAAATGATACCTGTGGGTTTTCATCGTCGCCTGTTTCCTCCATATAAGCCTGTGTAGCATTGAAGTTGAGGACATTTTCAGGCTTCATTTCGTTGCCGACAGTAATGCTCTCACCGAAATGCTTGCTTACGAGATCCATGAAAGGTCTTGAAGCGAGGTTATCAGGAGTGATAGCAGTACCAACCTTGAAATCGTTTGCATAGATTGCGCTGAGAGAAGGGATATCCTTTTCGATCTCTACCTGCGGAACTTCCTTGATAACGAAGCTGTCAACATAGAGGTCATCAGAACCGCCCTCGAAGTAAACATAAACGCCTTCCATTTCGTCAGTGAAGCTTATCTTGACATCTTTTACAGACTGCCAGTCACTGCCGTTGAGATTCTGAACGAGGTTTGAGTATTTTGTTTCGCCGTCAACGGTATACTGATAGCTGAGCATAGCGCCTGTATAGTACTTACCCTTTACGGAAGCGCTGATAGTATACTCGGTATTAGGCTCAAGAACGCCGTCAAGACGGAATGCAGGGCCGTTCCAGCTTTCTGTACGTCCGCTTGCGAGAAGTGAGGACTTACCTGACTTAGCTTCATCAGAAGTGATCGAAAGCTCAGTAGTATCATCTCCGCCTCTGTTTGTGAAATATTTAAGGTCACTTTCTTCTTCAAAGTCAAAGCTGAAAATTTCCTTTGCATCAGCTGTCTTGTTTGAACTGAGTTTCACATCAGAAACAGAAACTGCGAAAGCTGAAGAAGCTGCAGCAGAGCATACCATGGCTGCACCCATGACAGCTGCAATTGTTTTGGTCAATGATGATTTTTTCATTATATTCCCTCCAAAATATCATTAGAGCGTGCTACTGCCCTATATTGAACACTGTCAAAGGCATTATATTAACAGTGCTATGTAATATTCTATCATTATTTGTACAGAATGTCAATGTAGATAAGCGAAAGTCCGCAACAATTGGCAAGAGTTAATATAATGTTCATTAATATTGCCAATTATTGCTATTACTGCATAAAAAACAGATACCTCTCACATTGAAGTATCTGTTTCTGAACAATGCTGTTTTTATCTCTGAGCCACGAAATCTGCGATAGAGATATTCAGACCTACTGAAGTCTGGGCGTAATATGTTAGGATAGTACTTGCATCAACAGCATCAACTTTGCCGTCAGCGGTAACATCGGCGGCTTTCCTCTGCAAAGCTGTCAGACCGTCGGGCTGATTTGTTGAAGCCAGTGCATACGCTGTCAATACAGTTGAAGCGTCAACAGCATCTATCGTTCCGTTGCTGTTCACATCGCCAAGCTCATAGCCTTTGATATGGAACACTACTGCCTTTGAATCAGCCGAAGCCTTTGTAATCTCCCATGCATCGGCATTTTCCTTGTCATCGCAGGTAAACTCATATGTATACTCTGCAAAGCTGTCAGGATTGTCGTTGACATCTTTTATCATGAAGGAATTTTCCGAGCCGTTATTGAATGTATCAGTAAAAGCTTTTTCGGCAGAACCGTTTTCATCGCTTTTCAGGAGAACACTCAATGTATAATAACGGTAGTCGGTATCGCTGTTGTCTCTGCCCTCGATGTCGAAGGAATAGTCACTGCCGCCCTTGAAATTTCCCGAATAATACGCAAAATCAACGCCCTCGGGAGATGAAAAGGTAATTGAGATATCTGCGGTAGTGCCTTTCGGAAGTTTTACGGTAAGTAAACCGTTTACTTCATTTTTATTGAACTGCGGAAATATGGATTTTTGTTTTTCAGCCGCAAATGCTGATAACGGATCAAGCATGAGGGCAGCCGCAGCAATAACAGATAATGTTCTGATTATTTTCATTTTACTCACTCTGCTTTCAATTTTTTACGGCGGATATGGTTACATTTTCACGAGTCAGACCTTCACGATCAGCTATATAAAGGGAAAACCCACGGTCACTTATTGTGCCCTCACATCCGAAAAGCCTGTCCTCGAAGCAGTTGAATGCCTCATAGGAAACGCCCTCTGCTGTGACATAGACTGTGATATCATCGCCGGTGATATTTTCAGGAAGTTCGCCGAAAATGTGCGTATATGAGCCGTTTTTCTCTGTTTTGATGATTGCGCCGCTTATCGTTTCCGCATTTTCAGGAATTTCAGCCTGCGGGGCAGACATTAGCGGTGCGTATTTCTGGAGATTGACGAGATTTCGCTCAACTATCTCAATGATTAATACTCTGTCCGAAAGTCCGTCAATTGTATACGGAACATTTCGTATGAACTGCGCATCAGCAAAGCATTCAGCCATATACGGGAGAATAGCCTCACCAAAAGAGTCACGGTACATAGTCAGGCTGCCCTGACCGTTTTCGCAGACCGTGCTTATTTCGACATCATCAAGCGCCTTGAAGCGTCCCTGATACTGATATCTGAACTCATAGTCATTGTATACCTGCGTATCCTTTGCATTTTCTGACGGATATATCATTGCGGCGACATCTCCGAGGCGGTCATTTTTAGTAGTCCATGACGAGCCGACAGGACATACTTCACGCCCAAGCTTGCTCATAATTCCCGAATGACCGACATATGCGCCAAGATTGTTCCAGTGGGTATCGGTCTTGTGATAGAGCGGAATATTTGACTGTGCCGAGCTGAGAACAGATCTCATATCAAGAAAATAGTCTGTATCAGAAAGCTTTTCGGTCAGCATACCAAGATTGTTCTGAGCATCGGCAGGCACATAGTTGAACGGCATATACTCAGGATAAATTGTATTTTTATTCGGAATCACAGTGACGATGAATTCAATGTTGTTCTGCTGACAGTAACGCTCAACAAGGTCAAGATTATGCCTGATATTGTTTATGCCCCTCGTGCTGAGGGTGTTGATGTTCAGGAAATCGTTTGCAGTTTCGCCGTAATAGAGCCAGCCGTCCTTACCCACGATAACATCGGAATTTGGCGATGTACCGAGGAGTGAGGCTTTAAGTCTGCCGTCTGCGGTGACAAGCTGCTGACGGAAAGCGAAATGCTCTGAAAAATAGCTGTCGAAATCGTCAAAGAATCCGAAATTCAGGCTTCCGTCCTCATTTTTTATCTGCGGTTTATCTGCAAGCTTGCGTTTTTCCTTTGAGTCGGTCGGCTTGATGAATGGCATGAGCACCGACGGTACAAGGCATATTCCCACAAATGCCGCAGAATAGAGGCGGTAAAGAGTATTTTTATTCATATTGCCGCCTCCTAAAATCTGAAATAGATGAACGGATTATAGCTTGCAGACGAGAGCGTGATTATGCAGACAATGAACAGTATAAATGATACTGCAAAGCCGCTGAATTCCACTGCCTCTGCTGATTTTCCGCTTTTGAATTTGTTCTTCACAGCGCCGATGACAGGCATCGAGAAGATGACAGCAAGCACGAACATGGCTATATACATAGGTGTTAACTGCTGCATGAACATAGCTGTCTGCTGTGAACTGCCGCTCGGTATGAACATTTTTCCGAGGAATTTCACTGCATCGGAAAGAGTATCGGCTCTGAAAAATACGAAAGCCGTTACCGTGACGAGCATGGTATAGAAATGCCTGAAAAATTTCGGGAATTTTTCGGTATTGATGAGTTTATATGACTCAAACAGCATGAATATGCCGTTGATAAGTCCCCATACGATGAAGTTGAGACTTGCGCCGTGCCACAGACCTGTGCAGAAGAATACTATCAGCTTGTTGAGGGCGGTGCGTGTTTTGCCTTTGCGGTTGCCGCCAAGCGGAATATAGAGGTATTCCTTGAACCATGTCGATACTGAAATATGCCATCTGCGCCAGAATTCCTGCATACTCTGTGAAATGTACGGATAGTTGAAGTTCTCCTTGAAATCGAATCCGAAAACTGCGCCAAGACCGATTGCCATATCGCTGTAGCCGCTGAAATCAAAGTATATCTGGAAAAGATAGGATAACGCTCCAAGCCATGCAAGCGGAAGTGAAAGCTGTGAATTGTCCAGACCGTATACATAATCTGCGGCAACTGCCATAGTATTTGCAATGAGCAGTTTCTTTGAAAGTCCCGTGACAAAGCGGCGGAAGCCCTTTGCGGTCTTTTCGGGAGTGCAGGTACGGTGGTCTATCTGTTCTGCGATATCGTAGTATTTTACGATAGGGCCTGCGATAAGCTGTGGGAAGAAAGTGACATAGAGCGCAAGCTTATACAGGCGTGGCTGAATGTATTTCGGGTTCTTGTAGGCATCAATGACATAGGACATAGCCTGAAACGTATAGAACGAAATGCCGATAGGAAGTGCTATTTTCGGCACGGCAACGCTTACAAACGGGAGCTTGTTGAGCATTTCAGCACCGAATGCGGCATATTTGAAAATGCCGAGCATAGTCAGGTTTGCGATAACGCTTATAGCAAGAATCGGTTTTCGTGCCTTATTTTCGGGCTTCATGGCAAGTCCGAAGAAGTAGTTCATCAGTATGGATATCAGCATGAGCACTACGGCTTTAGGTTCGCCGTAGGTGTAAAAGCCCAGACTGAAAATGAGAAGCAGTACGTTTTTAGCGGTCGTATTCGGTATCAGACGATAAAGAATACAGACTGCCGCAAGAAAAATGAAAAGGAATACGGGACTGCTGAATACCAATGTAGTCCCTCCTTAATCAGATGCCGACAGCGCAGAATTCGATAACAGAAACGCTGTCACCGCTGTATGTGATGTATAAATCCATGTCATTAGAGATCATTGCATAGCCTGTGTTGTCAGTGCCGTAAGCGGCTTCTGCCTCAGCTTTTGAGCTGCCTATCTTTATGCCTTCTGCGGTCTTATAATTGCCGCCTTTTATCTTTATGCCGCAGATACGGTCGCCTGAGCCGTCGTTGTAGCTCTGTATCTCGATGTCCTTGTATACATAGGTAGTGATATCACTGCCGCTCTGAGTGCAGGCAGCAGCTACACTTGTGCTCTCATAATCACCAAGCTTTGCAAGCATTGCGTTTGTATCAGTGAAAAGGTCATTTGCGCTGAGTACAATTTCTTCATTTGCCTGCGGCTGTTCAGGTGCCGGTGCATCTGTAGGGGCTTCTGTCTGCTGCTGAGCAGCGGTTGTGGTCGTTTCGTCGCTGTCTGCGGCAGTTGTAGTCTCGTCGTCAGCGGCAGTAGTTTCATCAGCCTTTTTTGTAGTTGTCTCGCCTGCCTTTGTGGTTGAGGTGCTCTTTGCGTCAGAAGTTGTAGTTTCTGTGTCAGAGTTTTCTGCTGTTGTTGTCGTATCAGAAGTCGTAGCCTCGATGTTTATGGATACTGATTCTGAGGGTGATACCTCATCGCCGCAGGATACTGCTGCTGCCATGCAGAGAAGTGATGCGAGTGAAAGAACTGTTAATTTGAGTTTCATTGTTTTTCTCCTTAATTTTTAATAATATTTTGACAATAAAATAAATATAAAGTCCATATTGCGTGGTCAAGGGGGATTTTGTAGGGGATGCCGCCCTCGGCATCCCATTAACAACGCTGAACCACAGGCGAAGAAATCCGAGGGCGGACTAACCTGTGTTCGACCAACGCAATAACTTTCAATATTCTATTGCCTTATGAATGATTGATTACTTTTTATAATAATCAGGGTAAACATAGTCATAAATGACATAATAATATCTGTCAAAAGCTGTCTGCAAATATTCAAGAGATGCATTGGCGCATCCGTTGCAGGCATCATAGTTTGTCCA
>JAZUGG010000117.1:0-10703 GCA_045641105.1 Ruminococcus sp. | reverse complement strand
AGTTTATCAGCGCCGACAGCGAGGAGGAATTGAATATGCTGAATACAACTGATTATGACATGATTCAGAAAGGTGTTAATAAAATCTTTGAAATCAGTGAGGATGACAGGATCAGAGAGCTTGTCCGTCAGCGTGAGAAATCAGAGATGGACTACTATGCAGGTCTTTCAAGTGCTTTGAATAAGGGAATTGCCCAGGGCAGAGCAGAGGGAGAAATCAGGAAAGCAGTAGCAGTAGTAAAGAAACTGATGGAGCAGCAGTTCACGTTAGGGAACGCACTTGCAGTAGCAGAGATAGACAAAGAGACATACGAGAAATACAGTGACTGAAAAAGGACGAAAAGGAAGATAAAAATACAGAAAAAACACCGCTTCAAAATGAGCGGTGTTTTTTCAAAGCTGCACCAAATGCTGATTTGGTGCAGCTTTGGAATTTCGGGCAAATCATGGCTTTTCTCCGATATTCCGTCGTTTGCATAAAAATATGCCTGGCAGGTTTTCCTGTCAGGCTTTCTTTATGCCGTTATATATATATCACTCCGCTGATAACGGCGGTAAAATATATCTTTTTATATCGCTTTCGGGGACTTTTTTATGTGAAAAGAAACAGGACATTCACGTTGAGTGAACATCCTGTTTCAATGAAAATTATAATAGGTAGTGATAATTTTATTATACATCATCTGTGCTGTAAGGTCAAGCGGAACTGATTCAGAAATCCAGATCACTATGCGTTCCGGTACGGACAAGAGAAAGAATAAGCGTATCTTCCAAAATACGATAAATCAGTAACCAGTCGGGTTGAATATGACATTCTCTATGTCCTTTCCAATTACCTGTTAATTCATGGTCTCTGTTCTTTTCGGGCAGTTCTTTACCATCCTGCAGAATATTTACAACTTCTTCCAAAAGGTCGATATTTAAACCACGTTTCTTTGCTTTTTTTAAATCTTTGCGAAATATATTGGTCTGTTCAATCTGATACTTAGGCTTACTCATCATCGTCCTCAACTTCAATTTCCTGTAAAAGCTCTTTAAAACTGTTGTAGCGCTTACGTTCAACACCCGATGCGATTAAATCACTCTCAATCCTCGCAAGTGTATTATCATCAGCAAAAAATCTTAAAAAATCCATAAGCTGACTTTCATTGAGTGAATCGAATACAGACAACGCATACTCTCTTGTGTTTAACATTTTTATCCCTCCAGTTCAGTTCGTTTATATATGGTTAATTACTTCTATTATTATATCATAATTTACTGCATTTTTCAATGTTTCTCAATCATCTTTCTTCAAAACAATTATAAAATAGTTATTTGCGTTTGAACAGCCATGCAAAAAATCCTTGTTTCTTCTGTGGCTGTTCTTCCTGTTCCGTCGGCTCTTGTTCAGCTTTCACTGGTTCAGGCTCTGCCACTTTGGTTTTAACTTCTTCGTGCTGTTCATCTTGTGTCTGAACTGGAACATTATTTTTAGGTGTTTCAACTTTGGATTTTTCTTCAGATAATATTTCTACATCCGACTTGTGCTGTTCTTGTTCTGTCAATAATGCTTTAGTTGTTCCTGCGTTAAGTTGTTGTGATATGGAAAGTTGTTCTGTTAAATTTTGAATTGTTTCTGCTAAACTCTGACTATGTTCTTGTTCCATTTTTAACTGTAATTGTAATTCTTCAAACTGTCTATTTTTAATTTCAAGTTGCTTAGCTAATGTCTCAATATGCCTATTAAGACTCTCAACATGATTATCAAAAAGCAATTCGTTTTGATTTTGTTTTTTTGTTTTTGTATTTTGATTTTGTTTTTCGCTATCAGAAAGTTCTTTTATTATCTCCTTTTCCAAATCAAAATCAATAATAAAAGTTGGTTTTCCTCTTTTGCTTTTTGTTTTTTGAATTTGTTTTTTATTACAATAGTTTCTTATAGTCTGTTCCGATACATTGCATTTTTCAGCCAATTCCTTTACAGTTATCATTTTGGCTCACCGCCTTTATAGTTTTCTACCATTGAAAGCAAGTATTTAAAGCGGTTTGTAATTTTCTTTTCTTGTTCCTCTACAATCAAACGCTTGTATAATCTGCGTAAATGGTTGTATTTGTCAATATCTGCTCCGTACTGGCTCTGCTCTATCCTATCAAGATTTACTGTTGATATTAATAATTGTACTTGTGCTATCGTAAATGCTCCGTCAAAACAATCCATAAATAATGCTGTTCTGCTGTCGAGTTCCTCAGCTTGCGTTTGATCTTGCTCAGCTAACTCTGTAAAGGCTGTTTCAATAAAGCTCTGTTCAGGCTCTTTCATAACCTTTTCAAGTTCAGCCCACGAATTTATTATAAATCCTATTTCTTTTGTGCTACGATCTTGCCCACGTCGGATATTATAATAATCACATTTTAGACTTGTCAGCTCGTTTATTTCGTTAATACAAGGCTTTAAAATATATCTGTTTAGCTCATAATAATTGTTATAAGGTGCGTTTAGTGTTTCAATCAGTTCCGATATTGATACAATCCAATTCTCTTCAAACTTATGCTCTAAAAGATACATAAAAAGCTGATAGCTATATTTTTTGGTTAGCTGTGCTACGTTTCGCAACTTGTAACGTAAATATCGCAGTTCTTCAATATTGAAAATATATTTCATAGCACTTTCACTGCATTGCAAAATAATTTCTTGGATGCCGTTTTCATTGTACTTAAACTGCGATAATTCAAACAATTTTATTTTTGTTTCAGTTATTTCTACATCCGCTGTAATGTCCTTAACCTCTAAATCGAAAACGGCTTGTAGCGTTTCTTTTATTCTGCTTGCGTTTAAAGTATTTCCGTAAATCTTTTCAAGTTCTGCTATTGTAAATGTCACTGTTCTTTCGTTTGGTTTGTGGCTGTTTATCTTGCTCAGATACACCTCTATCAGTTTAAATCCTTGCAGATCAAGCTTTGATTTTCTCAGCTCAGCGACTAATGGTATTGACTTTTGTATTATAAAATTTCCGTTAAGCATCTGGATCACCTCTTTTCAGTAATAATTATATCACTAAAAAAGTGAATTGTCAATCACTTTTTCACTGTTTTGTATTACATTCTTCACTGTTATTAGTGAAACACAGCATAGTGTTTCACTGTTTTAAAATACAATCTTCACTGTTTTGACCTCTCGACACCTTATTTAAATATAATCAAGTATTATATCAAGTCAATCTATCAATCAAGGAGCTTTTGATTGATAGATTGACTTGAGGAAGGTATCTATAAAAAAGTTAAAACAGGGGACAGGTGGAATTTTAATATTAGAGTTATTATGTAAAACATTGGAAAAGATTATTGAAATATCTTTAAAAGCGTTTTAGAACGCTCTAAAACGTCCTAAAACGCTTTTGAAAGGTATTAGGAGTATAACTTATGCCTAAAACAATTAAAGGCTGTTAAACGGCTCGCTAACAGCTTGTACGGCGATTTGAAAAATAAAAGCAAAAAAACACAAGTAAACTCTGTGCTTTTTTGCTTTTTTATTTTATCTGTCTTATGTTCTACCTGATATGCATTATATTATGGATTTATTTATTGTTTCCTATGTCTTTATTCATTGCTGATGAGAAGTAGTTTCCTCTTTTGTCCTGCATCTCCAGGAACATCTTTAGTCTTTCTTCGTCTCCGTCTGCATACTCTCTTCCAAGTACGCTGTATATTATTCCGCCAAGATTTATTAATCTTCTTGTTCTAAGTTTTCTTGCTTTTTCTGTCTCCTGTGATTTTATTTTTCTGATTTGTGCCTGTATCTGTTTCTGCTTTTCTTCCAGTGCGTTTATTCGTTCTTCTGCTGTTCTGTTTGACAATTGTGATTTCTCCTTTTTTCAATTTTGTATATTGTAATTTTACTATATTTCAGCGGAGATGTCAAGCGCAATGGAAAAGGACTTGACAGCGGAGCTGAGTTTATGCTATACTTGTATAGCACCCTGTTAAGGGCGCACTTACACACCACTTGAATTTCATTCAAATGGTGTCGTGCGCTCTCCGAGGGTGAGGGCGTTGCCCTTCAATCCCACAAACAAGGCTCTGCCTTTTTTGATTATCCGTTCAAGGAACTCTGTTCCTTGAAAATCCTTGCAAGAGGGTTTTGCCCTCTTGACTTCCACCAATATGGACTCTGTCCCTTTTTGGATTTCACCCTGCCAAAAGAGAGGTTTCTCTTTTGGAATTCTCTCTGATTCGAGGTGTGCATTATGGCTATTTTTCATTGTTCAGTTAAAACAGGCAGTCGCTCAGGCGGTAAAAGTGCTGTTGCTTCTGCTGCTTATCGTGCAGGCGAAAAACTGCAAGACAATGAAACAGGTATCATTTCAGATTATACTCATAAAGGCGGTGTTGTATTCTCTGAAATATCCCTCTGCAATAATGCTCCCTCTGAATACATGAACAGGGAAGTGCTATGGAACGCTGTTCACTCCATTGAAAAACAAAAGAATGCAAGACTGTATCGTGAGTTTGAGGTTGCTCTTCCTGTTGAACTTTCAAGAGAGAATCAGATTGATACTGTCAGGGAGTTCGTTTCAGGTCTTACCAACAGAGGTATGTGTGCGGACTGGGCTCTGCATGATAAAGGCGATGGCAATCCTCATGCTCATATTATGACTACCACAAGAAGTATTAAGGAAGACGGCTCATGGGCACCTAAATCACGAAAAATTTATGACCTTGATGAAAACGGTGAGAAGATATTTCAGAAAATTGATAAATCAGGTCGTAAGCAGTACAAGTCTCATAAGGAAGATTATAACGACTGGAACGAGACGGAACGTATTGAGGAATGGAGAACTGAGTGGGAACAGTGCTGCAACAAACGTCTTGACAAGGAGAATCAGATTGACCACCGCAGCTTTGAAAGACAAGGTATAGAATGTATTCCGACTATCCATGAAGGATATACTGCACGTAAGATTGTTGCCGATGGCGGAGTATCTGAGCGTGTGGAATACAATAAAGCGGTAAAACAGGAAAATATATTCCTGAACCTTGTTCACCGCCTTTTTAATGCCGGAGAGCAATTATTTAAACGTCTGATCAGAGCAAGAGACGAAGAAATTGAAAAAGAACGTAAATTAAAGGAACAGAAGATTAAAGAAGCAGAAGTGAAAGGAAATATTGAAGATAATGAACGAAAACGACAAATTGCAGAATTATTCGCCAGAAGACGTAGACAAATTAATAGCCTTGACAACGAATTTATATACGGAGAACGACAATCTACGTCAGGAGATACTGGAACAGCAACAACAGATACAGACGATATCATCAGAAAAGCAAAGGCTATTGAAGCAAGTGCAAGAGCAATCTTTGCAGATACAGCAGCAAGCGGAAATATTGTTAAAACAGAAGAACAACAGCCAACAGGAACAGAAAAAAATAATAGCACAAATAAAATCAGAAGCCGAAGAGTCCGCTAATAAGAAACGGGATGAAGAAATAAAGAAGGCTGAGGAAAGATTTAAGAGGGACTATGAACGAAGAACTGAAGATTTAGAGAGAAAAATAGCTAATCAGGACGAATATATAAGAAATCAGGCAGAAACATTAAACAGCAAAAATAAAGCTGCTTATGGTGTTGTATTTATTATGCTTATAATTTATTCTGCATTAATTACGCTTGCAACAGCTGCCCGTTCCAAAGAATTCATAGCTGATGTAAAGACTGTTGGAACAAAAATTCTTAATTTATACGAATCATTAAGCATAACGATTAGTAAAGCAGCAACAAGATTATTAAAACTGGAATCTGAACCTATAAGTTACCATGGAAAAATAATACAATTAAATTTAATGTCAGCGATTATAAGCTATTTTATTATATTCGTTATCGTTTTAATACTCTTAATACTGGCTATAAAGCTTATGGTTAAGCTGTATTCAGAACATTGCAATGATAATATATCAATTATAGCAGCAATGATTATTTTGGTATCAGGTGTATGGTTTGTTGATGTAATTAAATTCAATGTTGTATTATTTATGGTAGCAGCCTATGTTGTATACATCATTATCCGCTGTTTAATTGACTCTTATCATGAATATAAAGAAGAGCGAAAGAGTGTATCATCGGACATTATTGTCCTTCTATTAGTAACAGTTGTAATCATACTCATGTTTCTTGGAATGTTCGGCTGGGCTATTCCGAAAAAATAGAAAAAAGACATCGTTCCAATTAGAACGATGTCAGAAACCACATTGTGAACGTTCTTTGGTTTTTAATTAGAGATAGATTCTGATATGCTTTCTATAATAATGGAAATGTTTAATAAGCAATAAGGAAACTTTGCTTGCTTTTTCTGTGCTTATTCTCGGTATTGTTCTATTATTTATTGCTTGGTGAGGTTATTGTAATTATTGATAGTTGTCAGTATATCAAGGATGAGTATCAAAGATTATATGGTAATGATTGATTTTATGGAAAACGGCTCACAGATTTTTTCTGCGAGCCGTTTGAATTATTGATTGTAATCATGCACAATTATAAATATATATATTTGTTCAATTATACGATTTTTTATTGTTCCTACATATTTAATTTCTTATTTTGTAAGAAATCTGGATTTTTGTAACGTTTGTTATTAGGAGGGTGAAAATGAATATATATGAGAAAATTGTTGTTGAGTATTATTCTGAAATTATGCGTTATTGTTCTTATATTCTTAAAGGCGATGTTGAAGGAGCAAGTGACTGTACTCAGGAGGTTTTTCTTGTACTTCATAAAAAATTACATAAACTCAAACTTGATGATAATATTAGACTATGGCTTTACAGAGTAGCTAAACGTGAAATAATGCAGTATATTCGCAAAAATAAGAATAATGATATAAGTATTGAGGAACTTCCTGAAATAGAAGACAAGGATTCTGACTTTACTAAAGAAAATGAAACTATTCTCGATTTGCTTGATAATGAAGAACGAGTATTGATTGAGGCTTATTATGACGAAAAAAAACGTGAACAGCTTGCAGCTGAATATGGTATTTCTATGAGTAATCTGTATATTAAAATACACCGTATAAGAAAAAAACTTTTTGATATATTAAACAAATAAAGCAACAATTATTTATAGAAGCATACAAACTTTTTTCAAAGTGTAAGAAATACATATTTTTGAGACGTATTATTAGTAAGGGAGGAAAAAGTATGAAGCTTATAAAAGAAATAATGGAAGACACTGAATTCAGAAAAGATGCTCTTCAAGTTATTAAAAACGACCTTGAATATGAATTAAAAAAATCTGATATTAATCGGGATTATGACAAGGTAAATGAACTTACAGGACAATATGCGGAACTTTTAGGAATTGATGAAAAAATTAAAAATCAAACCGAAAGTGGAATTAATGAATTATTACTATATTCTGAGAAAACAAAACCAAAACACAAAAAATTAGTATTGTTCAGAAATAAGGGATTTATTGCAGCAACTTGTGCGGTTACATTATTATTTTCAGCGAATATTTTTACATTATCAGCATACGGCATGAATGTTTTTAAGACAATAATCCATTATACAAAGGGTGGATTTTCTGTTGAGCTTGCTGATGATGAATCGGCAGATGATGATAAATACGGCATAAAAGCTGAATGTGCAAAGTACGGAATATTTCCAAAAGTTCCTGATTATTTGCCGGATGGGTTTGAAATGATTAATGTTGAACAATTTAATTTTGAAAATAACAATAGTATAGAATTTATATTTGAAAACGAAAATAACAGGATAGTAATTGCATATGATGTTTTTGATGATAAGGAAGATATGTCAGAAGTAGGTTTTCCAAGTGATTACTATAATTTAGAAAAAATCCAAATAAACGGATTTTCTGCTATAGTATCAAAAGAAGATGGACAATTTACGTTAGTTTATCCGTATGATACTACTATTATGTCAATCTATACCTCATCCCTGGCATATGATGAGTGTGATGAAATTATAAAATCTATAAATTAATAGAAAGAAGGAATGAAAATAACTAAAGATACTAATCTTTATAACTCTTATCATAGATATGGTCACTCTGAAGAATCAACTGGAACTCAATATCATTAAAGGAGGCATTTTTATGAAAAAAAGATTACTTAGTATTGTGACAGCTACAGCTATGACATTATCGGCTATACCTTATATGGTATCAGCCGAAACAACGGAAATTCCCGATAGCACATCAATTTCAATTGAAGATATTGAAATAGTTGCACAGGGCGAATGCGGAGAAAATACCGAATGGACACTTGACAGCAATGGAAAACTTACTATTAATAGTAAAGGTTCCTACTTGCATAATGAAAAAACATATTCTCCATTTATAGAATATGCAGATTTAATAACAGATGTAATAATTGAAGATGGAATTACTGTAGTTGGTGCAGCTTTGTTTTATGATTTGAAAAACATAAAGTCAGTAAGTTTACCTGACAGTTTAGAAGTTATTCTTCCAAGAGCATTTGAAAACTGTGAAAATCTTTCAAAGATTAATATCCCAAAAAGTATCAGAATTATCAAAGAATATGCTTTTGAAAATACTGAATGGTTGGCTAATATGCAGAAAGAAAATCCACTTGTTATCGTTAATAACCTTGTTGTCGATGGTAAAAAATGTGTCGGTGATGTTAATATTCCCGATGGTGTAATCCGAATTCCGTATAAAGCTTTTGAAAATGCAACAGACATAACATCAATCAAATTACCAGATACAATTACGTCAATAGATATCCGTGCTTTTGAGGGATGTATAAATCTAAAAGAAATTACAATCCCAAATGGTCTTGAAGAATTATCATACGGATTATTTGAAAATTGCACAATGCTTACAACTGTAAAACTACATGACAACGTAAAGTATATAAATCAAAAAGCATTTTATGACTGTACAGCACTTAAAGAAATAACAATCCCTAAAAATGTTGAGTATATTGATAATTATGCTTTGGGATTTTATGAAGGCGAAAATGGTGCTGAAAAAATAGACGGATTTACAATTAAAGGCTATGCCAATTCATCAGCACAGGCTTATGCAGAAAAGAACGGATTTAAGTTTGTGGCGATTGATGAAGATACAGATACAACTGAAATAGTTGCACAGGGCGAATGCGGAGAAAATACCGAATGGATACTTAACAGCAACGGAACACTTATAATAAGTGGTGAAGGAATGACGGAAAATACAGGTAAATATTTTTCAGCATCAACATTTTCAGAGTATTCTGATAAAATCATCAATGTAATTGTCGGTGAAGGAATTACTATGATTGATTACGCATTATTCAAGGATTTAAAAGAACTTAAATCAGTAAGCTTGCCCGAAAGCTTAGAAGCCATTTTGCCGATTGCATTTCAGAACTGTGAAAAGCTGACAGAAATTAATATTCCTAAAAATCTTTCACTTATCAAACTAAAAGCATTTGATAACACAGCATGGCTGAAAAACAAACTGGATGAAAATCCGCTTGTTATAGTAAACGATATTGTTATTGACGGAAGATATTGTAAAGGTGATATTGAAATATCTGATGGTATAGTCTCAATAGGAACTTGTGCTTTTGAAAATGCAGCAGAAATTACATCAGTTAAAATTCCCGACAGCGTAACAAGTATAGGAAGCTATGCATTTGTAAACTGCACATCATTAAAATCTGTGGATTTGCCTAACAATTTAACACAAATAAGTGATTTATGTTTTGGCAATTGTTCTTCACTTGAAAGCATTAATATCCCCGAAAGTGTTGAATTTATAAAACAAGAAGCATTTTTTGGCTGTACTTCACTTAAAGAAATAGAAATTCCTAAAAATGTTGAGTATATTGATGAGTACGCATTAGGATTTTATGAAGATGAAAATGGTGCTGAAAAAATAGACGGCTTTACAATTAAAGGCTATGTAAATTCTTATGCACAGAGACACGCTAAATATAACGAATTGAATTTTGTTGCATTAGATGGAGACAATGCATCCACAACCGATACAACAACTACTACAACCACAGTAACCACAACCACAATTACAACTACAACAGGCGAATTAAGCAAAGTAAAGGGTGACACAAACCTTGATGGTAAATTAGATTTATCAGATGCAGTACTAATAATGCAGTCTTTAGCAAGTCCAGAAAAATACGGCTTAAATGGTACAAATCCTGTTCATATGACAGAACAGGGAAAGATTAATGGTGATATAGACAAAAACGGCTTAACTAATGCCGATGCACTTGAAATTCAGAAATACATTCTGAGAATACATGACAGCAAGTATTTTCAGGTCAATGTCAACGTCATCGTTACTGAGATTACTGATGAATCCATTATAGTAACACCCGTAGCTGATTCACCTGAACTGAAAAGCAGTGACAAATTCGTAGTTCCACTCACAGCAATTTCAGACGGCACAACTCCAAAGGTTGACAGCGAATACAGTATTAAATATGATGGTGCTATTATGGAAACATATCCTGCACAGTTCGTTGAAATTTTTGATATGCGTATTGTGGGATAATACCAGTTAATCCGAAAGTTTAATTCTCAATATATAAAAGGCGGTTATTACGATTTTTAATTCGTATAACCGCCTTGTTTTTTGTTTTTTTCACTGTCTACTTGACATGGAGCGAGTTAAAAATACAGCTCCTTTTTTATGTTATCTTTCTTTTATCCGAGTAATGCCTTAATGCTGTCGTATAT